>JBOHUL010000050.1:0-4422 GCA_050734425.1 Candidatus Dormibacteria bacterium
CCTGTGAGTTGGTCTTCGAAGCGGACGTCCCGGCACCGGCCAACACCAGCTGGCTGACAGATCCCAAGCCAAAAGATGTGCCGCCCCGCGTGGTCAACCGGTTCACCAAGCCAGTAGCCGCGGCGGAGGTGATCCGTCGGATGTCGAAGCCGGCAGGCCCCTCGCTCTTGGGAACCGCGAACGGGCAGGGGCGCAGGGCGCCCCGGCCAAGATCAGGTGTCGGCGTAGAGCATGAACTCGTAGGGGTGGGGCCGCAAGCGGACCGGGTCCACCTCCCGCTCCCGCTTCAGGGCGATCCAGGTCTCGACCAGGTCCTCGGTGAAGACCCCGCCCGAGAAGAGGAACTCGTGGTCCGACTCCAGGGCCGAGAGCACCTCGGAGAGGCTGCCGGGGAGGTTCTGGACCGCGTCCGCCCGCGCCCCCTCCAGCTCGTAGAGGTCCTCCTCCAGCGGCTCCGGGGGCTCGATTCCGTGCCTGATCCCGTCCAGCCCCGCCATCAGCATCGCGGCGAAACCCAGATAGGGGTTGCAGGCTGGGTCGGGCGAGCGGAACTCCAGCCGGCGCAGCTGGGGCCTGTCGCTGTAGGTCGGGATGCGGATGCAGGCGCTCCGGTTGCGGGCGCTGTAGGCCAGCTTGATCGGGGCCTCGTAGCCCGGCACCAGGCGCCGGTAGCTGTTGGTGGTGGGAGCGGCGAAGGCCAGCAGCGCCGGGGCGTGCAGCAGGATTCCGCCGATGTAGTGGCGGGCCAGCTCCGAGAGCAGGGCGTAGCCCGCCTGGTCATAGAAGAGGGGCAGCCCCTCCTTCCAGAGCGACTGATGGGTGTGCATGCCGCTGCCGTTGTCGCCGAAGAGCGGCTTGGGCATGAAATTGGCGACCAGGCGCTCCCTGCGGCAGACGTTCTTGACGATGTACTTGAACATCTGCACCTTGTCGGCCATGGCGACCAGGGAGTCATAGCGCATGTCGATCTCGGTCTGGCCCGCGGTCCCGACCTCGTGGTGGTGGACCTCGACCTCGATCCCGGCCGCGATCAGGGCCAGTGCGATCCGACTCCTCACGTCCTGGAGCTGATCCACCGGCGGAGTGGGGAAGTAGCCCTCCTTGAGCCTGGGGCGGAAGCCCAGGTTGGGAACCCCGTTCTGGCCGCTGTTCCAGATCCCCTCTTCGGAGTCGATCTGATAGAAGCTCTGGTTTACGCCCTCGCCAAAGCGGATGGAGTTGAAGATGTAGAACTCCACCTCCGGCCCCCAGTAGCTGACGTCGGCGACGCCGCTCTGCTGGAGATGGGCCTCGGCCTTGCGGGCGACGTAGCGCGGGTCCCGGCTGTAGCGGCCCTTGGTCTGGGGGTCGACGATGTCGCAGATCAGGGACAGGGTGGGCACCTCCAGGACCGGATCGGCGAAGGCGGTCCTGGGGTCGGGGAAGAGCAGCATGTCGCTCTCGTGGATCTGCTGGAACCCCTTGATGCTGCTGCCGTCGAAGCCGATCCCCTCTGAGAAGAGCCGCTCGCTCAGCTCCGAGATGGGGATGCTGAAGTGCTGCCACTGCCCCAGGAGATCACTGAAGCGCAGGTCACAGAACTGGAGCCCCTGGTTGCGGGCGAAGGCGATCGCCGCCTGCGGATCCTCACTCTGGCCGGACTCGAGCTTCCCCTGGACCGCCATGACCATGCTCATCCTCCACTGCCGTGGACCAATGCAGCGAACTGATGTGCAGACTATCAGGCCCGGCCCTGGATTCCATCGGCTCAGTCACCCGAGTTTCGAGGCTGCAACTTCGGGTGAGCTACCCGAAGCAGGTTCAGCTGGCCTGGGCGTCGGCGGGGGGCACCTTGGCGTCGACCTCAGAGCGGGCCCCGCCCTTGTCCTGGAAGTAGAGCTTGTTGATGGGGGTCCACTCCACCCAGTCGGCGGGCAGGTCCTCCTCGGCGTAGATGGCGTCGACGGGGCAGGGGTCGACGCAGGCGCCGCAGTCGATGCACTCCTCGGGGTCGATGAAGAGCATCCGGTCCTCGTCCTGGCCGATGATGCAGTCCACCGGGCACACCTCGACGCAGGACTTGTCCTTGACGTCGACGCAGGTCTCGCCGATCACGTAGGTCATCGCGCTGTCAACTCCTTGGGAGGGCGCTCCCCACTTCCCAGGGGCGGCGCGCCAAACGGGCCTAGCCCGAGGATAGCAGAGGTCTTGCCGACCCCCGCGAAACCTAACCCGCCGCTTGGTCCAGGCCGTTGTTGACGTTGGAGTAGAGGTCGCCGACGTGGCCTCCCAGGATGGCCAGGATCGCCAGCACCACCAGCACCACCAGCACCAGGACCAGCGAGTACTCGACCATCCCCTGCCCGCGGGATCCCGGCCAGGAGCCAGCAAGCCGTCCGAGGCGGGCCAGGAGCTGACGCAGCCCCGGCGGTGGCTGGAGCAACCCAGGGTGCATCGGCCCAAGATAGGCCACCAGAGCGCCTGGGGCGGCTACTTTGCAAGAGTGTTACGAGGTCTTGTGCCGAAAGCGCACGAGTCCACACCACGGCCCTTCTAGAATGCCCACGAGACTCAGGAATTGAGCCTGAGCCCTGCCAAACCCGGAGTCCCCCCAGCAGTGAGAAACCGTGAGCGTTGACCTCTACCCCAAGCCGCCCCTGCCCGCCTGGGAGCGCCTGGCGGCCGGCTTCATCGACTTCCTGGTGCTCCTTGTCGGAGACGTCATCCTGGGAATTCCCATCGTGGGCGGCAGCTTCTCCAAGGTGGTCAGCTTCGAGCTGGCCCACAAGCACCAGGCCCACCTGGCCAGCAATCCCGTGCTTCTCCGGCTGGAGCGGCACGTGGGACTGGACTTCGAGAAATTGGCGATCGTGATCGCCGCCCTCACCGCCGCCTATTTGATAGGCATGTACCTGGGGACGGGCGCCACCGTGGGCAAGCTGGCCCTGGGGCTCCGGGTCACCCGGACCGACGGCCGGCCGCTGACCGTGGCCAACGCCGTGCTCCGCTCGATCCCCTTCTGGTTGGGCAACCCTCTCTTCCCGATCTTCGGGGTATGGATCTGCCTCTTGCAGTACATCGGCGGCACCCTGGTCGTGATCTTCCGTCCCGACCATCGCGGGCCCGAGGACTTCCTCGGCAGCTCGATGGTGGTGAGGGCCGCCGACCGGGGTCGCTCCCTGGCGGAGCTGGCGTCGCTGCCGCCGCCCCAGGTGCCGCCCGACCGACCACCGGTGGCGACCCCCGTCAGGGGTGGCCACCTGCCCGGCTGGGGACCGACGCCCACCCCACCCGAGCCGCCTGACTCAAGGGAGCGGCGGCAGTGACCCTGGTCGAGACCTTGAACCTGCCCGCCACGCCGGAGCGCGTCTGGCACCTCCTCGCGGTGGAGGGGGCGGGGCTCCGTCTCACCCCCGGGCTGACCCTGGGCCCCGGGGGACGGGGCGCGTTCCGGATCGTAGCCGGGGGCCACTCCCTGACCTACCGGGGCTATGCCCGCCAGCACGTCGAGGAGCCCGGCCGCCACCTGACCTGGACACTGAGCGGCAAGGAGGTGCGGGGAGTGGGCCGGGCCCACGCCGAGGTTCGCCTGCGGGTCAAACCCGATCCGGAAGGGGGATCCGACGTGCGCCTCACGGTCCTGGTCGAGGGCCGGGGCCGGCTCGCCGAGGTCGAGCCGGAGGAGCTGGACCGGGCGGTGAGCTCGGTCATCGGCCGCCTGCGCCGGGGCCTGGCGCGGGAGCTGGCGGCCACGTCGGAGGCTGAGGCGGCCAAGGCCCCGACCCCCCCCGCCGGCGCCGAGGCCTCTCCCGCCGCGAGCGAGAACCCGTGGCAGGCGTCCGACTGGATCGAGGTGGTGCCTCCCGAGGACGAGCCAGAGAGGCGGCGGCTGCCGCTGGGGCTGCTGGCGGCGGGCACCGCCGTCGTGGCGGCGGCGGCCCTGGCCTACTGGCGCCGGCGCCGCAGCTAGGGGGACCGGGGCGACCCCGGCTCCGCCTCACCGGGCGGGGCGCAATGGTCCGAGGGCGCTATCGGCGGCTGGGGGGCAGTCCAGGTTGGGGGGCGGCCAGCCTCAGGTCGCCTCTTTAGGAGCGAGGGCGGGGCCCAGCTGTCACCGGTGAGGCGTGGGCCATCCCGGCCGGCCCAGCCTGGGCAGCAGCTCCAGCCCGGCGGGCCCAACTTAGCGACAGGGGGTCGTCACCTCCCTGGGCTATGCGACCTAGGTGCCGTCCGAATCGCGGGGTCGGGGGCGGCGCCTTCCCTGATGCGCCGTCGCGGGCCGGGGCTCCTGCAGCAGCGGCGCGGCCGGTACCGCGAGGACGGTGCCGGACTCAGTCAGGGTTACCAGCACCTGCTCTCGGGCGACGCTGATCTCGGTGACGGTGGCGTCCTGGCCCTCGACCTGGAGGGCGCTCCCGGGTAGCGGCAGCCTCCGCTTGAGAT
>JBOHUL010000051.1:0-5000 GCA_050734425.1 Candidatus Dormibacteria bacterium
CAGGGCCCCGAGGTGCGGTCGGTGGGCGGCGCGCTGCTCTCAGGTTCGCCCGAGATCTCGCAGTAGATCGCCCGGGCCAGTGTCGTCAGGTGTCCGGTCATCGCAGTCTCGGCGGTTGCTTCCATGAGCGCTGCTCCCAAATTTTGCTGCTGCCGCTCACTTGAGCATAGGCCGCACGCCGCCGCAGCTTCTCAACTGAACTGGCGCTTGCAGGAGATGGCGAGACGGTCGGTCAGCGAGGCGGCGCCGGGTTGGACAGGCCCGGCAAGGCTCAGGGCCTCAGACCCACCGCAGCAGTCCCTGGGAGTTGTCGTCCGCCGCCTGCTGGCGCACCTGGTAGTGCATCTTCTTCCCGGTGGCGGTGAGGGGCAGGTCGTCCACCATGCGGTAGGCGCGGGGCCGCTTGAAGTC
Organism: Candidatus Dormibacteria bacterium; assembly: GCA_050734425.1. Lineage (GTDB taxonomy): Bacteria > Chloroflexota > Dormibacteria > Aeolococcales > Bog-877 > Bog-877. The sequence continues at coordinate 412 of JBOHUL010000051.1, forward strand.
GGCGAGCATGGGGTGCTCCTGGCAGTGGCGGTCCAGTTCCTGGACGCTGGGGGAGGGCTCCTTGGCCACCACGTATCCCACCACCACCTCACCCCAGCGCTCGTCGGCCAGGCCCACCACCGCCGAGTCGGCGACTTGGGGGTGCTGGTTGAGGACCTCCTCCACCTGGACCGGGTGGATGTTCTCGCCGCCGGAGATGATCATGTCGTCCTTGCGCCCGACGATGGTTACGTACTCATCCTGGTCCCAGGAGGCCAAGTCACCGATGAAGAGCCAGCCCTCGCGGAAGGCGGCCTCCTGCTCCTGCGGCTGGTTGAGGTAGGCATAGCCGCACTTGGCCGAGCGAACCGCCACCTCGCCCACCTCGGTGCTGTCCCTGGCCACCAGGGTTGTCTCGGACACTGGCAGAGACGCGCCGATCCGGACCACAGCCACGTCGTCGTCGGTGCAGGCCCGGCCGGCGCTGCCCGCGTGCTCCGGCAGATCCGAGGGTCGCAAAAACGTGTTCCAGAAGGCCTCAGAGGTGCCGTAGCCGTTGAAGATCCGGGGAGTGAGGACCCGTTGGTAGCGAAGGCAGGCCTCACGCTCCAAGGGCGCTCCCATCGTGACGATGCCCTTGAGGCTGGAGAGGTCGCGACCGGCCTTCTCCTGGGCCTGGGCCAGCAGCGAGAGCGTGGTCGGAGCCCCGATCAGGTAGGTGATGCCAAAGCGCTCGACATAGTCCAAGCAGAGCTCGGCATCGAAGCGGTTGAGGGGGACCACCGAGGCGCCGACGTAAAACGCTGGGTTGGGTCCCCCGGAGTACAGACCGCCGCGGTGGAACCAGGGGGTCATGTTGAGGGTGCGGTCCTCAGGGGAGAGGGGGAAGTGCATGATCACGTCGTGGGCGGTCAGCACCTCGACCAGGCTGCACAGGGGCACCCCCTTGGGCAGCCCGGTGGTGCCCGAGGTGTACAGCCGGGTGGTCTCCCGGTAGGTGGCCCCCTCGGCACCCGTGGCCCAGGGATCGGGAGAGGAGCCGCTCCCCGGCCCGTTGCGGGCTCGATTGAACAGCTCAGAGAACGCCACCGAGCCGGCCAGCACCGGCGCCCCCACGGTCATCACCACCTGGGGTCGGTGCTCGGCCAGCTCCAGGGCCCGGCGGGCGGTCTCGGCGTAGGCGTGGTCGATGAGGTACAAGAGGGGCCGGCTGTCGTTCAGGACGTGAGCCGTCTCCCCCGGTGCCAGACGGTAGTTGATCGGTGAACCGATGGCTCCCAGGTGCTGGGTGGCCAGGTAGAGCAGAGCAAACTCGAAGCGGTTGGTCAGCTGGTAGGTGACGACGTCGCCCGGCCCGACTCCGACTCCGGTCAGTCCGACCGCCAGCTGGTCCACATCCGCTCCCAACTGGGCGTAGGTCCAGCTCCGTCCGCTCTCAGGGTCGATCATCGCCACGCTGGAGGCGAAGCGATGGACGTTGCGCCAGAAGCCCTGGATGTAGGTGAAGTTAGCTTCGAAGACCTGCCTCAGGGCCGACGGGTCGTACGCCTCGGGCTCTGCCACTCCTTTCCTCCCTTGTCTGCACGGCCGGTCGGACCCCTGCCTGCTGCCTCAGCAGCGGGTCGGGGCCGCAGTCTGCCCATGGTCCGGCGTCGGGGCGTCGGCTAGTCCAACCCCGCCAGCGGGAAGCAGCGGTGGGCCCTCGGTGGCAGCAGGTAGTTCTGCCGGTGGGTCGTGTGCAGGAACTTGGTGAAGCCAACGTTCTCGTCGCTGAGCTGGTACTGCCGCTGCAGGTCGACGCTGTCCATCTCCCGGCGCATCAACTCGAAGTGCTGCGCAGAGGGTCCGAACCCAATGAAATGGACCCCGGCTCGGGGCCGCGAGTCGACAGGCCCCTCGGTCGAGAACTCGAAGGGATTCTCGACGGTGTCGAAGTCCTGGCGGAGGAAGAAGACCGTTCCCTTCTCAAGGCGGTCCCCGTACGGGGTGACCGTGTCCTCCTCGACCCGGGAGAGGAACTGCATCTGCTCGTTGTGACCCACCAGCTTGTGGGCTTCGACGTCGCGGTCCCGTTCCGCCTTGAAGGTGGCGGTCTTTGGCGCCTGATCTGGTGAGAGCACCCCCTGAGCCTCGGTCCGGCGGGGGTTGAACATCCGGTGCAGTCGGCCCTGGTGGGGCAGGTCGAACCACTTGTCGAGGTCGATGGCGATGTGGGAGAGATGCATCGCTGTGCCGCCGGCGAAGTAGCTGTCCCGGGTCTGGTCGGTCCAGCCGGGGATGGTCTCGAAGCTGGGCAGGTTGCCGGCGGCCAGGCCATGGATGTGGCTGGAGGTGAAGCCCATGAAGAGCATCGCCCCGGCCGGGATCTTCTCGGCGCCGGGGATGCCGAGACGGGTGCCCAGAGTCCGGGGCATGTCGTGGCCGGCGAAGCCCCGGCGGATGGTGGTGATGGAGAAGAGATCGCCGACGTACGTTGACTTGACGGGGATGCCGTTGAGGCTCTTGCCCTCGGGGAAGAAGAGCGCCTGGAGCACCTCGTCGATGTGCTCTTTGTAGTCGCACTTGAAGTGGAAGCTGATGTCGTTCTGCTCTAGGACCAGGTCCTCCGGGTCCTTGACGAACCGAATGGCGTCGATCAGGGCCCACTCGCCCTCGGATCCCGCCCTCGTGGACCTGGGCATGTGCTGATCGGTCAGCCGCCGCGGCAGGTAGTTCTGGAAGTAGTTGAGGCCGTAGGCGACCTGCGAGAGGATCCCGGTCGGCCCCAAGGGATATATCGACTCCACCTCGGCCAGCGCGTCACCGAGACGGCGTTTCGCCTCTCCGAGCTCACCCTTGGGAAACGCGAACTTGGCGGTGACTACGGCGTGCCACAGAGGAACCACCGCCACCGGGACCCCGTGGTGCGTCTCCTGGGTCACCCCCGGAAGCTCGTACTGGGTCTTGGGGGGATCGACTGGTACCCGCTTGGCGTAGTCCAGTACCCGGGCCCAGTCGAAGTCCGCCAGAGCTTGCTCCGTGCTTGCCATATCTGCCTCCGTTGCGGTGGATGGGGACCGGCGTCTCTCCCCACCACCGGCAGCCCCGGATCGGCCCCTGTCAGCTGACTCTCATCATGGCAGGGCCGGCCCGGGTCCAGCCGGAGCGACCCGGCGGGACGCCTCCTGGTCGCTTCCGACCCTCGTCCCGCATCGCCGCTCCGGCCCGGCAGAAGCCCCAGCGGGTCGGGAGTCGAAAGAGGGCGGCCGAGATCCCGGGTGCCTGCTGTCCGGAGACTGGGGATTACGGCACTCGCCTACTCGAGAGTGGACTGCCTCCGGGGTCGGTCCCGCTTGAGTTCCATGAGGAAGGGGCGCCGCATCATCCGAACTACGTCCCTTAGCAGCGCAACGCACTCCTCATCGGAGGGGATCTCGGTGATTATGGGGCCGAAGATCCCCGGGCCCGAACCACCGTCGAGAATGAGGGTCGGAACGCCGAAGGCCTGGCAGCTCCGGGTGGCCAGTTGATGATCGGCTAGGACGGAGGCCCAGAGCGAGGGATCCCCGGCCGCACCGGCAAGGTCTTGGGGATCCTGGCCGGCCTCGGCCCAGGCGCGGTCCAGGACCGCCGGGTCCGCAAGGTCCTGGTGGCGCTGGTGTGCGGCATCTCCCATCGCTGTGTAGAGACGCAGGAGAGCCGGGTTGCCACCCAACCGCCGTGCCAGGGCCAGCGCGGCGAGCGCGGCACCGCTGTGGCCCACCGGTGTGTCGGCAGGCAGGTCGGCGTCGGAAGCGTTCGCCACCCCCAAGGAGAACAGCCGCCACTCGACTCTGAGTTGTCCCAGCACTTCCAGCCGCACGGCCCAGCGGGAGGTGATCCAGGCCCAGGGGCAGATTGGGTCGAAGTGGAAGACCACCGGCTCGGGCGTGCCGCGAGTTGCGCCTTGGCTCGAGGGGCCACGGATCTTCACGGGAGAGGCTGGCCCGGCCCTTGGCGACTCCACCCTTCGACATCCGGGACCAAGTCAACCAGCCCGGGCGAGCCGTTGAAGAGGGTGACGCTGCCATTGGAACCCAATCCGACCACGACTAGATTTTGCCTCACTTGGCCCGGTGCCGTGCTAGGTTCGGGCTCGGGCGGCGTCGCGGAGCCGCTGGGCCACGCGGCCAGGTAACCGGAGGAGATGGCGTGCGTTCTCGTCACGTCGTGGATGGCGGCGACGACCATGCTGGTGAGCGGGCCCGCCCGCTGTGGCAGCGAGGAGGTCAACGTCCGCCAGGACCCTGGGGCCGCCCCAGAGCGTGTGTCAAGCACCTTCTGCGGGGCCATCCCCCCAGGTGGTCTGGATGGCGGGTCCCCACCCAGTCCACCGGACTTGGTCACCCGGTTGCTCACAGCGCGCTGCGGTCGCTATGAAGCTTGAGCTGGCCACGGCCTGGGGCTGTCACTCCGCTCTGCCTTCTTACGTAGCCCCGAGCCGGCGCAGGAACCCGACCATCAGCGGCCACGCGGTGGCACGCGCTTCTCTGGCGAGACAACTAGACCGTCTCTGTAGAAACTCTGCTATCCTTATCCGGTGAACGAGAAGGGATCGCTAGAGGACGAGATCGCGGCGCTCCTCGCTGCGG
>JBOHUL010000052.1:0-7112 GCA_050734425.1 Candidatus Dormibacteria bacterium
GCCCGAGGCGGACGCCTGGCCCGTGGTCGTCACCGCCCGGCACTGCAACAAGTAGAGCTTGCCGCCGGCAAAGGCCCACTCGATGTCCCGCCCCAGACCGTAGACCTCCTCGCACTTCAAGGCGAGCCGGCTGAGCTCGGAGAGTTGCTCTCCGTCCAGGCAGGGGCTCTCGGAGAGGTGGTCTGGGACGACCTCCTGCACCGTGCCGCCGTTGGGCAGGGGTCGGATGGCCAGCTGTTTGCGCCCGGCAGTGCGCTCCAGGACGGTCCCGGAGCGGTCGAGCCGGAAGTGATCGGGGATGACCAGGCCCGCGACCACGGCCTCGCCCAGGCCCCAGCTGGCCTCGATGACGCGCTCGTCGCTGCCGTCGACCGGGTTCTGGGTGAACATCACGCCGGCGCTGTCGGGGTTGAGCAGCGATTGCACCACGACCCCGACGACGGGCCTGGTCATGAGACCGACCCGCTGCCGGTAGGAGATGGCCGAGTCGGAGTTGGCCGACCACCAGATCTCCATGAGCGCCGGGACCACCTCCTCAGTCGAAGGCACGTTGAGCAGGGTGATGTGCTGGCCCGCGAAGCTGGCCGCGGCGCTGTCCTCGTCGATCGCCGACGAGCGCACTGCCAGGGGACCCGGCAGCGGCGCCACCGCCGCCAGCACCTCGTCGATCGCCGGCTGGTCGCCGCGGGCGACCGCCTCCACCGCCTCCCCGGAGAGGGCGACTCCGGGCGGCACCGGCAACCCAGACCGCCAAGCGTCGCCGAGACCGACCGCCTTGGCCCCGAAGAGCGCCGTCTCGCTGGCCTCGATGAGGGGAACGACCCGGCTCACCGCAGCAGCAGCACCTCACCGGAGTTGCCGTCCACCCGCAGTTGCATGCCATCGGAGATGCGGTCAGTCGCGTCCCGGGTGCCGACCACCCCGGGGATGCCGTACTCCCGGGCCACGATCGCCGAGTGCGAGAGCAGGCCGCCGTTGTCGGTCACGATCGCGCCCAAGAGGGGCAGGAGGATGTTGAAGGCCTCGGTGGTGGACTCGGTCACGAGGACGTCGCCCTTCAGGATGCGACCGAACTCGGAGGGCCCGGAGACCCGGCGCGCCGGGCCCTCGTAGACCCCCCTGCTCGCCGCCAGCCCCCGCAGGCGTCCCTCCTCGTGCTCGACCTCGGCGGAGCCAAATAGGGAGCCCATCGCGAACCCGGTCGCCTGCATCAGCCGCGCCGCCATCGGCGGCAGTCCGGAGGGGTCGGGGTGCGGGGGTTCCGGCCCTCCCAGCTCCGTCGGCGCGTCCTTGGCGCTGTGGGAGGTCCGGTAGCGGGCACGCGCCGCCAGCTCGCCCGCCGACGGGCCCTGGGAGTCGGCGAGGAGCGAGCACATCTCCTCGATGGTGGCGTCGACCATGTGCTCGGCTTCCTGGATCTGCCCCCGCGCGGCCGCCCGCCGGCCCGCAGCCAGCGCTGCCCGCCGCATCAGACCCGAGGCCCAGGCGTCGCTGTAGACGCCGCGCTCGTCGCGGAGGCCGTATGTGAGACGGGCCTCCCCCAGGAGTTCGTCAAATTCGGCCCGGTGATCCTCCGGGACCGTGCCGCGCACCTCGATGACCCGCTGCTCCAGGTCATCGTCGGTGCGGTCCTGGTCCGCCACTGCGCCGCGGATGGCGCGCAGCAGGGGATCCGGGAGCTCCAGCGCCGAGGGCTCCGATATGTCGAAGCCGTCCAGGGGCCGGAAGCCGACCAGGTCCAGGTAGGCGGCCACCGCCCGTCCCGTCTCCGAGGGAAGCTCGCGCAGGGAGGCCAGTATCTGGGCCGGGTCACCGTCGGACTGGAGCAGCCGGAGCGCCTCCGGATCGCGCCGCAGTGAGGCGATCAGCGCCTCCAGCTGGTCCGAGCCACCCGACGATACCCGGGCTGAACCCCGCATCAGGCCGAGCAACTCCGCCGGGGGACGTCCGGTCCACTGTGCCGCGTGCACGACGAAATCGCCCACGGGCACGATGGCCGACGCGGTGTAGCGCATGTGCTGGGCCATCATGGCCGCGTGGTGGTCGCGGCAGCGCCTAAGATGCGCCGCCAGCTCCTGGTCTGACAGTGCGTCCGGGTCGACAGCCTGGATGGCCCGGTGCTCCGCGATAGTGGCCGGCTTGCGCTCCTCCTCCCACTCTCGGAGCTGCTCCCGCCAGAGCTTGCCCCGCATGACCGCATCGGCCCTGGCGAACCGGGCCGGGATCTCCTCGGGGGAAACCGGGCGCATCTGGTTGTAGGCGAAGCCGTTGACGTAGCGGGTCTCCATGCCGTCCATCGGCATGCCGTAGTAGCGGGCGAAGTCGCCGGTGCCGGTCACGAACGCCGCCGGATGGGTCTCCATCCAGTAGCGCGTCACCGGCCTCGGAAAGTGGACCGGATCCAGGCCCCAGTGTCCCGGGCCCGGCGCGGCGAACTCCATCTCGGCAACCGTCTCTTCGCCAGCCATCACCACCCTCCACCCGCGCTGGGAGATTCTCGGCGCCGCCCCTGACACCGAGCTCCGACCCGGTGATTATGCGCGGTTCCCAGGCGCCGCCGGGAGCCTTGCCAGCGGCTATCCGCGACCACATCCGCGAGGCGCGCCCGGCTCGGCCTTCCACTTGCGGTGATTGGGGTGGCGGCGGCGCGAAGCGGTGCCGGGTATGTTGCGAGGGTGGAGATTGGCGATTCGGCGGAGGATTTCGAGCTGCTGGACCAGCATGGCCGGCCACGACGTCTGACTGAGTTTTGTGCCAGCGGGCCGGTCGTGATCTACTTCTATCCTGCGGCGATGACCAGGGGGTGCACCGCCGAGAACTGCCACTTCCGCGACCTGGGCCAGGAGTTTGCCCGCCTCGGGGCTCAGGCGGTGGGAATCAGCGCCGATCCGGTGGCGAAGCAGCTGGAGTTCGCCGACCGCTACGAGCTGGGGGTGACGCTGCTCTCCGACCCGGAGCGGAAGGTCGCCCGGCAGTTCGGGGTGAGACGGCGCTTCGGCCCCCTGCCGGTCAAGCGCTGGACCTACGTCCTGGACCAGGGCGGGCGGGTCCTCGACGTGGTCAAGAGCGAGACCAGGATGGGGCTCCACGCCGACCAGGCCCTGAGCTCGCTCCGCCGCCACCTGGGCCACCTTCCCAGCTGATCCCGCCGCCGGGCGCAGGCTCGCGATCCCGCCGTTTGCGTAGCGTTAGCCCCATGCCCGGCCCGTCGGCCCCGCCCGCGGGGGAGGGACCTGGCTCGCCCTCGCGCCGTGCCCGCCTGCTGGCGGTGCTGGCGGTCACCATCGGCATCCTGGTGGCCGAGGTGGTCGGGGGCCTCCTGTCCCACGCGCTGGTCCTCTTCGCCGACGCCGGCCACATGGCTGCCGACAGCGGAGGCATCCTCCTGGCCCTGGTCGCCATAGGCTTCGCGGCGCGCCGCCCCGACGCCTCCCGCACCTTCGGCTACCAGCGGGCGGAGATCCTCTTCGCCCTCCTCAACGCCCTGCTGCTGCTGGGCGTGAGCGGGCTGATTCTCTTTGGCGCCGCCGAACATCTCCTCCACCCGAGCCCGGTGGACCCGACCCTGGTGGCGATCTTCGGTGGGGGGGCGTTCTTGGGCAACGGACTGAGCCTGCTGATCCTGGGCCGGGGTCAGAAGTCACTCAACCTGCGCATGGTGTCGCTGGAGGTCCTGGCCGACCTCCTGGGGGCGGCTTTGGTCCTTCTTTCGGCCGCGGTCGTGGCCGCCACCGGGTTTCAGCGCACCGACGCCGTCGCCGCCGTCCTGATCAGCTTTCTCATCGTCGCCCGGACGGTGCGGCTGCTCCGCGACGCCATCGACGTGCTCCTGGAGACGGTGCCCCGGGGAGTGGACCTGGCGGCGGTGCGGCAGCACCTGCGGACCACGCCCGGGGTGATGGACGTCCACGACCTCCACGCCTGGGCGGTCACCAGCGGGGTGCCGGTGCTCTCGGCCCATGTGGTCGTGGCTGAGCAGGTGCTGGCCGACGGCGGCGGCGCCAGAGTCCTGGACCAGCTGACCGAGTGCCTGCGGGGCCACTTCGACGTCGAGCACTGCACCTTCCAGCTGGAGCCAGCCAGCCACCGCGGCCACGAGGCCGGGCTCCACGCCTGAGCGGCGCCGAGCTGCGGCTCAGCGCAGGCCGGCGAAGAGGTCCACTTCGGGCAGCGAAGCGCCGGTGCGGTCGTAGGCGCGGATGAAATGCTCCCGCCCCAGGATCAGGGGTGCGACCTGGTCGGGGAGGTCGGCGAAGAAGGAGTTGTCGGTCTGGCTCCCGTGGGCCCGGATGGCGGCCAGCTTGGCGGGGACGTCCTCGGTGACATCGACCACGGTGGTGATCAGCTCGTCGGCCACCCCGAAGGGGGGGTCGTCGGGATCGAAGTCGACCTCCCCCAACCGGCCGGGTTCGATCCCCATCTCCCTCATCTGGTTCAGTACCCGGCGGGCCAGCGACTTCGGGAACACCGCGTAGTAGAGCTTGAGCGGGATCCCGCTCCGCAGGGCCGACTCCCTCGCCACCTGGTGGGTGCGGATGTGGTCCGGGTGGCCGTAGCCACCGCTCTCGTCGTAGGTGACCAGCACCTGGGGGCGGTGGCGCTGCAGCAGTGTCCCCAGGCGGGCGACCTCCTCCTCCAGGTCGCCTCCGGCAAAGGCGTTGGCGGTCGAGGTCCGGTCCCAGTCGGCCATCCCCGAGTCGTGGTAGCCGAGGAGCTCGGTCTTATCCACCAAGAGGGCCCGGCAGGAGGCCTGCAGCTCTAGGAGCCGCACCCGGCGCACCGCCTCGGGATCGTGGCCCGGCTCGCCCGGCTTGACCCCCTTTGGGCCGTCACCGAACTCGCCGTTGGTGCAGGTTACGAGGATGGTCTCCACGCCCTCCTGGGCGTACTTGTGGGTGACCCCGCCGGTGGACGCGACCTCGTCGTCGGGGTGGGCGTGGACCAGCATCAGCCGCAGCTCGGGGGACGTCCGCCGATTATGCCCGAGGCGATCGCCCGCGCCGGGCGACGACTTTGGTCGCCGGGGCGGGCCGGGACGGGCCGCGGCGGCCGGCGGGGTGGGTCATAAGTCGGCATATAATCACCCGGCTTATGAATGAGCCGGCTGCCAACGAGTTAGACCACTGGCCCACCTGGGCCCTGCTCGACCTGGTCAGCCGCCTGGCCCGCCACCACTGGGCCACCTACCTGGCCCAGCGCCAGCTCAGCTCCTCGGGCTACGGGATCCTGGCGGCCCTGTCGAAGGGGGCGATCTCGCAGGCTCAGCTGGCCAAGCTGCGCCAGGTCGGACCGCAGAGCCTAGGTCGCAGCGTGGACCGTCTCGAGCGCCTGGGGCTGGTGCTCCGCAGCCGCCATCCCCGGGACCGCCGCCAGCTGCTGGTGCGGCGGACGAAGGAGGGAGGCCGACTAGTTGCCCAGGTCTCCCGCCAGGTGGCCGAGAGCGAGTCCTGGCTGCGTGAGCGCCTCTCCGACCCCGAGCAGTTCCGGGGCAACCTGCTGACCCTGGTCCGGATGCTGCAGGCGGCGGACGCCGACTCGGACCGGGGCGGGGCTCCCGATGGCGGCGCTGCGGAGGCCGCGTCCCGGTGACCACGGAGACCGTCCCGGCGGCGGCTCCTGGGGTGAGCAGCACAGGGGAGGCGGTGGTGCTGGTGCGGGAGTTGGTCAAGCGCTATCCCAGCCGCCCGGTCAACGCCGTCGACGGCGTCTCCTTCGAGGTCCGGCAGGGCGAGGTCTTCGGCCTCCTCGGGCCCAACGGCGCGGGCAAGACCACGACCGTGGGGATCCTGACAACCCGGGTCCGGCCGACATCGGGCAGGGCGCTGGTGGCGGGGGTGGACGTGGTCAAGGACCCGGTGGCGGCCCGGCGCCAGCTGGCGGTGGTGCCGCAGCGGATGAACATCGACCGCTCCCTGTCCGCTCGGCGCAACCTGCTCTTTCACGCCGCCTACTTCGGCATGCCCGCCAAGGAGCGCGCGGCTAGGGCCGATGCCCTCCTCCAGGAGTTCGGCCTGGCCGACCGCGCCAACGACAAGGTGGACCGCTTCTCCGGGGGCCAGGCCCAGCGCCTGATGCTGGCCCGCGGCCTGATGCACGACCCCCAGGTGCTCTTTCTGGACGAGCCCACCACCGGACTCGACCCCCAGGCCCGGCTCTTCGTCTGGGAGCGGGTCGGGAGCCTGCGGCGAAGGGGGGTGACGGTGGTCCTGACCACCCACGACATGGACGAGGCCACCGAACTCGCCGACCGGGTGGCGATCATGGATCAGGGCAAGATCCTGGCGCTCGACACCCCCCAGGCCCTGACCGCGCTGGTGCCGGGACGCTCGACCCTGGCAATCAGCCTGGCGCGGCAGGACCGAGCCGGCGAACCGATCGACGCCCTGAGCGTGGTGGAGGCCCTCCAGGCGCTTCCCGGGATCGAGCGTGGCGAGGTGGTGGCGGCGGCGGAGCCGGGGGCCTGGTCAGCACCCGGGGCTGCCGGGGCCGCGGCACCGGAGGGCCCGATCCGGCTCCGGCTCTACTGTGCCGCCGAGACCACGACCCTGATCGCGCCCGTGGTCCAGGCGCTGACCGTCGCCGGAGCCGAACTCGTGGACATGCGTCTGGGTCAGCCCAGCCTGGAGGACGTCTTCATCCACTTGACCGGCCGGGGGCTGCGCGGGTGAGTCAGGCTGCCGCCGTCCGACCTTTGGGGGGCAGCGCCCGGGCATTCTTCGCGATCCTCTGGCGCGACGTCTACGTGACCGGCCGGGACCTGCTTGTCTTCCTGGCCCAGGTGGTGCTGCAGCCCTTCTTCTTCGTCTTCGTCTTCGGCAAGATCCTCACCAATCTGGGCTTTGCCCGGGGCGGCTACGTCGACGTCCTGGTCCCCGGGATCATCGCCTTGACCATCGTCATCACCGCCATCCAGTCGACCGCCCTGCCGCTGGTCATCGAGTTCGGCTGGACCAAGGAGATCGAGGATCGACTCCTGGCGCCGCTTCCCACCGCCTGGGTGGCGGTGGAGAAGGTGGTCTACGCCGCCATGCGGGGGCTTTTGGCGGGGGCGGTCATGTTCCCGATCTCGCTGCTGGTCATCGGGTCAGGCCCGTTCCAGGACCTGCAAGCAG
>JBOHUL010000053.1:0-26714 GCA_050734425.1 Candidatus Dormibacteria bacterium
CGTGCCGAGACCGGGAGTTGAACCCGGACGAGCTTGCGCTCACTGCCCCCTCAAAGCAGCGTGTCTACCATTCCACCACCTCGGCAGGCGCGTCCAGATGTTAGCGGTCCGGAGGGCGCGGTCCGGAGTGGCAAATGGCCCGGCGGCGGCGGACGCACCTACTTACCCTTCGCATCCGAGCGGTCGCCTCCGACCCCGTCGATCTCAGCGGTCGCCGCGGGCGCCACGGAGTCGCGGTTGCTCGCGAATGCCAGGGAGCGCGGCGGCTGAGGGTCGGCCCGGCGGGTTTTGTGTGCTAGGCTGAATTCGTCTTCGGGGCAGGGTGAGAATCCCGACCGGCGGTGAGAGCCCGCGAGCGCCACGGCGCAGGATCCGGTGCAATTCCGGAGCCGACAGTCAGAGTAAGGGAGCCCCAGGGTTCCCTGCTCGAGTCTGGATGGGAGAAGACAGACCCGGGTCTGACGCCCGGTTCTCGGCTCCCTGCCCCCTGGCACAGGGAGCAGCGAGTGACGGATCGGGAACCGGCTGCGGCGGAGGCTCGGCGCCGAATGGCGCAGGCTCTGGAGCTGGCCCGGGCGCGCCGTTACCGTACCTCCCCCAATCCCACTGTCGGCGCCGTCCTGGTCCGGGATGGGGAGGTGGTTGGGGAGGGCTCTCATGAGGGGCCGGGCCTCCCCCACGCCGAGGTCGTGGCCCTGGAGCGAGCCGGCGCGCGTGCCCTAGGTGCCACCCTCTACGTGTCCTTGGAGCCGTGCTGCCACGTGGGCAGGACCGGCCCCTGCGTCGAGCGGATCGTGGCCGCCAAGGTGGCCCAGGTCCACTGCGCCACTTTGGACCCCAACCCCCTGGTCGACGGCCGGGGCGTGGCCCAACTCCGCGGGGCGGGGATACCGGTTGTGGTGGGAGCGCTGGAGGCCGAGGCCAAAGAACTGATCCGGGAGTTCTCGGTGTGGGTGCGCGAACGCCGCCCCTGGGTGACCCTCAAGGTCGCCATGAGTCTGGACGGCAAGGTGGCGACGGCCGGAGGCGAGTCGCAGTGGATCACCTCGGCTCCAGCCCGGGCTCGGGCCCACCAGCTCCGCTCGCAGCACGACGCGGTGATGGTGGGCTCGGGCACGGTCCTGGCCGACGATCCCCGCCTCTCAGTCCGCGGCGAGCGTTCGCCGCGGCAACCCCTGCGGGTGATCGCCGACGGCCGGCTCCGCACCCCCGCCCGGGCCAGGGCCCTGACCGCCCCCGGGGGGCCGACGGTGATCGCCACTCGCGCTGGCGCCGACGCCCTCCGCGCCGCAGAACTGAGGGAGGCTGGGGCCGAGGTCTTGGAGCTGGCCGCTGGAGCCGACGGGGTGGAACTGGCGCCACTCCTGGCCCTGCTTGCCGATCGGAAGGTGACCAGCCTCCTGGTCGAGGGAGGGCCGACCCTGCTGGGCTCGTTCTGGGCAGCGCGGCTGGGGGACCGGGTGGCCGTGTTCGTGGCCCCCTTGCTCCTTGGCGGGTCGCACGCCCCGGGGCCCTTTGGTGGCGAGGGGGCGGAGCGGCTGGCGGCGGGTTGGCAGATGGCCGGCCTGAGTGCCGAGGCGGTGGGTGGCGACCTCCTGTTGACGGCGGAGGCCTAGCAGGGTGTTCTCCGGCATCGTGGCTTTGGGGCATGCCGTCACCACCCCCGGAGGCGGCGAGGGCAGGTTGCGGGTCGCCCACCCCAAGGAGTGGAGCCCGCTGCGACTGGGGGACAGCCTCAGTGTCAACGGCTGCTGCCTGACCGTGGTCGAGGTGTCCTTCCCGGAGGTCACCCTGGAGGTCATGCCGGAGACGATGCGGCGGACCAACCTTGGACTCTTGCTCCCCGGCAACCCGGTCAATCTCGAGTCAGCGCTCGGTCTCGGCGATGCGGTCGGGGGCCACCTGGTGACGGGCCACGTGGACGCCACCGGGGAGGTGGTCGCGACGGAGGACGAGGGCAACGCCCGCTGGATCACCGTGCGCGTCCCCTCTGAGGTGGCGCGCTACTGTGTCGGGCGGGGCTCGATCGCAATCGACGGCTGCTCGCTGACCCTGGTCCAGGTGGTGGACCAGGAAGTTGGGGGCCTGATCCGGGTTTCGCTGATCCCCCACACCCTCCAGGGGACGGTGGCCTACGGGTACTGCCCTGGCAAGCTGGTCAACCTCGAGGCGGACTATTTGGCGAAGCTGCTGGAACGCCTGTCAGGCGCCGCCATCTCAGCTACGGTGGCCCACACGGTACAGGCGGACGCGGGCCGGGCGGGGGCCGGGCCCGGATGACCCTGCCCGGGATCGAAGAGGCGCTCAGGGTCTTCGCCGCGGGCGGGTTCGTCATCGTCATCGACGACGAGGACCGGGAGAACGAGGGCGACCTCTGCCTCTCGGCCGAGTTCGCCACCCCCGAGAAGGTCAACTTCATGATGACCGAGGCCCGGGGCCTGATCTGCGTCGCCCTGGAGGCGGGGCGGCTCGAGCAGCTGCAGCTGCCGCTGATGGTGGAGAACAACACCTCCCGCTACCACACCGCCTTCACCGTCCCCGTGGACGCCGGCGTCCCTGGGGTCACGACCGGGATCAGTGCCCAGGACCGGGCGCAGACCATCCGCTGCCTGGCGGATCCCGAGTTCAAGTCCCAGGACTTCACCCGGCCCGGTCACGTCTTTCCGCTGCGGGCCCGGCCCGGGGGAGTGCTGGAGCGGGCCGGCCACACCGAGGCGGTGGTCGACCTCTGCAAACTGACCGGCCTGACCCCCGCGGGGGTGGTCTGCGAGATTGCCAACGCCGACGGGACCATGGCCCGGCGACCGCAGCTGGAGGCTTTCGGCAGGCGTCATGGGATCCCGATCCTCACCATCGAGGGGCTGATCGCCGAGCGGCGCCGCCACGAGAAGCTGGTGGAGCGGGGCGCCGAGACCACCTTGCCCACCGCCCTGGGCACCTGGCGGGCGGTCGCCTACCGTGACCGCATCACCCGGGCGGTGCACCTGGCCCTGGTGCTGGGCGAGCCCCAGGCGGACCGGCCGGTTTTGGTCCGGGTGCACAGCGAGTGCCTCACCGGCGACGTCTTCGGCTCCCAGCGGTGCGACTGCCAGGCCCAGCTGCAGCAGGCGATGCGACAGATCAGCCGGGCCGGAGAGGGGGTGGTCGTCTACCTCCGCCAGGAGGGCCGGGGGATCGGGCTCATGGACAAGCTGCGGGCCTACGCCCTCCAGGACCGGGGCCTGGACACGGTCGAGGCCAACCTGGAGCTGGGCTATCCCCCCGACAGCCGCGATTACCAGATCGGGAGCCAGATCCTCTCGGACTTGGGGTTGCGCCGCCTGCGGGTGATGAGCAACAACCCCCGCAAGTACTACGGCCTCCAGGGGCACGGGCTGGAGATGGTGGAGCGGGTCCCGATCGAGGTCGAGGCCAACCGGCACAACCGCCACTACCTGGTGACCAAGCGGGACAAGCTGGGTCACGTCCTGGTGGGGCTGGAGCAGGTGTCGGGGGAGGGCAAGTGAAGGAGGTCGAGGGCAACCTCATGGGCCAGGAGCTGCGGCTCTGCCTGGTCGCCTCCCGCTTCAACGAGACCGTGGTCCAGCGGCTGGTGGCGGGGGCGGAGCGGGCGCTGCGGCAGCATGGCGTCGCAGAGACGCGCTGTCAGCTGGTCTGGGTCCCGGGGGCGATGGAGATCCCGGCCGTCCTCTCGGAGCTGGCCCAGTCCGGCTCCTGGGACGGCCTGGTGGCCCTGGGGGCGGTGATCCGGGGGGAGACCCCCCACTTCGACCAGGTGGCGCGCGCGGTGACCGAGGGGGTGGCCCAGCTTGGCTGGCGCCACCGGCTCCCTATCGGGTTCGGAGTGCTGACCGTGGACTCGGTGGCTCAGGCCGAGGAGCGCAGCGGTGGCAAGCTGGGAAACAAGGGCTTCTCGGCCGCCCTGGCTGCGATCGAGATGGCGTCGCTGCTGCGGCAGCTGCGAACGGCGCCTCCGGGAGGGGCGCCTGGCGCGGTCTGAGTCAGTTGCCTTGGCCGGTCTGGCCCGGGCTAGCTCAGGCGGACTTGGTCGAGGTCCGCAGGCAGCGGGTGCAGACCCGCCGCCGCTGGGGCCGGCCGCCCCCTTTGGGGGCCAGGTGGGCGGTGACCAGGTTGGGCATGAAGCGACGGCGCGTGTGTACCTTGGAGTGGCTCACATTGCTGCCCGCCACCGGACCCTTGCCGCAGATCTCGCAGCGCTTGGCCAAGGCGACCTCAATCAGTGTTGCAGTTGCGGGGCCCCGGGCGACGAGGCGTCCCGAAGTATGATTCCGGCCGCAGTTTACCAGCCGCCCGCACCCCCGCCCTCTCCCGCCGCTGGCGGGGTCAGGCGCCCCTAGGGAAGAAGCCATGCCCAGCAACCGCCCCCTGCTGCAGACCTATGCCCTGGGCTCGGTGGAGGTGTCGCCCAAGGTGGTGGCGGTGCTGGCGGCGCGGGCGGCGGGAGATTGCTACGGGGTGGTGGGCATGTCCGCCCGGGGGCTGCGGGATGGCTTGGCGGAGCTGCTCAACCGCGACAACGCCGAACGCGGCATCGACCTCCGGGTCGAAGATCAGGGCCTGGGGCTCGACCTCTACGTCATCGTCGACCACGGGGTCCGGATCCTGGAGGTGGCCCACAACCTGATGAGCGCCGTCGCCTACAGCCTGGAGCACCACCTGGGGCTCAAGGTGCTGGAGGTCAACGTCAACGTCCAGGGCATCCGCCCCCCTGAGGAGCAGGGTGGCGGCGGCTGAGGCCGCTCCCGGGGCGCCCCAGCACGTGACCGGGGCGGCCCTGCGCCAGGGCCTGGCCCGGGCCTTCCGACGCCTGTCGGAGCAGCGCGAGCAGATCAACGACCTCAACGTCTTCCCCGTGCCCGACGGCGACACCGGCAGCAACATGCAGCTGACCATGGAGGCCGCCTGCCGTGAGACCGAGCGGCTGGACAAGGGGGCGTCGGTGGCCGAGGTCGCCCGGGCCGCCGCTCACGGGGCCCTGATGGGGGCCCGGGGCAACTCCGGCGTGATCCTCTCCCAAGTGCTGCGGGGCTGGGCCGAGCGCGCCCAGGGGCAGGAGCAGCTGGACGCCCCGGCCCTGGGCGAGGCTCTGGCCCAGGCGGCCAAGGTCGCCTACTCGGCGGTGAAGCGGCCGGTGGAGGGGACCATCCTCTCTGTCACCCGCGACGCCGCCCTCTGTGCCCAGCAGGCCCTGCGCCGGGGGGCGGACCTGGCGCAGCTGGCAGAGGCGGTCACGGCCGAGGCCTGGGCCTCGGTAGAGAGGACCCGGGACCAGATGGACCTGCTCAAGGAGGCAGACGTGGTCGACGCCGGAGGATTCGGCCTGGCGGTGGTTTTGACCGCCGTCTTGGAAACGGTCGCAGGCACCGCCCCGGCCGAGGCCCGAGGCCCGGGGCTGGCGGCGGAGGCGGGGCTCCGGGGGGCGGCGGGGGCGCTGGCGCCCGAGAACGGCTTCGGCTACTGCACCGAGTTCGGCCTGGTGGGCTCGGATCTGAGCCCGGGCGAACTCCGGGCCCGGCTCGGCGACGAGGCCGACGACGACTCGGCCCTGGTCGTGGGCGAGCCGGGGCTGCTCCACGTCCACCTCCACACCCGGGAGCCCTGGGAAGTCTTGACTCGGGCGGCCGGGCTGGGCCGGATCGAGCGGCTCAAGGTCGAGGACATGACGGTGCAGCACCGCCAGGCCCGGGGCCGGGCCCTGGCCGGCAACGGTCACCCGGCGCTGGCGGGGCGGGGGGTGGTGGCGGTGGCCCGCGGGGACGGATTCCGCGAGTTGCTCACGGGCCTGGGGGCGGCGGTGGTGGTGGAGGGGGGCCAGGGGCAGAGCCCATCGACGGAGCAGTTGCTGGCGGGCATCCGGAGCGCCGGCCTGGGTGAGGTGCTGTTGCTCCCCAACAGCGCCGAGCTGGAGCTGGGAGCGCTCCAGGCCGCCTCCTTGGGCCAGGCTGAGGTGGCGGTGGTGCCCTCGCGCAACCTGCCCCAGGGCATCGCGGCCTTGCTGGCCTTCGACGCCGGCGCGCCGCTCGAGGTCAACCGCCACCGGATGGAGCGGGCCATGGAGGGCGTCCACGCGATCGAGGTCACCAGGGCGGCGCGGAGCACCGCCCTGAAGGGCTCCCCGGTGGCCGAGGGTGCCTTGATCGGGATCCTGGACGGGGAGCTGGTCAGCACCGGGGACGAGCCGCCCCAGGTAGTGCTCCGGGCCCTGGAGGCGCTGCCCCGGGACGCGGTCGAGGTGATCACCCTCTACCAGGGGGCGGAGGTTGAGCCGGCCCTGGCCCAGGAGGTGGAGCAGGCCGTCCGCCGCCGCTTCCCCGGGCTCGAGGTGGAGCGCCACCAGGGCGGCCAGCCGCTGTACCCCTTCATCGTCTCGGCGGAGTGACGGGGGCCGGTGACCGTCGGGATCGTCACCGACAGCACCTGCGACCTCCCCGCCGAACGGGTCCGGGACGCGGGGGCGGTCGTGGTCCCTCTCCGGCTCCACTTCGGCGACGAGGAGTTTCGGGACCGCGTCGACCTGGATGACCGCCAGTTCCTGGCGCGCTTGCGCCGGGCCCAGCGGCCGCCGACCACCTCCCAGCCCCCCCCCGGCGACTTCGAGCTCGTCTACCGCCAGCTCTTGCGCCAGCCCCAGGACGAGGTCCTCTCGATCCACATCGCCTCCCACCTGAGCGGGACCATCGGCTCGGCCGAGATCGCGGCCCGGAGCGTGGACCCGGCGCGGATCCATGTCGTCGACAGCCGCAGCGTCAGCCTCGGCACCGGGCTCCAGGTGCTCGCCGCCGCGGAGCTGGCGCGGTCGGGTCACCATGCGGAGGAGATCCTGCCGGTGCTGGCGTCGATGCCGCCTCGAACAGGCATCGTCTGCCTGATGGACACGCTGCACTACCTGGAGCTCGGTGGCCGGATCGGGAGGGTGCGGGCGCTGTTGGGCAGCGCTCTCTCGATCAAACCCCTGATCGGCGTGGGCCCGGACGGCCAGGTGCTGCCCATCGGCCGGGTCCGGAGCCGGGCTGCGGGGATCCGCCGCCTGGACGAGCTCTTAGGCGAGCACAAGCCCCTGGAGCGCCTGGGGGTGCTGTTCGTGGGCGAGCCGGACGAGGCGCGGCGCCTTTGGGAGCGGGCCAGGGGGACGTACCCCGGAATGGACATCCTCCTGCAGCACGCCAGCCCGGTCCTCTCCAGCCACTCCGGCCCCGGCACCGTGGCCTACTGCTACCTTGAGGCCCGCTCCTAGGGCCGGGGCCGGCGCCCCGGGCAGGGTCCCGGGCCCGGCCGGGCCGGGGCTGCGAGGGGTCGACCTGGACACCCCGCTGGCCTCGCTGCCCCGCGTCTCCCAGGTCCGGCTCCAGGCCCTCCGCCACCTGGGCTGCCGTACCGTCCGCGACCTGCTCTGGTACCTGCCCCGGCGCCATGACGACCAACGCCAGCGGATCAAGGTCAGAGAGCTGCGCCCGGGGCAGGCCAGCACCCTGGAGGTGGAGGTGGTCGGGCTCCGGGGGCGGCAGGCCCGCTCCAGGCGGCTTGAGCTGTTGGAGGGCGAGGTCCGGGACGAGACCGGGGCCGTGGGGGTCGTCTGGTTCAACCAGCCCCACCTCCGCCACATGCTCAAGCCGCAGGACCGGCTCACCCTCCACGGCAAGGCGGTCCTTCGCCGCGACGGCGGTCTGCAGCTGCGCAACCCCGACGTGGAGCGCGAGCACCAGGCGGTGGTCCAGGCCAGCGTCGGGGTGCTGGTGCCCACCTACCCCGAGACGCAGGGGATCACCTCCCGCTGGCTCCGAGCCCAGATCGCAAGGCTCCTGCCCCTGGCCCGGGGGATCGAGGACCCACTTCCCCGGCGGATCCGGGAGCGGGAGCGGCTCCTGGCCCTGCCCCAGGCCCTGCGCGCCATCCACTTCCCCCAGGACCGGCCCGCGCTGGACCGGGCCCAGGAGCGATTCGGTTTCGACGAGCTCTTCTACCCCCAGCTGGCGGCGCTGCTGGCCCGGAGGCAGCGCCTGCGGCGGCAGGGCGTGCGCAGCCCCTACGACTTCGCCATCGCCAGGGAGTTCGTCGCCGGGCTGCCGTTCCAGCTGACCCAGGACCAGCGCCTGGCCGCCCACGAGATCCTCACCGACATGGACCGGCCCTCTCCCATGAACCGCCTGCTCCAGGGCGACGTGGGCTCTGGCAAGACGGTGGTGGCGGCTATGGCCGCGCGGATGGCGCTGGTGGCGGGGCACCAGGTGGTGCTCATGGCTCCCACCGAGATCCTGGCCCGCCAGCACCTGGCAACCCTCCGCCAGCTGCTGTCCCCCTTCGAGATCTGGCCCCGCCTCTTGGTGGGCAGCACCCCGCGGCCCCAGCGCCGGGAGACCCTGGCCGCCTGCGCCAGCGGGTCGGCCGAGGTGGTCGTCGGCACCCATGCCCTGATCGAGGACGAGGTCCTGCTGCCCACCCTGGGACTTTGCCTGGTGGACGAGCAGCACCGCTTCGGGGTTGCCCAGCGGCTCCGGCTCCTGGAGAAGGCCCGGCAGAACCCGGACTTCCTCTCGATGACCGCCACCCCGATTCCGCGGTCGCTTGCCCGCACCCTCTACGGCGACCTCGACGTCAGCCAGATCCGGAGCCTGCCGCCGGGGCGGATCCCGGTGGAGACTCGCCTTATCGAGCCCGAGGACCGGCCCAGTGCCTTCCAGTTCATCAAGGACGAGGTGGCGCTGGGGCGCCAGGCGTTTGTCGTCTGTCCCCTGGTGGAGGCTTCGCCTTTGGGTCAGGCGCGGTCGGCGACGGAGGAGTTCGAGCGTCTGCAGAGGGGGGTGCTGGCGGGGCTGCGGCTGACTTTGCTCCACGGCAAGATGCGGGCCTCGGAGAAGGCGGAGCGGATGGCTGCATTCGCCCGCGGCGACTTCGACGTCCTGGTCACGACCAGCATCATCGAGGTCGGGGTCGACGTCCCCAATGCCAGCGTCATCGCCATCGAGGACGCTGACCGCTTCGGCCTGGCCCAGCTGCACCAGTTCCGGGGCCGGATTGGCCGGGGGGGCCATCCCTCCTTCTGCCTGCTCTTCGCGGAGGGCGAGGAGGAGGGCCCCCGGCACCGGCTGCAGGCGCTGGCGGAGCACCCCGACGGCTTCGATCTGGCCGAGGTCGACCTGCGCCTGCGGGGGGCGGGCGACCCCTACGGCCTGCGCCAGCATGGTTTCCCCGAGATGCGGGTGGGTGACCTCCTGGACGAGGAGCTGCGCCGGCGCGCCGCGGCCGCCGCCCAGGCGGTCCTGGAGCGGGACGTGGAGCTGCGCCAGCCGGCGCTGCGCCGCCAGATGCGCCGCTACCAGGTGGTATTCGAATTCGACTGAGTCGGCCCAGGTGCTGCGGGGGACCGCTTCTGGCATCCTGACCCCGTGGTCGGCAGGGGCCGGAGCCGGGCGGTGGGCGCTCGCCTCAGCGGCGGTGAGGCCAGCGGTCGGCGCCTGCTCACGGAGGCCTCGGGCGACCTCCGCGCTTCGACGGGGCTGCTCCGCTCCGCCTGCTTCAACATCCTGGGCGAACGGGTCGTCGGGTCATCGGTCCTCGACCTCTTCGCCGGGGTGGGGACCCTGGGCCTGGAGGCGCTCTCCCGGGGCGCCGCCCAAGTCAACTTCGTGGAGGTGAGCCGCCGGCGGGGCGAGCTGATCCGAGCCAACCTGGAGCTCCTGGGATGGTCGGACCGGGCCCTGGTCGTGGTCGCCGACGCCGTCGCCTGGCTCCAGCGGACCCCTCCGGCGCTGTACCAGGCGGGGCTGGTTCTGCTGGACCCGCCCTACCGCGAGCGGGGCCCGGAGCTCCTGTCATCGGCGCTGCGGCTGTTGGGGGACGCGGCGCTGGCCCAGCCCGGGTGGGACCCGGTGCTGGCGGTGGAGCATCACCGCCAGCTCCAGGTTCCCCAGGCGGTGGGAGCGCTACATTGCGCGCGTAGCTCGCGCTACGGCACCTCAGCGCTCTCGTTCTACCGGAGGCAGACCTGACCACCGCCGTCTATCCCGGCAGTTTCGACCCTGTCCACAGCGGCCACCTGGACGTGATCCAGCGCGCCAGGGAGATCTTCGAGCGGGTGGTGGTCGGGGTCCTGGACAACGAGAGCAAGCGCTACCTCTTCTCGGCCGAGGAGCGGGCCCGGCTCCTGCTCCAGAGCCTGCCCGAAGGCGCGGCGGTCGAGGTGCGCCACTTCTCGGGGCTGGCGGTGGACTTCGCCGCCAGCGAGGGCGCCAGCGTCATCATCCGCGGCCTGCGGGCCGTCTCCGATCTTGACAGCGAGTTCCAGATGGCCCTGATGAACCGCAAGCTGGCGCCCCGGGTGCACACCGTCTTCCTCACCACCGGCTTCGCCAATGTCTACCTGAGCTCATCGCTGCTCAAGGACGTCTGCGCCCACGGCGGTAGCATCGAAGGACTGGTGACCCCGGTGGTGGAGGAGGCTCTGCGGCGCAAGCTGGGCTCCCCGGGCCGGGCGGCTCCGGGGAGATCCCGCTAGAGGAGGGCAGATGGCCGACGACCGCGAAGACTACCCGGTGGAGCAGGGGCAGGTCTCGATCTTCGACGTCTTGGACCGGCTCGAGGCCCTGGTCAACCAGAGCCGAAGGCTGCCTCTCACCTCCAGCATCGTGATCGGAGAAGAGGAGATCCTGGAGGCCCTGGACCAGATCCGGGTCTCCCTGCCGGACGAGATCCGCGAGGCGCGCATGGTGCTGGAGACGCGGGAGGCCAGGCTGCGCGAGGCCGAAGGCCAGGCCGAGCGGACGGTGCAGGCGGCCCAGGAGCGTGCCGATCGCCTGACCGACGACCACGAGGTCACGCGGAGGGCTACGGCCGAGGCCGATCGGCTCCTGAGCGAGGCCCGGGAGCGCACCCGCAAGGTGCGCCGCGACGCGGACGACTACGTCCGGGGCCGGATGGAGGAGCTGGAATCCGAGTTGTCGACGGCCCTGGCCCAGGTGCGGCGCGGACTGGAAACGCTGGAGCCGGGCGAGGAGACCGAGGACAAGCCCAAGGCCAAGCGCCGGCGGCGGTAGCGGCGGAGGCGCCCTGCTAGACTCCGATCCCGTCCATGGCCCTGCCCAAAGAGCGCGTCCCCAAGGCCCGGCGTGACCGCCGTCGCTCACACCTGTCGCTGCGGCAGCCCACCCTTACCCCCTGTCCCCGCTGCCGCCAGCCGCGGCGGCCGCACCACGTCTGCGCCAACTGCGGCCACTACAACGGGCGCGAGCTGGTCGCCACCGAGTAGCGGGGCGGGGCCCGCCGGGCCCGGGCCCTGATGGGAATGAGGGTGGCCCTGCTCTTTCCCGGGCAGGGAGCGCAGGTTCCGGGAATGGGCCGGGGCCTGGTGGACGCCAAAGTCCAGCCCACTTTGCTGCGGCTGGCCGACGAGGCGGGGTTGCCCCTGGGTCAGCTCCTGCTCGAGGGCAGTGCTGACCAGCTTCGCAAAACCGAGGTCGCCCAGCCGGCCCTCTTCTACTGCGGCGTGGCCCTGGCCGAGATCCTGCTCCAAGGGGGGCTGGAGCCGGTGGCGGCGGCCGGTCACAGTCTGGGTGAGTACGGCGCGGTGGTCGCGGCCGGAGCGCTGGAAGCGGAGGAGGGGATGCGCCTGGTGCTGGAGCGGGGGCGGCTGATGGCCCAGGCCCGGCAGGGCACCATGGCGGCGGTCCTGGGGCTGGAGCTGGCCCAGGTGGAGGAGCTGTGCCGGGTGGCGGCCCTTCCCGGAGAGGTCTGCGTCGTGGCCAACGACAACGCCCCAGGCCAGGTGGTGATCTCGGGGACCAGTCCCGCCCTGGCTGAGCTGTCCGCGCGGGCCCGGGAGGCCGGCGCCCGCCGGGTGGTCGAGCTCAAGGTCTCGGGCGCATTTCACTCGCCGCTGATGGCGGCGGCTCAGGCCGACTTCAGGCCCAGGCTGGCCCGGGCCTGCTGGACTGAGCCGCGCTTCCCGGTCGCGGCCGGGCTGACCGGGTCTCTCTCCTTGAGCGCGGACCAGGTGCGCCTGGGGCTGGAGGGGCAGCTGGTGGGCCGGGTCCGCTGGGCGGAGGCGGTTCGGGCGCTGGCCGAAGCTGGGGCGGAGTGCTTCCTGGAATGCGGCCCGGGCTCGACCCTGACCTCCCTGAGTCGCCGGATCGTGCCTCAGCTCGCGGCCGAGGCGGTGGGGTCTCCCGCAGACGCGCGGGCCTGGCTCGAGCGCCACCCGGGGGGTGGGGCGGGCGGGCCCTAGTCTGGTACGCAAGGGCGGAGGCCTCATCTTCGGCCACGCTTACAATGGCGCCAGCTTGCCCCGGCCAATTCCCCACCCAGTGGCCCCAGCCATTCCCGTGGCGCTCCTCCAGTGAAGTCGTTCGTGCGCCGCCTGACCCGGGCCCGGGGCGAGCGGGCCGAACCCGCCGCGCCCCAGGGCGCGGGGAGCGGCGGCCCCACGCCAAGCCTTACCGTATTGCCCGGCGAGCGTCTAAGCGGGGCCGGAACCGGGGGGGGCGGGTCCCCGGGCGGTGCCGGCGGTGGCTCCGGCGCGATCGCCTCGCCGACTTCGGCCGCGGGCGCGGCCAGCCCGGAGCCCACGAGTACACCGGACAAGACGGCCGCAGCCCGGCCAAATAGGGGAGAAGATGGCAGACACGAGCTGGGAAGGGTTCAAGGCGATAGTGGTCGAGCAACTCGGCGTCGAAGGCCAGCAGGTGACGCCGGAAGCCAACTTCGTGGAGGATCTCAACGCCGACTCGCTGGATCTGGTGGAGCTGATCATGGCCTTCGAGGAGGCCTACGGGATGGAGATCCCGGACGAGGACGCGGAGAAGATCCAGACGGTGGGCCAGGCCTGGGACTACGTCAAGGACCATCTGGACCTGAACAGCTAGCGCCAGCGGAGGCCGCCAAGCCGGCCTCGCGCCGTCGCCGCAAGTCCGACCCCGAGGCGCTGGTCGAGCAGGCGCGGGAGGCGGACCGCCGCCTGGACGAGCTGGAGACCCGGCTCAATCTCAAGTTCAAGCGCCACGACTGGCTGGTCGAGGCCATGACCCACACCTCCTGGATCAACGAGCGGGGGGCCGCGGGACGGGACAACGAGCGCCTGGAGTACCTGGGCGACGCAGTCCTGGAGCTCGTGGCGGCGGAGTACCTCTTCAACCGCTTCCCCACCTACGACGAGGGTCAGCTGACCCAGATGCGCTCCTCTCTGGTCAGCACCGTGGCCCTGGCCGGGCTCGGCGAGCAGCTGGGCCTGGGCGAGGCGCTGCGCCTGGGGCGGGGGGCCACCAAGTCGGGGGCGCGGCGGCTGACGTCGCTGCGGGCCAACGCCTTCGAGGCCCTGGTCGGGGCCACCTTCTTGGACCAGGGCTACAAGAAGGCGGGCAAGATCTTTCTCTCCCGCATCGGGGATCTGAGCTCCTGGACCGACCCCAACTTCAAGGGAAGGCTCCAGGCCCTGGCCCAGGAGCGCTTCGGCCAGGCCCCGGTCTACCGCACCCTCGCTGGCAGCGACTCCCGCGCCAAGCAGTACCTGAGCCAGGTCTCGGTCGAGGGGGGGCCGGTGCTGGGCGAGGGCCGGGGCGGCAGCAAGGCTGCGGCGGAGCAGGGGGCTGCCCGGGCCGCCATCGACGTCCTGGTGGCCCCCGCCCCCAAGCGGCGCCGGCGCCGCTCCCGGAGCGTGCCCAGCGCGGCCGTGGCGCCGCTGACGCCGGTGGAGCTGCAGGCGGTGACAGCCGAGGTGCCGCCGGCTCCGGAGGAGACGGCCACCGGCCGGCGCCGGCGCCGCTCTCGCAGCCGAACGCGCTCCACGGGCGCCAGTGAGCCCGAACTGCCGGGGCTGGCGCCGGCACAGCCTCCTGGGGAAACGGAGCAGCCGGCCCCCGCTCCGCCCAAAGAGCTGTCCCAGGAGGTGGAGGCGCCAGAGGCGGCTGGGGCCGAGGCGGTCCCCAAGCGACGCAGCCGCCGCGGCCGCCGAGGTGGCCGCAGGCGCTCGGGCCGGGCGGCCGACGCCAGCCCTCCCGACTCCTCCCCTCAATGAAGGTCAGCCGCGTCCAGCTCCAGGGTTTCAAGAGCTTCTCGGGCCGGGCGGAGCTGGAGCTGGGTCCGGGCATCACGGCGGTGGTGGGCCCCAACGGCAGCGGCAAGTCCAATCTGGTGGACGCCATCCGGCTGGTGCTGGGCGAGACCAGCGCCCGGGAGCTGAGGGGGCAGCGGCTGGAGCAGATGATCTTCGCCGGGAGTCAGGATCGCGCGCCCCTGGGGATGGCCGAGGTGACCCTGGTCTTCGACAACCAGGACGGCCGGCTCCCGGTGGAGGACGTCGAGGTCGCCATCAGCCGCCGCGTCTTCCGGGACGGCACCACCGAGTTCCGCCGCAACGGCCAGCGGCTGCGGTTGCGCGACCTGGGCCGCCTCCTCGACGCCACCGGGCTGGCCCAGGCCGGTTACGCCGTCATCGCCCAGAACGACATCGAGTCGATCATCCGGGCCTCGCCGGCGCAGCGGCGCCACCTGGTGGAGGAGGCGGCCGGGGTCCGCGGAGCCCAGGCCCTGCTCGACGACGCCGACGCCCGGCTGCGCTCCCTGGGGGACTGGCTCGACGGCACGCTGGGGCGGCTGGCCGAGCTCCTGCCCCGGATCGAGTCCCTGCGCCAGGAGGCGGCGGCCGCCGAGGAGGCGGGCACGCTACGCCAGCGGCTCAACCGGCTGCGCGGCGGCTTGGAGCGCGGCCGCTGGCTGTCCGCCCTGAGCCAGCTGACCCAGCTGGAGCGGCAGCTGCACGCGGGCGAGCGCCGGCTAGACCAGCTGCGGCAGCGGGCGCAGGAGTTCCAGGGCACCTACGCCGAGGGTCGGGCCCGGCTGGAGGCGCTCCAGGAGGAGCGGATCAGCTCAGAGCGGGAGGCGGGCAAGCTGGCCCTGGTGGCCCAGCAGGCGTCAGCTCAAGAGGAGCTCTGGGGCGAGCGGGCGGTCCAGGCCGCCGGCGCCCGGGCCGAGGCCCTGGAGGCGCTGGCCCAGGCCGAGGAGGACCTGCAGTCCGTGCCTCAGCCCGCCGGGGCGGCCCTGCCCGAGGGCCCCGCGCCGGAGCGTGACCGGGAACAGTTGGCTCGGCTGGAGCGGGAGGCGAGCCAGCAGCGGCAAGAGCGCGAGCGCTGCCGCCGGGAGCTGACCCAGGCTCGGGAGGAGGAGCGCCTGGCGGACCGGCGGCTCTCGGACTGCCGCCGGCGGCGCTCGGAGCTGGAGGGTCGACGGGCGGCGGCCGAGGCCTGGCAGGCGGAGGCTCGGGCCACCGAGGAGGCGGCTGCCAGCGCCCGGGCCAGTTCGGAGCAGACGCTGAGGGAGGTGACGGAGACGGCGAGGCAGGTGCGCCAGGCGGCGTCCCGGGAGGCGACGGCGCTGGAGCGGGCCGAGAGGCAGGAGGCCCAGCAGCTGCAGGCGTTGGGCCGGGCCGAGGAGACTCTCTCGCGGGCCACGGTGTCCCTTCGCGAGGCAGAGGCCCGCCTGGGGGCTCAGGTAGTGGCTCTCGAGGCGGACACGCAGGCGGCACCGATCGCCGCCGCCGCGACCCAGGGCCGGATCGCCCTGCAGCGGCTGTCGGAGGGGGTGCGCAGCCTCCAGGCCGCCGACGCCGCAGCCGCCGAGGCCGGCCTGGGCTCGGCACTCAAGGCCCTGGTCGGCGAGGAGCGGGTGGCGCAGAGGGCCTTGGAGCTGGCCGGTGACCCGGCCGAGCTGGTCTGCTGGCCGGTGGGGGAGCCGGCCCTGGTGGCCAACCCGCCCTCCGGATGCCGGCCTCTGGCCTCTGCCCTGGAGGGAGACGCCCGGGTGCTCAGGGTGGTGGCCCAGGTGGCCCGGCTGGTCTGCCTGGCCGAGGACCGGGAAGCGGCCCGTCGCTGGCTGGCGCGCTTCCCCGAGGGGCGGGCGGTGCTGGCAGACGGGACCGTACTCGGCACCGGGCTCGAGATCACCCCGAGTCGGGCCCAGGGCGAACTGCGACTGGTGGAACAGCTGCGCGACGCGGAGCGCCTGGTGCAGCGCTGGCGGGAGGAGCTGGCCCAGTCCCGGCAGAGGGTGGAACGGGCGCGGTCCGCCCATCTGGAGCAGCGCCAGGAGGTGGACCGCCGGCGCCGGCAGGCCAGCTCCGAGGAGGCGGCGGTGCAATCGCAGGAAGCCCAGCTGGCGCGCCTGCGCCAGGAGGCGGGAGAGGCCCAGGAGCAGATCGAGTCGCTGCGGCGTCAGGCTCAGGAGCGCCAGGCCGAGAGCGCCGCCGCCGAGGTGGCGCTCTCGGCCCTCGAGCAGGATCAGTCGCTGGCAGAGAGCCACCAGCTGACCACCGCCGCCCGTTCAGCCAGCGCCCACGAGGCGGAGGTGGCGGCGGCGGAGGCGGTCACCCTGGCGGCGGCCATCCTGGAGGAGGCCCGGCTGGCCAGCGCCAAAGCTGAGACGGAGTCGCGGAGCTGGCGCCTGCGGGCTGAGGAGCAAGAGCGGCGGCGCCACCAGCTGGAGCAGAGACGGGAAGGTGCTCGGGGGCGGATCCGGTCCGCCGAGCATGCGGCGGCCTCGGCCCTTGTGGAGCTGGCGGGAGCACGCGAGCGGGCCCGCGAGGCTGCTCGGGCGGCCAGGTTGGGCCGGGAGCGGTTGGAGCAGGACCGGGGCCCGGGGCATGACCCCCTCCAGGAGCTGGGGCAGCTGGAACGGAGCCGGGGGGCCCTGGAGACTGGCGTGGCCGCAGCCGAGGCCCAGGTGCAGGCGCTGCGCCGCGAGGTCGCGACCCAGGCCCAGGAGGTGGAGGTGCGCCGCAACGCGGTGGGGGATGGGGCCACGGCCGAAGGCGCGCCGGGAACTGAGGCCGCGGCCGAGGCGGATCCGGGTCGGACCGCCGCCGAGATCACCCGCCTGGAGCGGCGCCTGGCGACGCTCGGCCCGGTCAACGAGCTCGCCCCAGAGGAGCTCCAGAGCCTCTTGGAGCGAACGGAGACCTTGAGGCTGGCCCACGGCGACTGCGTCTCGGCCCGGGACGACCTGGGGCTGCTCGGCGCCAGCTTGCGGCGTGCCTCGGGCGCCCGCTTCCGCCTCACCTTCGATCAGGTGGCGCGGGAGTTCAAGGACGTGTGGCGAGAGCTGTTCGGCGGGGGCCGGGCCGAGCTCAGCGCCAACCCCGCCGAGGAAGGGGCACAGGAGGGGGTGGAGATGGTGGTTCAGCCCCCTGGCAAGAGGGCTGTGCCGATGGCGCTGCTCTCCGGCGGCGAGCGGGCCCTGACGGCCCTGGCCCTGGTGCTGGCGCTGCAGCAGGTGGCGCCCAGTCCCTTCTACGTCTTCGACGAGGTGGACGCCGCCCTCGACGAGGTCAACATCCTCCACTTCGCCGACCTCCTGCAGCGGCGGGCGCAGAAGAGCCAGTTCCTGGTGGTTACCCACAGCCTCACCACGATGGCCCGGGCAGGGAACCTCTACGGGGTGACCCAGGACGGCGCCGGCTCCAGCCGCCTGCTCTCGGTCCGGCTGGCGGCGGAAGCGGAGGGGCAGGCGACGGAGCCGGCCCTGGCGGCCTCCAGCATTGGCGCCTGAGGAGGAGACCGCCAAGCGGCGGCGCTGGTGGCGTCGCCTCCCTGGCCGGCTCGACCGGGTGGGCGGCGGCCTGGGGGAGCAGCTGCGCTCCCGCATCTCCCTGCGCCGGGGCGCCGGCGACGAGGTCTATGAGGAGATCTTCGAGCTGCTGCTCGCCAGCGACTGTGGGGTGGCGGTGGCGGAACCCCTGGTCGAGGAGCTGCGCAACCGGGCCGGCAGGCAGCGGCTGCGAGAGCCCGCCGAGCTCCTGGCGGAGCTGGGGCGGGTGATGGCCGAACGGCTCGGCGGCCGGGACCGGGGCCTGTCCCTGGAAGGCGCCCCCGCCGTGTGGCTGTTGGCGGGGGTCAACGGCTCGGGCAAGACCACGACCGTTGCCAAGCTGGCCGCCCGGCTGCGGGCTCAGGGGTTGACCCCGCTGATCGCAGCGGCCGACACCTTCCGGGCGGCGGCGGTGGAGCAGGTGCGGATCCTGGCCCAGGACAGCGACACCGAGGTCGTCGCCCATCGCCCGGGGGCTGACCCCGGAGCGGTGGTCTTCGACGCCCTGGCGGCGGCCCGCGCCCGGGGTCGGGAGGTGGTCCTAGTGGACACCGCCGGCCGCCTCCACACCAAGCACAACCTGATGCAGGAGCTGGCCAAGGTCCACCGCGTGGTCAGGGGCCGGGAGCCGCTCCAGCCGGTCGAGAGCCTGCTGGTGCTGGACGCCTACGTCGGCGCCAACGCCCTGCCCCAGGCGCGCTCGTTCGCGGAGGCGGTGCAGGCCACCGGGGTGGTGCTGACCAAGCTGGACGGCAGCGCCCGTGGGGGCTACGTCTTCCAGGTGGAGAGCGAGCTCGAGCTGCCGGTGAAGCTGGTCGGCGTCGGCGAGGGAATGGACGATCTGGCCGACTTCGATCCCGGCCGCTACGTCGGTGCCCTGCTGGGGCTGGAGGGCGCGCTTCCCGCTTGAGCGGCTCCACCGGGCCCTGCTAGGGTGTCAAGGCATTGTCCTTGACACCAGCCGCCGTCAACCGTCTGAGCCGGGTCCGGCTCCTCGACGTCTACCGCCAGGCCCTGACCGAGCGCCAGCGCCGGGCCCTGCGGCTCCACCTGGAGGAGGATTGGTCGCTGGCGGAGCTGGCCCGGGCCATGGGCACCTCGCGGGCGGCGGCGTATGACCTGATCCGCCGCGGTCTGGGGCGGATGGAGGCCCTGGAGCTGGAGCTTGGCGCCTGCCGTCGCCTGGAACTGGCGGAGCGGGAGATGGAGCGGTTGCGAAGGCGGCTGCGGCGGCTGGAGCGGCAACTGGCGACTCCGCCCCCGGAGCCCGGGCGCTAGATGTTCGACAACCTCACCGACAAGCTCACCACCGCCTTCAAGCACCTGACCGGCAAGGGCAAGCTCACCGCCCAGGACGTGGAGGCGGGGCTGAGGGAGGTGCGCCTGGCGCTGCTCGAGGCCGATGTCAACTACAAGGTGGCGCGGGAGTTCACCGAGCGGGTGCGGGTGCGCTGCACCGGGGAGGAGGTGCTGGCCAGCCTGACGCCGGGCCAGCAGGTGATCAAGGTGGTCTACGAGGAGCTGTGCCAGCTGCTGGGGGGCGAGGGGGTGGGCATCAGCTACCGGCCCGAGCCGCCCACCACCATCCTCTTGATGGGCCTGCAGGGCTCGGGCAAGACCACCTCCGCGGTCAAGCTCGCCCTCCTGGTCCGCCGCCAGGGCCACCGGCCGGCGCTGGTTGCGGCGGACCTACAGCGGCCGGCGGCGGTGGAGCAGTTAGAGCTCCTCGCCAAAGAGCAGGAGCTGGATCTATTCAGGGTTGACCCTGGCCCGGGGCTGCCCAAGGGCGTGGGCCGGGCGGTGGCCGAGGCCCGGCGCCGCGGCGCAGACGTGGTCATCGTCGACAGCGCCGGCCGGCAGCACCTGGACCAACCCCTGATGGCGGAGCTGGAGCAGGTCCGCCGGGCGGCCCAGGCCCATCTCGGCCTGCTGGTGGTCGATGCCATGACCGGCCAGGAGGCGGTCCAGGTGGCGGAGGCGTTCAAGGCGGGCATCGGGGTGGACGGCGTCGTTCTCACCAAGCTCGACGGCGATGCCCGGGGCGGCGCCGCCCTGTCGATGCGGGCGGCGGTCGACGTCCAGGTCTGGTACTGCGGCGTGGGCGAGCGGCCCCAGGACTTGGAGCCATTCCACCCGGAGCGCATGGCCCGGCGGATCCTGGGCATGGGCGACGTCCTGACCCTGGTGGAGCGTGCCACCCAGGAGATCTCCACCGAGGAGGCCCAGCGGGTGGAGGACCGGCTGCGCGAGGGCCGGCTCAGCCTGGAGGACTTCATCGTCCAGATGCGGCAGCTGCGGCGGCTCGGCCCGCTGGAGTCGATCCTTGGGATGATGCCCGGCGGCCGGGAGCTGATGCGCCAGCAGGGGGGCGGGGTCCCCGACGAGTCGCAGATGGCCCGGATCGAGGCCATCCTGCTCTCGATGACCCGCCAGGAACGGCTTCACCCCCAGCTGATCGACAGCTCCCGAAGGCGGAGGGTAGCCGTGGGCAGCGGCACCACCACGGTGGAGGTGTCCCGACTCCTCAAGAGCTTCGAGCGGATGCAGGATCTGATGCGTGGCCTGTCCAAATCCGGCGGGAAGGGCCGTCTGCCCCAGGATCTGCTTCAGGGCGTGGCCCTGGCGGCCCCCAGCCGGCGGCGAAAGATGAGTGGAGGTAGGCGATGACGACTTGGGACTTGAGGCAGGTTCGGGGAGACGAGCCGTGGCGGTGAAGATCAGGCTGAAGCGAATGGGGGCCAAGAAGCGGCCCTTCTACCGGGTGGTGGTGGCCGACGCCCGCTCTCCCCGCGACGGCCGCTTCATCGAGTCCTTGGGCTACTACGACCCCGGGCGCCACCCCACCGTCTTCCACGTGGACTCCAACCGGCTCCGTCATTGGATGGCGACCGGGGCCCGCCCCTCGGACGTGGTCCGCGAGTTGCTGGAGCGGGACGGGACCCTGCCGCCGACGCCGCGGCCGCGCCGGGTCAAGCCAGAGACGGTCCCGGCGCCTGCACCCAGTGCCCCCGAGGCACCCGAGGCGGATGCCCAGGCTGGGCCCAAGACGCCCGCCGAGGAGCCTGTGGCAGCAGAAGCGGAGGCTTCGGAGCCCGGGGCTGAGGCGGCGACAGCGGGCGACGCCGGAGGACCCGAAACCGAGGCGGAGGAGACTGAACCTGCCCCGGATGCGGCTCAGGGCGGGGACCAGGCCGATGCCGAGGGATGAACCCGGGCCCGACTACCAGGGACTGGTGCTCTTCATCGTGCAGCAGATGGTCAGCCGGCCGGAGGCGGTCAACGTGGAGGCGAGGCGCGAGGGCCACCGGGTGGGGCTGCGGATCCAGACCGCGCCCGAGGACCTGGGCAAGCTGATCGGGAAGCAGGGCCGTCACATCGAGGCGCTGCGGATGGTGGTGCGGGCGGCGTCCCTCAGACCCCGAGACCGGGTCACTGTCGAGGTCGAGGAGTGAGTAAAGCCCCGGAATGGGTCAGGGTGGCCCGGGTGGTCCGGACCCACGGCCTAAAGGGGGAGCTGACGGTCGAGCTCCTGGGCGGTGCTCCGGGGCGCCTGGCCCCGGGAATGACCCTGCGGGGCCCGGAGGGGGAGCTGACCCTGGACTCGGTCCGCGGCCAGGGGACCGAGGTGCTGCTCAAGGTCAAGGGGATCTCTGGCAGAGACCAGGCTTCGGCCCTGACCGGTTCCTACCTGGAGGTGCCGGCGGAGGCGGTCCGCCAGCTCGGGCCGGATGAGTTCTTCCACTTTCAACTGCTCGGACTGGAGGTCGCGGATGGGAGCGGCGCCAGGCGCGGCGAGCTGGTGGACATCGAAGCGTACCCCGCCCACGACGTCTATGTGCTCCTGGTCGACGGCGGCCGCTGCCGCGTCCCCGCGGTCAGGGACGCCATCCTGGAGGTCGACCTGGCCCGGCGCCGGATGGTGGTGGCGACGACCTACCTGGAGGGAGTGATCGATGCGCTTTGACGTCGTCACGCTCTTCCCCGAGGCCTTTCCCGGGCCGCTCGCGGTGGGGGTGGTGGGGAGGGCCCTGGCCCAGGGCCTGATCGAGGTCGTCACCCACGATCTCCGCAGCTGGGGCCTGGGGAGCCGCCGCCAGGTGGACGACATCCCCTACGGAGGAGGACCGGGGATGGTGCTGCGGCCCGAGCCCCTCTTCGGCGCGGTCAGGGAGATCGCAGATGAGAGCGGCCTGCCCCGACCCCGGGGGTTGCTGCTCTCGGCCTGCGGCCGTCCCCTGGGGGCCGAGCTCACCCGGGAGCTGGCCCAGGAGGCTCGGCTGCTGCTGGTCTGCGGCCGCTACGAGGGTGTGGACGAGCGGGTCCAGTCGGGACTGGGGCTGGACGAGGTGGCGGTCGGCGACTGCGTAGTCAGCGGCGGCGAGCTGCCGGCGATGATGCTCATCGAGGCGGTGGCGCGGTTGGTCCCCGGCACCTTGGGTGATCCCGCGTCCCAGGTGGACGAGAGCTTCGCCGAGGGCCTGCCCGAGTACCCCCACTACACCCGTCCCGCCGTCTTCGAGGGGATGGAGGTCCCGGCGGTCCTGCGCAGCGGTGACCACGCCCAGATCGCCCGCTGGCGGGCCGAGGCCCGGATCGAGAGGGCCCGGCGGCTGCGGCCGGGCCTGGTCGAGGGAGTGGGGAGTTTGGGCGGGCTGGCCGCGACCCCGCCCGTGTCGGCAGTGAGGTCCCCGGCCGGTGCCGGACCCGCAAGGGGAGGTTGAAGGTGAACATCATCGATCTGCTGGAAGAGGAGCAGTTGCGCCCCGACCTGCCGGCGCTAAGTTCCGGGGACACGGTTCGGGTCCACGTCAAGGTGGTGGAGGGGACCAGGGAGCGGATCCAAATCTTCGAGGGGCTGGTGATCGCCCTCCACAACGGTGGCTCACAGCGATCTTTGACCGTGCGTCGCACGGCCCACGGGGTCGGGGTGGAGCGGACCTTTCTCGTTCACTCACCCCGGATCGCGAAGATCGAGGTGACCCGGCACGGCCGCGTGCGCCGAGCCAAGCTCTACTACCTCCGCGACAAGGTCGGCAGGCAGGCCCGGGTCAGGGAGCGGCGCCAGGGACCGAGGGCCGGCGTGACCGAGGCAGCGAGCGAGCCGGTGGCCGCGGCGGCGGAGGTCGAGCCTGAGGCCAAGCCCCAGCGGCGGAGGCGCCTCGGCCGGCGTCAGAAGTCGGACAGCTGACCCGGATGTGGCCTGAAGCCGGAATCTGAGCCCGTAGACTGGCGGTTGTGCCTGAGAAAGCGGGCCGGGTGCTCGTGGTTTCCCCGCAAGCCCCCCGTTCCGAGGCCGTAGCCAAGGCGCTGGAGGCGCGGGCGCTGGCCGCAGTCCCCTTTGAGACGGCGGCCAGCGCGCTCACGGCGCTGCCTCAGACTGAGGTGGTGGCGGCCGTGATCGAGCTGGGGCAGGGTGACGAGCAGCTGGTGGAGCTGCTGCAGCAGCTCCGGGCCAGCGATGTCCATCGAGCGATCCCGATCGTGCTGGTGGGTAATCCCCCGAAGGCGGCGCTGGAGGCGGCCGCGGGTGGCCCATCCCAGGCACTCTCCCAGCACAGTTCGGCCCCGGCGCTGGTCAACGAGCTGGGCAAGCTGCTCGAGGCGCAGCGGGCGCCGCAGGAGCGGCGGACCACGTCGGCCCCGCCGCCGGTGCCGACCGGCGGCCGCAAGGGGGCGGGGGAACTGTGGGTGGTGTGCGGCCCTCGGGGCGGGGTGGGCCGGACCATCCTGGCCAGTAACCTGGCGGTGCTGGCGGCGGCGGACGGGCTGAAGGCGGCCATGGTCGACAACGTGCCCCGATTCGGGGGCGGCCTGATGGCCTTCGACCTGCCCAGCCAGACCCCGAGTTGGGTCGAGCTGGCCGACCTGTCCCTGGACGAGGACCTGCTGGACCGGATCACCCGTCACCCGAGCGGGGTCTCGGTACTGCCCGCACCGAGTCGGCCCGAGCTGGCGGACTCGGTCTCGCCGGCCAAGGTGGGGAGCCTGATCTTCCGGCTGACTCACCTCGCCGACCTGGTCGTCGTCGACCAGGGGGGGCGGCTGGACAACGGTGGCATCGACATCATGGAGTCGGCAGACCACGTGATCCTGGTGGGGACCCCAGACAACCCGGGGGTGGTGGGATTGCGGGGCTGGCTGCGGATCTGCGACCAGCTGGGGATCGCCCGGGCGCGGATGGCGGTCGTGCTCAACTGCGTGCTGCCGTACCACCAGGTCGACGCTCAGCGGGCCAAGCGGGTGCTGGAGCAGCCGGTGCTGGCGCTGCCGCACGCCGGCATTGACGGGGTCCGCTCTCTGAGCGGTGGGGAGCCGCTTGGCTGGAAGCACCAATCCAATCGCTGGGTGAAGGCGATCCGCACCCTGGCGGCGGAGATCTCCCCCGAGCTGAAGGCCAAGGCCCGGCACTGAGGCGGGCCGGGACGCGGGCCGTTGGGCCTGACCCGCAATGGCGCACTCGGTCCCAAGTGAAGCGCCGGCGCCCGCATCACTTCGTGCCCGCCTGCTCAGCGTCGCTGCGGTGGCCCACGACTCCCTACCGCCGCCGCGCTGAGCCCGGGACGCGGGCGCTCGCTCCCAGCCCTTCCCCAGAGCTCAGGGGGGAGCCTCTGGATGGGGTAGCGGCCGCTTAGGTGAGCGCCGTGGCCACGGCGCAAAGGATCGTGAGCAGGATGGAGAAGGCTAGGACCGCGCCGAAGTCGCCCAGATAGCCAGAGGTCACCCCTACGCCGACAACCGGGACCGTCAGGCCAACATAGGCGAAGACGAAGTAGGTGGAGATCGCCCGGCCCCGACGCCCCGGCTCCGCCAGCTGATTGGCCGTGGCCAGGCTGCCGGCGAAGACAGCACCACCCGCGATCCCTCCGAGGGCGGTGCCCGCAAGGAAGAGGCTCATCGCCGCCTCGGAGAGGGCGGTCAGGATGAGTGCCAGCGCCAAGAGGAACAACCCCAGCCCCACCCTGACGGCGGTCCGGCCAGAGACTCTCGAGACCAGTGGCTGGGTGACGGTGGCCGCGGCGAACATGAGGAACACCACCGCCCCCGCAACGAAGTGGCTCTTCTGGTGCAGCACCGTGCCCAGGAAGGACGGGGCCAAAGCGCTGAAGAGCCCGAGTAGGGAGAAGGCGGCGAAGCCGGCGACCCCCGCCGCGACGAAGGCTCCCCGGCTGGCGCTGGGGATCCCCAACCCTCCGAAGGAGAGCCCCGGCCGGCGCCGGTCCGCCACTGTCTCAGGCACGAGGAGCAGCGCCAGCGCCGCGGTGGCCAGAACCGCCAGGTAGACCTCGAAGACGAGAACGGTGGGATCCGGCGCGTACTGCGACAGGAGGCCGGCCGCCAGGGGGCCGAGGCCGAGCCCCCCCAGGTTGACCGCGGTAGCCACCAGCGAGGCCCAGCGCCTCCGGGAGCTGGGCGCCAGATCGGTAAGGGTCGCCGTGGCCGTCCCGGTGACCAGGCCCGCGGCCAGTCCCGAGAAGAGCCGGCCGGCGAACAGCAGGCCAACTCCGGGAGCGAGGACGAAGACTATGGTGCTGAGTCCGCTCAGTCCCAGGGCCACTCCCAGGACCGGGCGGCGGCCGGCCACGTCGGAGACCTGTCCCGCCAGCAGCAGCGCCGCCAGGACTCCGGCGGCGTAGGTGGCGTAGATCGCAGTCACCACGCCGGAGGTGAAGTGCCACTGACCCTGCCAGATCACGTACAGCGGCGTCGGCAGAGTTGTCCCGAGCATGGCCGCCGCGAAGATGAGCGCCACCAGCCAGAAAGCATTGGTGCGGCTGGTCGAGCGGGAACCGTGGAGTTGCATTGGGGAGATCATCTCCGCGCGAGCAGGGGAGCGGTCCGCCCGGCGATCACCTCGGCAGTGGTGCGCGGCGCAGGCCGGGGCGTCTTTGTAAGGGCGTCTGCCCGCCAGAGTCTCGCGGGCGGGGGCTACCGCGCCGTAACCCAGAGGCGGCGCGTCCCGTACCACCGTCGGCCCCTGGATGCCGGCCGGCGGTCTAAGTGCGTGGCCCTATGCAGGGAAGCGGAGGCAGACAACATGCAGTCCGGGGCGCGGCGGGCGGCAGCATTGACATCGGTGGCGCTTGCTGCGGTCTGCCTGCTCACCGCCTGTGCCCCTCAAAGTGTCACCGTCCACGTCACGCCCCCAGCACGGAGCCCGAGATCAGAGGGTGGGGCGCCGGGCAAGCTTGCACCACCATCCATTCCATCCGGCCTTCCGCCCGGGACGATCTCGGTGTCGTCGGTGACGTTCGTCTCCACACAGCTGGGGTGGATCCTTGGGTCTAGGTCCTGCGGCCAAGCCGTCCCGTGCCTCACCTTGATGCGCACCGAGGACGGCGGTAGGACATGGACGCAGATCACGGCCCCCCCGTCCCACTTCCCGGCGGGATACCAGGGGCGAGGGGTGTCACAGATCCGCTTTGCCAACAGCGAGGACGGCTGGGCCTTCGACCCCGCGCTCTGGTCGACCGAGAACGGCGGGGCGACATGGGCTCGGGTGAGCCTGCCTGGCGTCGCTGCCAATGCGATCGTCCAGAGCCTGGAGACAGCCGACGGACTGGTCTCTGCGGCGGCGGAAGGCGCCAGCGACACGGTAACGCTCGAGACCAGTCGCGTCGGGTCCGGGGTCTGGAAGGCAGATCTGGCCCAGCTTCCGCTGGGAGCGGGTCCGGTCCCTGCCCCCCAACTCGTACTCCAGGGGGCTACCGGCTGGTTTGTCGAGGTTGACCGGGTCGTGATAAGTGGCGCGAGGTTGGAAGGCGGGCAGTGGCAGTCGTGGCAGCCGCCATGTCTCGGCACCGACGGGGCGGCTGACCTCGCCGCCTCGACGCCTCTCGACCTGATCGCGGTCTGTGACCAGGGGTTGTGGGGGCCAGCCACCCCAGCGGGCCCCCAGACCTACGTCTCCGCAGATGGCGGGACCAGCTTTGAGCGCGCCAGCCCTGCCGCACCCAGCGGCGTTGGGGAAGAGTCCGATCCGATCGCCAGCCCGGCTCCGGGAGCGGCCGTCGTCGCCGGTGGGAACGGACTCCTGGCCACCTTCGATGGCGGCGCCACCTGGACCACCGTCTACACCGCTCCCGCGGACACTGGCGTCGCCTACGTCGGATTCGAAACCAGCACCCAGG
>JBOHUL010000054.1:0-37508 GCA_050734425.1 Candidatus Dormibacteria bacterium
CTACGGCAGCCTGGACCGCAGCTGACCCACCGCCAGCGCCCTGTGGCTCATGCCGTCCTTCTGCGCCCGGCTCATCTCCGCCATGGTCCGCAGCTCCCCGTCCGGGACGAAGATGGGGTCGTAGCCAAAGCCGCCACCTCCCCGTGGGGATGTCAGCAGGTGGCCCCGAAGGCTCCCCTCGGCCAGAACCTGCTCGGGATGCTCCGGCCCCGGGTAACGCACCAACGCCAGACAGCAGACGAAGCGGGCCTGGCGCCGCGCCGGGGGAAGACGCGACACCCGCTCGACCAACCCCAGAAGCAGTTGTTTGGCGGTCGCGCCCTCCCCCAGCCAGCGGGCCGTGTTGAGCCCGGGCCAGCCGTCGAGGGCCAGGACCTCTAGGCCGCTGTCGTCGGCGAGGGCAGGCAGGCCGGTAGCCTCCGAGACGGCCCGGGCCTTGATCAAGGCGTTGTCCTGGTAGGTGGAGCCGTCCTCCACCCAGCTGGCCAGCTCACCCGTGGGCACGTCATCCAGCGCCAGCAGCCTCCAGCCCAGGGGCCGGAGCAACCGCCGCAGCTCCCCGACTTTGCCCCGGTTGCGGCTGGCCACCACCACCTGGAGCGGGGCCAGAGACGGTGCGGGGCTCAGGCTGCCTTCGCCAGCGCCAGCGACTGGGCCTGGAGGATCTCCGCGATCCCGCCGCGGGCCAGCCCCAGCAGTGAGTCGAGCTCGGCTTCGGTGAAAGGCTCGCGCTCGGCCGTGCCCTGGATCTCGACCAGACAGCCGTCCGCGGCCAATACCAGGTTCAGGTCCGTGCTGGCCTGGGAGTCCTCCAGGTAGTCCAGATCCAGGATGGGCGTGCCCCGGAGGATGCCGACGCTGATGGCGGCCACCTGGCGCACCAGCGGTGAGCTCGCCACCATGGAAGCCTCCTGCAGCCGCTGGCAGGCGAGCGCCAGAGCCACGTAGCCGCCGTTGATGGCGGCGGTGCGGGTGCCACCGTCGGCGTGGAGGACGTCGCAGTCGACGACCACGCTGCGCTCGCCGAGCAGCTCAAGGTCAACTGCCGCGCGAAGACTGCGGCCGACCAGGCGCTGAATCTCCTGGGAGCGGCCGGCGGCGAGGCCCCCACGCTCGCGGGGCACCCGCTCGTGGGTTGCCCGGGGCAGCATCGCGTACTCGGCCGTGACCCAGCCGCTCCGGGTCCCCCGGCGGTGGGGCGGCACCCGCGAGTCCACGGTCGCCGAGCAGAGAACTTGGGTCTCACCCATGGTGACCAGCACCGCGCCCTCGGCCCAGCTGCGCACGGCGGTGTCCAGGTTGAGCGGGCGCAGTTGGTCGAAGGCGCGGCCGTCCCGCCGCCGCATCAGCGGTGCAGGACTCGAGAGACGACCAGGATGCTGCCCTCGTAGAGGATGAACAGCGCCACGGCCAGGAAGGTGGGAGTGAAGGGGTCGGCTCCCGGGGTTATGAGCAGCGAGACGCCGACGATGATGAAGTAGGCGGCCTTGCGCCAGTGCCGCAGCCGCTTGCTGGTGACCACCCCCAGCGCCCCCAGGGTGCAGAGCACGACCGGCAGCTCGAAGGTGACCCCGAAGACCAGGACCACGATGGCGAAGAAGCTGAGGTAGGAGTTGAGGTCGGGCAGGTAGACGGCGTTGCCGCCCAAGAACGTCGCCAGGAAGGTCAGCCCGATGGGAAGGATGAAGTAGGCGAAGACCCCGCCCAGGGCGAAGAAGAACAGGGTGCCGAAGATGAAGGGGAAGGCATAGCTGCGCTCCCGGTGCAAGAGCCCGGGCTTGACGAAGCCCCAGATCTGCCAGACGGTGACCGGCAACGAGAGAACGACTCCCGCCGCCGCCGCGATCTTGAAGGGGATGGAGAGGCCCTCGATCGGGCTGGTGACCACCACGTGCTGGCCGAACGGGGAGTGGGTGTGACCCAGGGCCAGGTGCAGCGGCCGCTCCAAGACCCAGATCATCTGGTGGTTGAAGATGAAGGCCAGGCCGGTGGCGACACCCCAGGCCACCATGCTGATGAGCACCACCCGGCGGAGCTCCTCCAGGTGCTCGACCAAGGTGAGGTTGCGCTCGTCGGGCTCCTGCGGACCCTCGACGGGGCGGACCGGGACCTCGAAGCCGGCGACGTCCTGGCTGGCCATGGCTCAGGCCCGCCGCTCGGCGCGGCGCGAGTGCCAGCGGACAACGGTCGGAGCTGCCGGGATCACGGGCACCCCGTCCCAGCGGGGAGCCGAAGTGCCCACCCGGGGTTAGGAGCGATCACGAAAAGGCCTCTGGGAGTGCGACCGCGGGCGACTGGAGTATAGCAGCCGCCTGAACTCGAATCGGAGGCGGTCCGAGATCAATGGCGGGGGCTCAGGGCTGAGCCAGCGCCGCCAACCCCTGGTCGAAGGCGGACACGAGCCGGTCGACATCCTCACGCTCATGGCACAGCGAGAGGAACCCCGATTCGAATCCTGACGGCGGCCAGAAGACCCCCCGGCGGAGCAGCTCCATGTGGATCTTCTTGAACGCCTGGCGATCGCTGGCGGCGGCACCGCGGTAGTCGCGGACCGGGGCCTCGCTGAAGTAGAAAGTCAGCATCGAGCCAGATCGGTTGACCACCATCGGCCTCTCCCAGGCCCGCGCCGCGGCCACGAGGCCCTCCTCCAGCCGCCGCCCCAGGTCCTCCAGCCGCCGGTAGGGCTCCTCTCCTTGCAGCTGGCCCAGGGTCGCCAGGCCGGCCCTGACCGCCGGTGGGCTGCCGCTCAGGGTCCCCGCCTGGTAGACCGGGCCCTCGGGGGCCAGCTCCTCCATCAGCTCGCGCCGGCCGCCGAAGGCGGCGAGGGGCATCCCCCCCCCGATGACCTTGCCCAGACAGGTGAGGTCCGGAGTGACCCGGTAGAGGGCTTGCGCGCCCCCCGGGCCGACCCGGAAGCCGGTGATCACCTCGTCGAAGATGAGCAGGGCCCGGCTCTGGCTGCAGAGGCGGCACAGGAGCTCGAGGAACCCGGCCTGGGGGAGGATCACCCCCATGTTCCCCGGCACCGGCTCCACGATGACCGCCGCCACCCGCTCCCCCTGGGAGGCGAAGGCCGCCTCCACCGCCCCCTCGTCGTTGAAGGGCAGGACCACGGTGTCGGCGACGGTGCCCCGAGGCACACCGGGAGAGCCCGGCTCGGAGTGCTCCGCCACCCCTGAGCCCGCCTGGGCCAGGAGGCCGTCGCTGTGGCCGTGGTAGCAACCCTCGAACTTGACCAGCAGCTCCCGGCCCGTGACCCCGCGGGCCAGGCGGATGGCGCTCATCGCGGCCTCGGTGCCGCTGCTGACCAGGCGCAGCATCTCGACCGAGGGCATCCGCTGGGAGATCTCCTGGGCCAGCTCCACCTCCAGCTCGGTCGGTCCGCCCACCAGGTCCGCCCGCCCCAGCTGGTCCTTCACCGCCGCCACCACCTCGGGGTGGAGGTGACCCAGGATCAGGGGGCCGTATCCCAGGACCATGTCCAGGTAGCGGTTGCCGTCGAGGTCGTAGAGGTACTGGCCCTCGGCGCGTTCGAAGAAGGGCGGGGTCCCGCCGACGGCGGCGAACGAGCGCACCGGGCTGTCCACTCCCCCAGGAAGGAACCTCCGGGCGCGGCCGAAAGCCGCCCGGGAGCGCCCCAGCTCCAGGTCCCCCCCGGTCGTCAGGGTTGCTGCTCTCGGACGGTGATCTGCATCACGTCGCCCTTGCGCACCTTCTTGGCCGCGTCCATCCCCGCCACCACCTGGCCGAAGAGGTTGTAGTGCGCGGGCAGGGTGAAGCTGGAGAGGGTGATGAAGAACTGGCTCCCGTTGGTGTTGGCTCCGCTGTTGGCCATGGCCACGGCACCCCCCTGGTAGGCGCCGTCGCGGTACAGCGGGCTCACCACCTTCTCGTCCTTGAACTTGTAACCGGGGCCGCCGGTGAGGTTGCTGTGGGGGCTGCCTCCCTGGATCACGGGGCCGCCGGGGGCGGTGGAGGGATCCCTGGCCCAGCTCAGGCCGTCGAAGAAGTGGTTGCGGGCCAGCGTCACGAAGCTGTTGACGGTCTCTGGGGCCCAGCCCGGCACCAGGCAGACGACGATGTCCCCCACCTTGGTCGCGATGGTGGCCTCATAGAGCCGGTCACGGTCGATGGTGAACGGAGGGGCCGCGTGGTACTGGTGGAGGTTGGCGGGCTCGCCCAGTGGGGCCAGGGGCGGCCCGAAGTCCTTGTTGGCGCAGTCGGCAGTGGTCACAGCGGCAGTCCTCCTGGTGGCGGCGGCTTGAATGAAATAGGCGCCGACCCCCACCACCCCCACCAGGACCAGCACGGTGGTGGCGACGGTAGCCAGGCGGTGAAGGGTGGCGGTCATCGCGTCTCCTCCCGCAGCCAGCGGCAGATCTCGCGGGCGAAGTAGGTGAGGATGAAGTCGGCACCGGCCCGCTTCATCGCCACATGCGTCTCCAGCACCACGTCCTCCAGCCCCAGGCCCCCCTGGGCGGCACCGGCCCGCAGCATCGCGTACTCGCCGCTGACGCTGAAGACGCCGAGAGGCAGATCAAAGCGGTCGCGGGCCCGGGACAGCACGTCGAGATAGGGGAGCGCCGGCTTGACCATCAGGAGGTCGGCCCCCTCGGCCGCGTCCAGGGCCAGCTCCCGCAGCGCCTCGCGCCCATTGGCGGGATCCATCTGGTAGCCGCGGCGGTCGCCAAAGCGGGGCCGGGACTGGGCCGCGTCCCGGAAGGGACCGTAGAGGGACGAGGCGTACTTGGCGGCGTAGGCCAGGATCGCGGTCCCCTGGTGGCCGTGCCCGTCCAGCGCCTCCCGGATCGCCGCCACCTGCCCATCCATCATCCCCGAGGGGGCGACGATGTCAGCCCCGGCCGCCGCCTGGCTGACCGCGGTGCGGGCGTAGAGGGCGATGGTGGCGTCGTTGTCCACCTGACCGGACTCAGTCAGCACCCCGCAGTGGCCGTGGTCGGTGTACTCGTCGAGGCAGTTGTCCGCGATGAGAAGAAGTCTGTCGCCGAAGTCCTGGCGCAGGCGCCTCAGCGCGTTCTGGATCACGCCTTGCTCGTCCCAGGCGCCCGAGCCCTCGGCATCCTTGCGCTCCGGGATTCCGAAGAGGATCAAAGCCGGAATGCCCAGCTCGACCGACTCCTGGGCCAAGGGCAGAAGCGACTCCACCGTCTCCTGGAAGACGCCGGGCATCGTCGGGACCTCGCGGCGCGAGGAGCTGGCCGCGCTGACGAACGCGGGCAGCACCAGGTCCGTCGGGTCGAGCCGGCTCTCTTGCACCAGGGCCCGCAGCAACGGGCTTCGCCGCAGGCGCCGGGGGCGGTCGTTGGGGAAGCTCATCAGCTCCGGACATTCTCGGGGCTGGCGGCCAGCCCCAGTTCCAGCGCCGCCACCAGTCCCGGGACCGTGTGCTCCTTGGCGACGACGTCCACTGACATCCCCACCTCGCGGGCGGCCTGGGCCGTGATCGGCCCGATGCACCCGACCACCACCTCCTTGGGCAGCGGCGCCCCGGCCCGCAGCGTCTCGAAGCAGTGCACGGAACTGCCGCTGAGGAAGAGGATCGCGCTCAACTGGGGATCGGCCAGGGCGTCCCGGAGAGCCGACTTCGACTTCAACTCTGGCAGCATGCGGTAGAGCGAGATCCGGGTCAGCGACGCCCCCATCTGTCGCAGCGCCCTGGGCAGTACGTCCCGGGCGCCCTGGGCGCGGGCGAGGAGGGTCCGCCTCTGGGCCATGGCCTCACCTTGGAGCCGCTCCACCAATGACTCGGCGATGAAGGCCTCGGGCAGGTCCTCGGGCCTCCAGCCGACCCTGGCCGCCCGGGCCGCCGTGCCCGGCCCGATGCAGAAGAGCCGGCTTGGCTGGGAGGTCCCGCTGGCCAGCTGCGGCAGGATCAGCCCCACCCCGTTGGCGCTGGTGAAGACGAGATCGTCCCAGCGACCCCGGAGTATCTCCTGGCCCAGCTCCTGGAGCCGAGCCTGGGGCACCAGCGGCTGGAGGCGCATGACCGGCACCGAGATCGGGGTCGCCCCGTGCTCGCGGAGAATCCCGACCAGCTCTGGGGCCTGGTGCCGCGCTCGGGTGACCAGGACCTGGCGCCC
This sequence comes from Candidatus Dormibacteria bacterium, assembly GCA_050734425.1. Classification (GTDB taxonomy): domain Bacteria; phylum Chloroflexota; class Dormibacteria; order Aeolococcales; family Bog-877; genus Bog-877. The sequence continues at coordinate 6,102 of JBOHUL010000054.1, forward strand.
CCTCAGCGGCCCCGTCACGCGATCTCTCGGACAAGTTGCCGGGACAGCGCCTCCAAAGCCTCGGGGCCGGCATCGGAGGTCGGTCGGCTGAGGCGGCGGACCGGTTCACCCGGGCTCCCGCCCCAGGCCAGGGTCAGCTGGAAGCGGCCGCCCTCAAGGGGCTCGGCCAGCACCCCCAGGGGCAGCCGGCAGCCTCCTCCCAGCTGCTGCAGCACCAGGCGCTCGGCCGTGGCACAGACCCTGGTGCTGGCGTCGTCGACCGCACGGGCCAGCTCCGAAAACCGGGTCCCCTGCCGGGCCTGGATCACGATCGCGCCCTGGGCCGGCGCCGGCGTGCACTCGGAGTGGGGGTCCAGGGGGCACCCCTCTGCCCCCCGCCCCAGGCGGGCGAGTCCGGCCTGGGCCAGAACGCAGGCCTCGAAGCGACCCTTTCGCACCTGGCCCACCCGGGTGTCGACGTTGCCCCGGGTCTCCTCGATCACCAGGTCCGGTCGACGCTCCAGGAGCTGGACGGCGCGCCTGGGCGACGAGGTGGCGACCCGGGCATGGGGCGGCAGCCGCTCCAGGGTCAGGCCGTCGTCGGCGACCAGGGCGTCGCGCGGGTCGGCGCGGGGCAGGTAGGCGGACAGCACCAGCCCCTCCGCCATCTCGGTGGGCAGGTCCTTGGCACTGTGGACGGCCAGGTCTACCTGTCCCTGGAGCAGCGCTCGCTCCAGGCGCGAGGTGAACCATCCCTGTCCCGGGAGATCCGGGGGTCCGGCCGAGGGCTGGAGGTCGCCGTCGGAGTCGACCACGACCATGGTGAACTCCTCGTTTGGGAAGCGTTCCGCAAGCGCCCGGATCGCCAGCTCGGCTTGGGCGCGGGCCAAGGCGCTCCCCCTGCTGGCGAGCGCGATCAATCGGGGCGGACTCCCCCCAGACCGAAGGCCTCCTCCAGCAGCTGGCGGCGCTGGGCGTCGTCGGCGTGCTGCCGCAGGTAGGCGATGGGGTGGTGCAGCAGCTTGGCCGCGATGGCCTGGGTCAGGCGGTCGAGGTGGGCCCGCTCCTCGGCAGTCAACGGCCGCATCCGTGACAAAGTCCGGGCCAGCTCGCCCTGGCGCACCAGCTCGGCGCGGTCGACCAGAGCCGAGATCAGGGGCGCCGCGGCCCGCCGTCCCAGCTCCAGCTCGAGCTCGGCCACGGCCCGCTCCACCACTGCCTCCGCGGCCGGGCGGTGGCGTTCGCGCTGGCCCAGGTTGACCTGGATCACCTGGCCCAGATGGTCCAGGTCGAGCAGGGTGACCCCGGGCAGCTCAGCCGCCTCGGGCTCCACGTCCCGGGGCACGGCCAGGTCCAGGATCAGGAGCTCGTCCTCCGGGGACTGGCGCCGGCGCAACTCTCTGATCAGCTCCACGCTAACGACCCGCTCCTCGCTGCTGGTGCTGCAGACCAGAAGCCGGAGCCGGTCCCCCAGCTCGGGCAGCGCCTCGAGCTCGACCTGCTCCGCCCCCAGCTGGGCCGCCAGGGCCGACGCCCTCTGCCCACGGCGGACGATGAAGAGTGGATCGGCCCCGGCCCGCCGCAAGAGCCGGGCCGCGGCGCCGCCCACGGTGCCCGCCCCGACGATCACGGTGCCGGCGGTGTCCAGGCGGCCCAGGTGGCGCCGGCCCACCGCCGCCGCCGCCTGGCCGTAGCCCACCGCCTGGCGTGAGATGCCGGTCGTGCTCCGCACCAGCTTGGCCGCCTCCATGGCCCGACGCATCACCAGGTCCAGCTCGCCGTCGACCGTGCCCGCCTGGAGGGCCACCTTGTGGGCCCGCTTGAACTGGGCCATCACCTGGGCCTCCCCCAGCACCTGGCTGTCCAGGCCGCTGGCGACCCGGAATGCGTGGCGCAGACCCTGGCGGCCCTGGTGGGTGTAGATCAGGTCCAGGTACTCGGGGCCGGGCGAGAGGTAGTGGAAGAAGCGGTCGGTGGCGAGCTGGGACTGGCGGTCACTCTGGGTCGTGACGTAGAACTCGGTGCGATTGCAGGTGCTGAGGCAGACGGCGCCGGTCAGGCCTGCATGCCCCACCAGGGCCCGCAGGGACTCCACCACCTGGACCTCATCCAGATGCAGCCGCTCCCGGACGGCGAGCGGCGCTAGGTGGTGGCTGAGCCCGGTGGCGAGGAAGGGCAAACTGCCTCGGAGTATACGGGCGGGATCGGAGGCCCCACTTTGGCGGAGCGGAGCCGGACCGGGCCCCAGCAGGGCGCCGATAGGATGGGGCGGTGGACAGCAGCCCCCTCCCAGAGGCCGTGGCGACACTACCCCAGGGGCGCCGGCGACGGGGCCGCCAGCGGGGCATCCCCGGTCCCGGTGAGCGACTGGTGCCCCGCCTGGGGCCGCTCACCCCGGACCTGGCGCCCTTCCACAATCCCCAGAGCTTGGGCGATCTGCTGCCCCTGGGACTGCCCCCACGGCCCTCACTGGCAGCCCGGTTGGAAGAGCTGGACTTCGTCTCCTTGGACTGCGAGACAACGGGCCACTTCCCCCACCGGATGGTGGAGCTTGGCGCGGTCCGCTTCCGCCTCGGCGACGAGACGGGCCCTCCCCAGCCTCGCGTCTCGCTCGAGAGCCTGGTTCACTGCTTCGACCACATCAACCCCTACGCCCGGCGGGTCCACGGGATCACCAGCTCCATGCTGGGGGGAGCCCCGCCCTTGAACCTTGTGGCCAGCGCCTTCGCCGACCTGGCCCGGGGCGCGGTCCTGATCGAGCACTCCGCCGACGGCTTCGACACCCGCCTGATGTCACGGGCGCTGGGCCGCCCCCTGGACAACCACCACCTGGACACGTCGCGGCTCGCGGGCTTTCTCTTCCAGCTGCGGGACACCATCGGGCTGGAGCGGCTCTGCCAGCGCCTCGGCGTCGACCACCGTCATCCCCACTACGCCCTGGCCGACTCCGAGGCCACCGCCGACTGCTTCGTCCGGCTGGTGCGCCTGGGGCAGGAGGAGTTCGGGTGGCGCACCCTGGCCGACCTAGTGGAGATCGCCATGCCGCTGCCTCCCAGGTTGGTCGCCAGCGCCAAGGAGCAGCGCCGCCACCGAGGGCCGTCCGGCTCCGGGCGGACGCCGGGAGCCCCAGCCGCGGCCGACGCCTCCTCCAACGGCCGACGCCGGCACCGAGGGGGCCGGGGGCGGCAGCGCCAGACCAGGGACCCGGAGGCGCCGGAGCTGGCGGTCCTTCCCTCGCCGGAGGAGGCCGCCCCCCAGATCTGACCCGGGCGCTGTCGGACTCAGGCGGGCGCCATCCCCTCCCCCGCCAACCTGCGCGCCTGCTCGGCCGCCTGCAGCGGTTCCACCAGCAGTTCCAGCTCCCCCTCCAGCACCCGCGCCAGCTGGTGCACCTTCAGGTCGATGCGGTGGTCGGTTATGCGGGCCTCGGGGAAGTTGTAGGTCCGCACCTTCTCGCTGCGGTCGCCCCGGCCCACCATCGAGCGCCGGGTCTGCTGCAGCTCCGCCTCGCGCTCCCGCTGGCGCAGGTCGTAGAGGCGGGAGCGCAGCACCCTGAGAGCCTTGGCCCGGTTCTTGTGCTGGGACTTCTCATCCTGGCACGTGACCACCAGCCCAGTGGGGAGGTGGGTGATCCGGACCGCGGAGTCGGTGGTGTTGACGCTCTGGCCCCCCGGGCCGGTGGAGCGGAAGACGTCGACGCGCAGGTCCTCGTCCTGGATCTCCACCTCCAGGTCGTCAGCCTCGGGCAGCACCACCACGCTGGCGGCGGAGGTGTGGATCCGCCCCTGGGCCTCGGTCTTGGGCACCCGCTGGACCCGGTGCACCCCGCTCTCGAACTTGAGGGTGCCATAGGCCCCCCTGCCGTGGACCTCGAAGCCCACCTCCTTGAACCCGCCTCCCTCGCTGGGGGAGCTGTCCAGCAGCTCCACCCGCCAGTGACGCCGTTCGGCGAAGCGCAGGTACATTCGCATCAGGTCGGCGGCGAAGAGCGCAGCCTCCTCACCGCCAGTCCCTGAGCGGATCTCGACCACCGCGTCTCGAGCGTCGTCCGGGTCCTTGGGCACCAAAAGGGCCTTGAGCTGGGCGAGGCGCTCCTGCACCTCCTCCCCCTCACGCCGCGCCTCACCCTCCAGGAACGCGCGCATCTCCGCCTCGGTCTCCTGGCCCGCCAGCTTGCGGGCCTCCGCCTCAGCGCGCTGCGATCGTTCCAGGCCGTCCAGGGCCCCGACCACGGGTCGGAGCTCCCCCGCCTCCTTGCCCAACCGCTCCAGCTCACCCGGATCACCACTTACGGCGGGATCCTCCAGCTCCCGCTGGATGGCGAGGTGGCGCTCGCGCGCAGCCTGCAGCCGGGCGGCCAGCCCGGGATCGATGGTCATCTTTGGCCCGGGGTCAGGTCAGGGAGGGAAGCGCTAGACGCCCCGGCCCCTCTTCACTTGCCCTGGGCCAGCTGGGCGCGGCGGCGGAACCGCTCCACCTGGCCGCCGGTGTCGACGATCCGCTGCTGGCCGGTGAAGAACGGATGGCAGACGCTGCAGACGTCGGTGTGGATCTGCTGCTGGGTGGACCCGGCGGTGAAGGTGTTGCCACAGGAGCAGGTGACGGTGGCGTCGTGGAAGTACTGAGGATGAATGTCCCGCATGGCAGTGCCGAGTCTACCAGCCGCTGCAATTCCCAAAACCACCCCCTCGCGCCGACGCTAGCGGGCGGATGGCGTGGTGGCTGCCGGTGGCCCGCTCACTCTCGCGCAGACCGGAGACCAGCCTGTGCTGGACCGCACCACATCCCCTTGGACGGGCCCACGCCGAAGCCCTGCAGCGGAGGAGCCCCCCTTGCCAACTGGCGGCTGGCGCTGAAGCCGGTATCTACCGCGAAGGGCTCGTTCCCGGCAGACCCACTGGCTCCTCCATTGCGGCGGGCGGGACAGCCGCTGGCAGCGGTCGGGTGAAGTTGCCCAGCCGCAGTTGGGGCAGGTCCTGGCCCAAGCGCGCCAGCAGCTGCTCCAGGCCGACCGCGGAGGCCAGCGGTGGCAGGCGCCGGAGCAGCCACTGGGGATCGCAGTTGAGACTTCGCAGCTGCAGCTGCTGGACCTGGAGCGAGCTCAAAGCGGAGATCGTGCGCTCAATCTCCTGGGGCGCGTCGGAGACCCCGGGAAAGGTTAGGAGGTTGACCGTCAGCTGGGCCCCCAGCTCGCTCGCCACCCGGGCGCACTCCAGGACCTCCCGGATGGAGTAGCCGCGGGGCCGGTAGTAGGCAGAAAACAGCGCTTGGTCGAAGCTGAAGACGCTGATCCGGCAGCTGTTCAACCCGGCGAGCAGCAGCCGGCGCAGAGCGTTGGGGCGGCTGCCGTTGGTGTTGACGTGGATGGTCGAGTGGGGAAACCGGCTCCTCAGCTCCCGGACTACCGGCAAGAGCGCCCGCTCCCGCAGGAGCGGCTCCCCCTCGCAGCCCTGGCCAAAGCTGACCATGCCCACCTGCCCGCTGGCGCGGGCCCCCTCCAGATGGTAGACGCCGACCTCGATCAGGTCGCCGGAGGTGGGCGCTCGGGAGATCCGGGGCTGGGGCGTAGGGGCCCCGGAGTCAGTCTGCAGGGAGATGCAGCCAAGGCAGTCGGCGTTGCAGGCGGCCGAGGTCGGCAGCGCTCCCTCGTGGCGGCGAAGGAAGGTGTTCTGGGCGGTCAGGCAGTTGTGGATCAAAGCGCAGGTGGAGAGCTGGGCCACGACCCGGCTTCTGGGCATGAGCCGCTGGGCCCGGACCACCTGCCGCTGCAGCACCGGACGTGCCGGCCTCCTCCCCGTCCAGGGCGAGAAGTCGTCGCTGCGCCTGGCCGCCACCACCACCTCACCGCCTTGCTCGGCCACCGCGGCGTAGCCGTAGAGGGGCAGCGGCGAGGGCCGTCCGACCTCGGTGTAGGCCGGGCAGAGCAGGCGCAGGTATCCCAGCGGAAGCACCGCCGCCACCGCCAGCCGGCCCCGGCCAAGTGGTTGGGGCGGGCCGCCACCAGGGCGCCGGGCCAGCGCCAGGCGCTCCGGCAGGTGCATCAAAGTGGCCCCCTTTGGAAGGGGGATCCACCCCGCGGCGGGCCGCGGCTCCGACCCGGACTGGCCCAGCGCCTCCCAGTCCCCGGGCGGAACGCGGAGCCCGCCAGCCAGGTCGCCGACCAAAGGCCGGGCTAGCAAAGCGGCTCTCTACGGAGCCTGTCCGCCCGCGCCGCTGGCATGCCCACCACCGGCCGATTGTCGCGGGCCTGGGCCAGCGCCCACGGCTTGGAGCGGCTCAGATAGGGGCCAGGGCCTCGTCCTGGGGCAGCTCCGGCTCGATCGCCAGCCCCGCCCGCTCCAGGCACGCGGCCATGAAGGCGTGGAAGAGGGGGTGTGGCCGCTGCGGCCGGGAGCGCAGCTCCGGATGGAACTGGCTGCCGACAAAGAACGGATGCCCCTTGAGCTCCATGATCTCCACCAGCCGCCCGGTGGGTGAGGTGCCGCTGAAGACCACGCCCGCCCGCTCCAGGGTCTCGCGGTAGCGGTTGTTGAACTCAAAACGGTGGCGGTGGCGTTCGTACACCACCGACTCGCCGTAGGCCTGGGCGGCCTTGGTCCCGGGCTCCAGGCGGCAGGGGTAGAGGCCGAGGCGCATGGTGCCGCCCTTGTCCGCCACGTCCCGCTGCTCCGGCAGGAGGTCGATCACCGGATGGGCGGTGAAGGCGTTGAACTCGGTGCTGTTGACGTCCTCGGTCCCCAGCGCCTCCCGGGCCACCTCGATGCAGGCGCACTGCATCCCCAAGCACAGCCCCAAGAACGGCACCCGGTTCTGGCGGGCGTAGCCGGCGGCGGCGATCTTGCCCTCGACCCCGCGGTGGCCGAAGCCGCCCGGGATGACCAGCCCGTCCAGTCCCTGGAAGAGGGACTCGTCGCCCTGCGCCAGGCCCTCGGTGTTGATCCAGCGCAGCTGCAGGCCCACTCCGTGGGCGACTGCGGCGTGGCGCAGCGCCTCGGTGACGCTGATGTAGGCGTCGGGGAGGGCCACGTACTTGCCCGCCACCCCCACCACCACCTGGTCCTCCGCCCCGAGGAACCGCTCCACCAGCTGGCTCCACTGGGTGAGGTCGGCCTCCCTGCCCTCCAGTCCCAGGTGCTCCGCCACAAAGGCGCCCAGGCCGCTCTGCTCGAGCAGGAGCGGCACCTGGTAGATGGTCCTGGCGTCGGGGACGCTGATCACCGCCCTTTGCTCGACATCGGCGAAGAGGGCGATCTTGTCGCGGACCCCCCCGCCCACCGGCTCCTTGGAGCGGCAGACGATGGCGTCGGGCTGGATCCCGATCCCGCGCAGGGTCTGGACGCTGTGCTGGGTGGGCTTGCTCTTGAACTCCTCGCTGGCGGCGACGAAGGGGACCAGGGTGACGTGGACGTAGAAGGTGTTGCCGCGGCCGACGTCGTTCTTGAGCTGGCGGATGGCCTCCAGGAAGGGGAGCGACTCGATGTCGCCGACCGTCCCTCCGACCTCGACCACGACCACGTCCGCCTCCGACTCCGAGGCCACCCGCAGGATCCGCTCCTTGATCTCGTTGGTGATGTGGGGGATGACCTGGACCGTGGCTCCCAGGAAGTCGCCCCGGCGCTCCTTGGCGATGACCTCGCTGTAGATCTTGCCGGTGGTGACGCTGCTGGCCTGGGTCAGGTTGACGTCGACGAAGCGCTCGTAGTGACCCAGGTCCAGGTCGGACTCGGCGCCGTCGTCGGTGACGAAGACCTCGCCGTGCTGGTAGGGGGACATGGTCCCGGGGTCGAGGTTGATATAGGGGTCGAGCTTCTGCAGCGAGACCTTGAGCCCGCGGGCCTTGAGGATGGTCCCCAAAGAGGCGGCGGTGATCCCCTTGCCGATGCCGGAGACCACCCCCCCGGTGACGAAGACGAACTTCGCCGTCCCGCCCCCCTGGGCGGCACACGGGGACTGGGAACCCATGTGGCCAGATCCTAGCACGGAAGTCTCAGCTCCGAGCCTCCAGGACCACCACCCGGGTCTCGTCCGAGGTGCCGCCCGAGCCTGAGAGGTTGAGCCTGGGCTGGGCCCCCAGCTGGCCCAGGCCCATCTCCTTGACCAGGGGCTCCAGCCCCGCCGGGGTCTCCTCGCCGCCGCCGCCCAGAAAACCCACCGGCAGCAGCACCGCCGGCTGCAGCTGGGCCACCAGCTGAGCCACCTCCGCCGCTCTGCCGGGGGCGCCGCCGTCCACCGAGATCGCCAGCACATCCAGGCTCCCGAGGACGTCCAGGGTGTCCGGGTCCAGCGTCCCCTTGAAGTCGGCCAGGTCCAGCACCGCCACCTCGTCCACCTGGGCCACGAACAGGGTCCTGGCCCCGGTGGCGACTCCCCTCACCGTCACCCCCCGGAGCTCGTACTCGCCGGGACGGGCCACCACCTGGGGCCCATTCTCGACCCGGAGCTGGTTCTCAGGGGCCAGCGCCCCCACCACCACCTCGGCCCCGCCGGGGACGCTGGCCCCGAATCCGGGCTCGGGGGCGAGCAGCACCTTCGCCTCCCGCCCCTTGAGCAGGAGCGCGCTACCACCGAGCCAGGTGATCTCCAACTGCTCTCTCCCCGAATTGCGTCCGGCCGGCCCTGCCGGCCGTCAGGACAGCGGCAAGGTAAGGGTAAGCTGGCGGCTGGTCCCGTTGCGCACCACGGTCAGCCGGGCCAGGGCCCCCGACGCCAGCGACTCCAGGTAGTCGGAGAAGCTGGGGAAGGCGGTGGTCTGGCCGCTGAAGGCGGCCCCCCCGTCGATGGCGGTGATGACGTCGCCCGCCTGGATCCCGGCCGCCGCCGCCGCCGAGCCGGGATCGACCACCAAAACCTGGACCCCGGCCTGGGTCCCCTCCACCGCCGCGGTGGCGGGATCGAGCCAGCGGCTGACCAGCCCCACGCGTTGGGGCGCGGTGCCACTGGAGATCAAGCTCGAGACCAACTTCTGGGCGGCGGTGGCGTCGAGGGCGAAGGCCTGGCCCGCCAACGCCTGGCCCTGGTCGGTCGGCTGCATCCTGGGGCCGGTCATGATCCCGATCACCTGGCCCTGGGCGTTGACCAGCGGGGCCCCGCCGCTGCCAGGGGGCTGGGGGGTGTCGGTGCTGAGCACCCCATCCACCGGCGAGGTGCCCCCGGGGGCGGCCTGGTCGGGGACGTCGACCGTGAGCCCGACGGCGCTGACCGTCCCCACCTCCACGCTGGAACCGGCGCCCTGGGCGGCGGAGACTGCGATGGCGGCGTCCCCGGCGGCGGGGGGCGAGCCGGCAAAGCTCAGAGGGGGCGGCAGCGGGGCGCGGTCGGGCGCCAGCTGCAGCGCCACCACCCCCACGTCGGGATCGGCCCCGGCGATGGTCGCCTCCAGGACCCTGCCACCCTTGAGCGCCACCTCCACCCCGGCGGCGCCCGAGACGGCACCGCTGGTGGTGAGGACCAGCCCCGTGGAGCTGGCGATGAAGCCGCTGGAGACGTCCTCCGGCGACAGCGCCTGGCCGCTCGGGGGCTGGCTGATGACCTGGACCAAGGAGGCGCCGATCTTGGCGGTCAGGGCCGGCACCGAGACGGTGCTCGAGCCCCCGGGAGTCGTGATGTTGCGGATGATCGTCTGCCCCGGGGTGGTGCTGTCGAAGTGCCGCACCAGGAAGTAGGCGGCGCCGCCCCCCACCACCACCCCGATGATGGCCGCCACCGCCACCACCGCCGCCAGCCGGAGCGGCGCGGGCACGGTGGCCGCGCTCGGGGCCGGGCCGGCGTCGGCCGGGGCCGGCTGCCCCGAGGCGGCTGGGGACTCGGTCGGCGAAAGATCGCTCACGGCGGTGGGTACCAGGTCAGCACCAGCTGGTCCGAGCTCTCGAACCCGGCCCGGCGATACGCGCTCACGGCGGGCCGGTTCGACTCCTTGGTCCAGACGCAGGCAAAGGTCACACGGTTCCGGGCGAAGAGCCCGACCGCCTCCTGGACCAGCAGCCCGCCCAGCCCCCGGCCCCGTGCCTCGGGGGCGACGTAAAGCTGGGCCACCTCCCCCTCCAGGCCGGTCCCGGGGTCGAAGAGGACGCACCAGCAGAAGCCCAGGAGCCGTCCCTCCTGGCGGGCGGCGAAGACGTGGTTGCGGCCCTGGAACGAGTCCCGGGTCCGGGGCAGCCAGCGCTCCAGCTGCGCCCGGGTCAGCCCCCGGCCCGCGCCCGGCGGCTGCTCTCCCTGGAGCAGGTCCAGGAGCATCGGCCTGATCTCATCCAGCTCCGCCTCCGCCAGGGCCTCGATGACCACCGGGCCATCGTACGGGCAGCGCTGATCAGATCCTCTGGGCCCCCATCTCGTCGAAGTAGTCGGGCAGCGGCTCCAGCCGGGCGACCCCGGTGTCCAGGGCGGCCCGGGCCACGGCGCGCGCCACCTGGAGGTGGACCTCGGGCTGGAGCGAGTCGGGCACCACGTCATCCTCCTGGGCCAGCTGGGCGATGGCCCGGGCCGCTGCCAGGTACATCTCGGTGCTGAAGCGGCGGGCACGCGTGTCCAGCGCGCCCCGATAGAGCCCGGGAAAGCCGAGCAGGTTGTTGACGACGCTGCCGTCCACCGCCAGCGCCGCGCCCGCGGCCATGGCCCGCTCCGGCTCGATCTCCGGGAGGGGGTTGGAGAGGGCGAAGATGATCTGGCCCCGCCGCACCTGCTCCGGCCGGATCAGGCCCGGCTGGGCGGTGGCGGCTATGACCACGTCCGCCTTGGCCAGCAGCTCCTCCATCTCCACCGGCTCGCCCCCCGCCGCCCGCAGCCGCTCGATCGAGTCCGGGGTCCGGCCCGTGCCCAGGACCGGGCGGCCCTGGTGCCGCATCAGGAGCTGGGCTATGGCCGAGCCGGCCGCCCCCAGCCCGATCACCCCGGCGACCAGAGACCCGAGCTCCCTCTTGGTGAGGGCCGCCGCCCGCAGCAGCGCCGCCAGGACCACGGTGGCGGTCCCGTGCTGGTCATCGTGCATCACCGGGATCTCAAGTCGCTCCTGGAGCTTGGGGGCGATCTCGAAGCAGTGGGGGGCACCGAAGTCCTCGAGCTGGATCGCCCCGTAACTCGGGCTGATGCGGACCAGGGCCTCGACGATCTCCTGAGGCGACCCCGGGCGCACCAGGAGGGGGTAGGCGTCGATGCCCACCATCTGGGAGAGCAGGGCGCACTTGCCCTCGATCACGGGCATCCCCGCTACCGCCCCGATGTTGCCCAGCCCCAGGATCGCGGTGCCGTCGGTGACCACCGCCACCGAGTTGCTGATCCCGGTGTAGCGGTCGGCCACCCGGGGGTCGGCGGCGATGAGGCGGCAGACCTCGGCCACGCCGGGGGTGTAGACCCGCCGCAGGTCCGCGACCGAGCGCACGGGGTACTTGGCGCTGACCCGGAGCTTGCCCCCCAGGTGCACCCGCAGGACCTCGTCGCGGACGTCGATCAACTTGGTGTGGGGCAGCCCCCTGACCCGCTCCAGGACCACCTCCAGCATGTGTAGGTCGGTGGTGCTGACGTCGATGTCCCGGACCACGTGGCGAGATCCCCGCTGGACGCTGCGGATGTCGCCCAGGTTGCCCCCGGCCTGGCCGATGGCGGTGGCCACCTCGCCCAGGACGCCTGGCTGGTTCTCGTTGCGCAGGCGCAAAGTTCGGACGATGCGGTAGGGGGAGGGGCCCTCCTGGGGCTGGATCTCCTCGGTGGGGAAGGCGGCCCTGGCGGTGCCGGAGTCGGGGAGGGTGCTCACCCGGGCCCGCCCCCCGGGGAGCGGCCGGCAGGGCCCGGGCGCGGATGGGGCATGGCGCTGAAGTTACCGCGCTCGGGCCGGGCCCCGCAGCGGGCCGGGGGACCAGCCCCCCGGCCCGGCGCCTCAGCGCTCGATCGGAGCCTTGACCAGGCTGCCCCACTCCGTCCAGGAGCCGTCGTAGTTGCGCACGTTGGGATAGCCCAAAAGCTCGCGCAACACGAACCAGGTGTGGGCCGAGCGCTCGCCGATGCGGCAGTAGGCGACCACCTCCTGGTCGGGGCTGATCCCCGCCCCGCCGTAGATGCGGTTGAGTTCCTCCACCGAGAGGAAGGTCTCTCGCTCAGGGTCCACCGCCTTGCTCCAGGGAATGTTGCGGGCGCCGGGGATGTGGCCGCCCCGCTGGGCCCCTTCACTGGGCAGGTGGGCGGGGGCCAGGGTGTCGCCCCGGTACTCCTCGGGGGAGCGCACGTCGACCAGGCCTTTGCCGGGTTGGCCGACGAAGTCCCGGGCCACCTGGTCCCGGTAGGCGCGGATCTTGTCGTTGCCCTCAGGCACGGGGTAGCCGTGGCCCTGCGCGGGGCTGGGCGCGTCGGTCGTCAGCGGCCTACCCTCCAGCTCCCACTTCTTGCGCCCGCCGTCCACCAGCTGGACTCCCTCGTGGCCGTAGTACTTCAGGTACCAGTAGGCATAGGCGGCGAACCAGTTCTTGTTGCCACCGTAGAGGATGACCCGGGTCTGCGGGCCGATGCCGTAGCGGTCGCAGAGCTGGGCGAACTGCTCCGGCGAGATGAAGTCCCGCTGCAGCGGGGCCTGGAGGTCGTTGCGCCAGTGGACCCCGATCGCCCCCGGGATGTGGCCCCTGCCGTAGGCGTCGGTGTCCTCGTCCACGTCGAGGATGCGGATGTCGGGATCGTGGAGGTGCTGGGCCAGCCAGTCGGTGCTGACCAGGGCCTCGGGGTTGGCGTATTCGCTCACGCTGGTCTCCTCAGTTGCGCGCTTGTGCGCACGCTTGGCAGATATTGAACGGGTCGGAGATGCGGGTCGGGCCCGGAGCGCCAGGCCACCGATCGCCCGCGGGCGGCGGCTTCGGTTAGCCAGCTAGCCCAGCGGGCGTCCGCCTACATCGCCGAAGGGCGCCGTGCCCGGCCGCGGAGCGGCTGAACTCTTCTCCCACCACGGGCATCGTAGCAAACCGCCTCACGACTTCAGCGCCAGGGGCAGGTCGCGCGACAGGTCTGACTGATCCAGCTGCCCCAACTGGATGGCGGCGATGTTGCCCCGCCGGTTGATGAAGACCGCCACCGGGAGTCCGGGGACGCCGTAGTCCTGAGCCACCTGGCCCTTGCGGTCCAGCAGAGTCGGCAGTGCGACGTGGAGCTGACGCAGGAACTTGGTCGCCACCGCTTGGTTCTGCTGGAAATCGACCAGGAGCACCCGGACCCCCTGGGCCTGGTAGCGCTGTGCCGTCGAGGCCACCAGCTTCATGTCGGCGCGGCAGTTGTCGCACCAGGTGGCCCAGAAGTCGATCAGGACGGGATGCCCAGCCTGGCCGCTCAAGGACACGTTGCCTCCGGCGGTGCTGGGCAGGGAGAAGTCCGGCGCCGGAGCCCCCACCGTCACCTGGCCGTTGCGGTGCGGCAGCGAGGTGTAGATCCCTCGCTCCTCCAGCAGTGGGGTCAAGCTCCCCAGCAGCGTCTTGGGGGTCCAGGAACCGCCTGCCTTGAGCTCCTGCCGACCCTGGGCGTCGAGATAGCGGTAGATGGTCTGGGGCAGGCTCGAGCCGGTGAGGGTGGGCTGGTCCTCCAGTTCGTCGACCACGTAGCCCTCCTGGTCGACCACCTCCACCACCGAGGCGTGGATCAGGTTGTAGGGCTCGGGCCGTCCGGTGAACTGGTCGATGGGCTCCGGCCCCTGCCAGGACTGCTTCTGCACCGGTGGGACCTTCAGAGCCGACCAGAAGCTGTCGATGCTCTGGTCGCTGCCGGTCAGAAGCGGCCAGGGCAAAGAGAAGTAGTGGGCGTACTTGGTCAGCACCGCCGGGGTGTCGTCCCCCGGGTCCTGCGTCACCTCCAGGATCTGCACCTCCTGCAAGAGGTGCTGGGCCTGCAGCAGCCGCCGCAGCTGCAGCAGCGCCGCCGCCACCAAGGGGCAGGTCTCCTGGCACTCGCTGAGGAACGACGCCAGGATCACCACCTTGCCTCGGTACGAGCTCAAGGAGACCGTCTGCCCCGCCTGGTTTTGGAGCGGCACGCTGGGCAGGCTCATCACCTTGCCCTGGGCCACCGCCAGGCCGAAGTTGACCTGGTCCTGGCCCCCGAAGGCGGCGCTGGCGGTGAGCTGCGGCGACGCGGCCGCCATGGCTTGGTCCGGGGCCTGGAAGGTGAAGAGCAGGGGGGTCAGTCTGTTCTTGGGGACACTGAGCACCAGGCTCTGGGTGTCGTTGAGCGCCTTGCCCGAACTGGAGCGCAGTTCCAGCTCGGCCGCTCCGTAGGTGCCGGTCGGGACCGACTCCAAAAAGAGGTCGTCGGTCGCGGGGGCGGCCCATTGCCCCGGCAGGTCGAGCGGGGTGGCGGCCACGGTGACATCGACCCAGGAACTGCCTTGGGCCTGTGGCTTGAGCCGCAGCCCCACCGCCTCGCCGCGGAAAGAGGCCGCATTCTGGGGCAGCGGAAGGTCGACCGAGACCAGCACCAGCACCCGTCCCTGGGCCGGAGGTGAGGAGTGGGTCAGGATCCCGACCCACACCCCGAGCGCCACGACCAGGGCGGCGACCACCAGCAGCGCCAGGTAGCGGGGCCGCAGGATGCGGGTCACGGCGGGGCCGGACCTCGCGGCTCCAGGCCGGTCGAGAGCCTCAATGGTCCTCCCACTCGGGACGCTTGCGGAAGAGACCCCCCCAACCCAGGTGGAACCACTTCTCCTCGCGGTAGGCGGGCAGGTCCACCACCCGCTCCGGCCCGATCGAGGTGTGAACCCCGCCCAGAGTTATTCGCTCCACGTCTGCGGCGGCCACCTCGGCGATCCGGCCGCCGTCGTGAAGCTTGACCGCCAGGCCGTGGAAGATGTCGGAGGCCTCGTCGCCGAGCAGGGACTCGGTCGTGCCGAACTCGCCCCCCTGGCCGTCGTAGACCGGCGCGTGATAGGGGGTCCTGATCCAGGCGACCTGCTGCTCGGGATCCTCGGGCCCCTCCAACGGCTCGACAGATCGGCTCATGGCTTCATCCCTCCTTTGGTCCCCCCCCTGCGCCATCTTATCCGGGGCGGCGCGAGGACTCTCAGCCCGGCGGCCGCATGCCGTAGGTCATCCAGGACTCGATTGTCACCAGGTAGCTGACGCGGTCGGTGGGATCCGAGTAGTCGTGGCCGGTGTAGCGCTGGCTCAGGCGGTGGATGTCCGCGGCCGCCCGCTCCTCCCGGTACAGCTCCACGGCCCGACCCCGGAGCTGGACCTCGCTGTAGGGCTGGTCCTTGTCGTAGACGACCAGCGCCACCCGGGAATCCCGGGCCAGGTTGCGCACCTTTCGGCGCCCGAGCCGAGTGTTGATCAAGACCCCCTCACCCTGGAGGGCGAACCAGATCACCGTCACCTGGGGGCGCCGTCCTTGCCCAGGGTGGCCAGCGCGGCGAAGTTGGGACGGTCCAGGAACTCCCTCACCTCCACCGGCAGCGGGCCCTCAGGCACAGCTGGTCGCCGTCAACTGGCCCAGGGTCAGAGAGACCGTGGCCTTGGAGCCGTCGGAGTGGGTGACCGAGAGCTGGATGGTCTTGCCCGGGCTCAGGTTGGCCAGGGCTTCGGTCAACGCCTGCACCGAGAGGGTCGGGTGGCCGTCGACCGCCGTGATCACGTCCTGCGCTCGGAGCCCAGCCTGCTTGGCCGCGGCCCTGGTGATTGAGGACACCAGCACCCCGTTGGGCTGGCCCCGGGAGCCGGTCACCTGCTCCACCTCGATCCCGACGCAGGACCGGTCCGAGTTCTGTACCTTGCCGTATTTGACGATCTGGCCGGCGATGTTGGCCACCAAGCTGCTGGGGATGGCGAAGCCGATCCCCGACGCCTCGGAGCCCCCCAGCTGCTCGTCCACCGCGGCCAGGGTCGGGATCCCCACCACCTGGCCCTCCAAGTCGACCAGGGCGCCCCCGCTGTTACCGGGATTGATCGGTGCCGAGGTCTGGATCACGTCCGGGAGGGTGACGTTGCTGGGTGGAGGCTCGCTCACCGTCCGGCCCAGCGCGCTGATGATCCCCTCCGTGGCGCTGCTCTGGTAGCCCAGGGGGTTGCCGATGGCGAGAACGATGTCGCCCACCGCCAGCTGCGCAGAGTCTGCGAAGGTCGCCGGCTTTAGCCCGGTGGCGTCGATGTGGATCACCGCCAGGTCATCCGGGGAGAAGTTGTTGACCAGCGTGCCCTGGTACTGCTTGCCGTTGGCGAGCGTCACCTCGAACGACTTGAATCCGTTGGCGACGTGGTTGTTGGTGACGATGTCCCCTTGGGAGTTGAAGATGATGCCCGAGCCCAAATCGGTCCGGGTGGAGATCTGCACCACCGAGGGGCTGACGCGCTTGTAGAGGTCGACGAAAGCCTGCTGCAGCGCCAGCAGCGACTGTGACAGCGCCACCGGCGACAGCTTCGTCGACGGCACCGGTTGCACGTTGGGAGGCTTGCCGCCACTGGGGGAGTTGGCACATCCCGCCAGCGCCACCAGCGCCAGCAGGATCGGCGCCAGCGCCCAGATCCGTCTCCTCACCGGTACCTCCGCTGCGTCGCCGCCCCGGCTGCGGCAACATCACGGTAATGCAAGCGGCCGAGCCCGTCCCACCCCCGTGCCGATACGGTAGCGCAGCGGGGTGGCCCCGGGATCTGCGGCAGTTAGAGGAGGTGCGGTGGTGCCGACCCTGGTTCACGCCGATTGGCAGGGCCCGGTGGCCCGGATCACCTTGGACTCACCCCAGAACCGCAACGCCCTTTCAGAGGAGTTGCTGCAACAGCTGACCAGGGAGGTGACCCGAGCCCGCGATGAGGCCCAGATCCGGGTCCTGGTGCTCGCTCACGAGGGCAAGGCCTTCTGCTCCGGCGCCGACCTGCGCCAGCAGACCTCCGCCCTGGCCCAGGGGGCACGTCCCGAGGGAGTCGGCGGGCTGGTCCCGCTTCTCCGCCTGCTCCAGGACTGCCCCAAGCCAATTGTGGCCGCCGTCGGAGGGCCGGCGCGGGCCGGTGGGGTGGGACTGGTCGCCGCCTGCGACATCGCCGTCGCCAGCGAGGCCGCCAGCTTCGCCACCGGCGAGGTCCGGATCGGGCTGGCACCGGCGGTGCTCTCGGTGGTGGCGCTGCCCCGCCTGGGGCCGACGGCGGCGGCGGACCTCTTCCTCACCGGCCGGGTGGTCGGCGCCCAGGAGGCACTGCGAATGGGGCTGGTGGCGCGGGCGGTGCCCGAGGATCAGCTGGCGGCGGAAGTTCAGGAAGTGGTCTCGGCCCTCCTGCTGGCCCATCCCAACGCCCTGGCCGCCTGCAAGCGGATCCTGGCCCGAGTGCCCCGCCTAGAGCGTGAGGCGGCGTTCACGGAGATGGCTCAGCTCTCTCGCTCGCTTTTCGGCACCGCCGAGGCCGAAGAGGGCATGAGCGCCTTCCTGGAGCGGCGCCCACCCAACTGGGTGGCCTGAGCGATCGGCCGAGACGCCTCCGGCGATCACTGGAACGCGTTCTCAAGGAAAAATGCAAGCGGGCACTTCGCAGTTCGCTCACCCGCTCTGGCGCCTCGCGACCTCGGGTGGGATTCTCAAGTCTTGCGTCTGGTCTACTACAGCGGCGATGTAGTGCCTCCTGTACGACGTCGGGTTCGGAGCCGGCGACGGCCCATCCCGCACGGCCGCATCGCTGCCGCCCAATCCGTTTCTCCTGTGACCGTCGACAGAGCCGCCTCCAGCCAGTATTGCGGTCGCGGCGCACGATTGACGTGAGATTGCCTGAGGGGCTGAGGGACCAGGCGCTCCGTCGAAGGGCGAGGAGAGCTGCACCGTGCGTTGGCGGGCGATTGAGCCCCGGCTACCACCCTGCGGGGGGCTGGCTCTGGTTCCCCATAGGGTAACCACCACTCCCTGGCGAACCGCCGACGGTCATCGATCGAGGCTAGGGCTAGACAAAGCCGCCCGAATGTGACCCGCGGGACTGGCACGCAACCGGAGGTTGGAGGGGAATGGCCACATCAACCGACTTGGCACACACCGACCTTCGTTACACACAGGCTACCGCACCGTCGTCTGTCTAGCTCGGAGCCGGCGCCAAGCTAGAGCCCTGACCATGCGCATTCGAGTGCTCCGCCACTTGGGAACGGTTGGCGTGCTGTCGGCATTCGCCCTGATGGCGTTTCAGCCGCTTGCTCACGGTCGGTCGGCGAGGGCAAGCCATGTTCCAAGGGCAACCCTTCTCTCCTACCAAGATGTCGGCGACGCCTATACCAGCCTGGATCCGATCCGGATTCTGGACACCAGAGTGACGAACAGCACGCTTGGAAGCGGGGCGTCTCTGAGTATCCCCGTTGTGGGAGACTTCTCTGGAGAGGTGGTCCCCGCCGGCGCCACCGCGGTAGTAGTCAACGTCACGGTGACTGACACCACGTCTGGCGGCTTCCTGACGCTGTACCCCACCGGCGACGCGCTGCCACTCGTCTCAAACCTCAACTGGGCGAGCGGCGAGACCAGGGCCAACCTGGGCATCATTCCCATCGGCGAGGACGGTGAGATCACCATCTACAACGACGTGGGGCGCACCGACGTTGTCGTGGACCTGCAGGGGTACTTCGCCCCCCAAGTCAGTGATGCAGGCAGCTATACCCCCCTTCCGCCAAGTCGGATCGTCGATACCAGACCGGGCTCTGGCGAGCCCTATGCCAACAGCACTTTAGGGGGTGGCCAAAGCCTCAACGTTCAAGTGACGGGCGAGGGAGGCATCCCGACCAGCGGAGTCGAAGGCGTCGTAGTCAACGTCACGGTCACGAACACCACCCAGGGTGGCTATCTCCAGGCCTACCCCGAAGGGACGGAACAGCCGCTCACTTCTAACGTGAACTGGGGAGCCGGTGAGACTGTTGCCAACCGAGTGATAGTCCCGGTCGGCGC
Organism: Candidatus Dormibacteria bacterium; assembly: GCA_050734425.1. Classification (GTDB taxonomy): domain Bacteria; phylum Chloroflexota; class Dormibacteria; order Aeolococcales; family Bog-877; genus Bog-877. The sequence goes on from JBOHUL010000054.1 coordinate 24,940, forward strand.
GAGTGGGCAGTTGACCCTCTACAACGATGTTGGCTCGGCAGATGTCGTGGTCGACGTCGACGGCTACTTCGATTCGGCCAGTGCCACGCCCACCAACCCCAGCTTCTTCTACCCGGTGTCCCCCACGCGGATTCTCGACACCCGACTGACTGGTGCTCGCTTGGGTTACGGTGTGACGATGACCGAACCGATGACCGGGGGCCAAGTGCCAGACACGGCTGATGCGGTGGTCACCAACTTGACCGTAACCAACACTACCGCAGGGAGCTACTTGGAGATGTACCCGGAGTCGAAGACACTGGACTCGGACCTGAACTGGGGGAACGGCCAGACCGTAGCCAACCTAGGCATCGTAAGTCTCAGTCCGTATGGAACGTCCACGGCCTACAACGCCGAGGGTGAGGCAGACCTGGTCTTGGACGTCTCGGGATACTTCCAAGCGCAATCGCCGACGGCGGCGACGAGTTACACCTGCACGGGAGGAGCGCTTGCCAGCAACATCAGCTCAGGCGTGATCGGGGACCCCGTTGGGGACACCGTCTCCGGCGTCAGCTGTCCGGTAGGGAGCGCCAGCTACGAGTACTTCTACCAGCAAGCGGGCGCTCCCTCCTGGACGCTAGAGCAATCATGGACTTCATCCGTCTCCGTAATTTACGACACCTATGGCTGGCCAGCCGGGAATTACGACTTCATGGCCGAGGCATCCAACGCGCCGCAAGTGGCGTCACAGCTTCAGGTGCAGACGTCGCTGAGCATAGCCTCGGGTGGAGGCTTCTTAGTCAGTAACGTCACCTATCACTACCAGATCTACGATGAGGACTGTGAGGAGGCATCTTTACAGATGGCGCTCTCCCACGAGGGTATCAACGTGGCGCAGGGGGGAGGAGCAGCTCCGTACTACGACGCTGCAGGGACGATCTTGGGAGTCGAGGGGGTGGAGTATCCTCCGTTCGGCGTCGGCGGTCCCACCGGTGATCCGTACAAGCACTTCGTCGGCGAACCGAACCCTCCGCTGGGCGCGCCAAACCACGGGCTCGAGCCCGGAGCCTACTACCCTGTCATCTCCCGGGCGGCGCAGGCGCTCGGCGGGGACGTGCTGGCTGCGGGACAAGGTATCTCCCCTCAGCAGATCTACCTAGACGCCGAGGAGAACCACCCGTCTGTCGCCTGGGTCACATTTGACTTCACCCACCAGAACGCTCACACCGTTTGTGCTGAGGGTGATTGTTTCCCCTACGCCGGACCCGATGGCCACGCCGTGGTGGTGATTGGAGTCGGGGCTGACTCAGTCCTGATCGATAACCCCTGGGGTCCACCATGGGCACGGTTCAACGGAAGGTATGAGGGCCAGGACGTCTGGGTGCCGATGAGCGTCTTCGAGGCAGCGTACAGCAGCTACGGCGACATGGCCGTGGTACTCAGCTAGGCACAGGACGCGCGCCGGGAGGTCAGTGCTGGCGCATCTTGTGAGCCGGCTGGCCCACCAGGGCTCGGACCGCGCAACGGCCACTGGGGAGGCCCACGGTCAACTTCGGTCACGCCCGACTCAGGCGCAGCCCAGGACGCTCAGGTCGGGCGGCCTCCGTTGACGTAGAGGATCTGGCCGCTGACGTAGGCCGCGTCCTCCGAGCAGAGGAATGCGATGACCGCGGCGATGTCCGCGGGTCGGCCCAGCCGACCCAGGGGGATCCGGGCCTGGGCCTCCTTCCAGAAATCCTCTAGGGAGACGTGGAGCCGCTCGGCCACTGCCCGGGTCATGGCTGTGTCGACGAAGCCGGGGGCGACAGAGTTCACGTTGATCTGGAAGCGGCCCAGTTCCAGCGCCAGGGTCCGGGTCAGACCCTGGAGCCCGGCCTTGGCCGTGGCGTAGTTGGCCTGGCCCCGGTTGCCCAAAGCCGAGGTCGAGGAGAGGAAGACCATCTTGCCCCGACCGCGCCGGACCATGTCCCGGGCCGCGGCGCGGGCGCAGAGGAAAGCTCCGCGGGTGTGGACCTGGAGCACCTGGTCCCACTCGGCCAGCGTCATCTTGTGCAGCAGGTTGTCCCGGGTGACCCCGGCGTTGCTGACCAGGATGTCGACCTGGCCGAAGCGCTCCAGCGCCTTTGCGACCATGGCCTCCACCTGGTCCTCCTGCTGGACGTCGCAGGCCACCGCCATGGCCACGCCCTCGCCGAGGCCTTGGGCCACCTGCTGCGCCGTCTCCCGGTTGAGATCAGCCACCACCACCTGGGCTCCCTCTTGGGCCAGACGCCGGGCCGCCGCCTCGCCGATCCCCTGGCCACCGCCGGTGACCAGCGCCACCTGATCCTGAAACCGTCCTGGCATCCTGTCTGCACCTCCTCGCTCCGCGTTGCGACCTCTATCGGGCCGACCGCCGGCCCCGGCAAGGGGCCCCTCCAGCCTAGGTGGGCGGGGAGACTCCCGTCCCCGCGGTGGGAGGCCGCCGGGCCTTGGATCCTGAGACCGGGCTGAGGAGTGGCGGACCGTCATCGGAGCGCTACCTCCGCGCCATTGGCCCAGCCCCCCTGGGGCTGCTACCCTCGGCAGGCTTTGCGAGCTCGGTGGACCAAGCCGCCCTTCTCGGCCCCAGCGATCGAGGACCTGATCCGGCGCCACCGGCGCCGCTTCCCCATCTTCCTCAGTGTCGGCCTGATGGGGCTGGTGACCACCTTCGTGGGCACGGTGGTGCTCTACCACCACTTCCACTTGCAGCTGTGGCTGGCCTCAGCCATCTCGATCCAGATTGCGATCCTGGTCACCTACACCCTCAACTCGCGTCTCACCTGGCGCGACCGCCCCGGCAGTCGCCAGACGCAGCGCTTTCTGACCTTCGAGGGGGTCAGCCTGGTGGGCCTGGCGATCAACGAGGGGGTGCTCCTCACCTCCGTCACCCACCTCCACCTCTACTACCTGGTGGGCCTAGTGCTGGGGAGCGCCGTGGCCGCGGTCTGGAACTATCTCGCCAATCACAAGCTGACGTTCGCCGCGCAGCCGCGTCAGGGGTAGTCCCCCGGACCGACGCCGGCGCTCGGTGCCGGGCGCGAGAATAGCTGGTGCAGCCCCGCACAACTTCAAGTGCCATCCTTCACGTTCGGCGCGAGCAGCGAGATGCGCCACGCCCTGGACTGGACCCCGGCGGACAGTGAACTGCATCCCACGACGCGGTCGCTCGGTCGCGTGCTGCGGGGCCTGAAGGAGGTTTATCGAGGAGCGCGCGAGCTCGGCACCATGTGCGCAAAGGAGTCGGTTCGCCGTGCGCACCGCGGTTCCGCGGACAGCCTGGGTCACTCCCGGTATCGCGGTCGGGTCAATCGGCGAGTACAGTCTGGTGTTTCCCCAGCGACGGCCGACACCGTCCCTGGACCGCAGAGCCCCGCGCCGCCCATCTCAGTCCAGCCGCAGCCCAACTGAAGTCGCGTCAATCCGCCTCAATTCGAACTGGGACCATGCGGGAGACGCGTAAGATCGGTTATGGTCGCTCTCGGCGTGCGAGCTGGGCGGGTCGGCGCCAGACGAGAATCTGGAACCCACCGGAGGGGAGGATGGAGCTGGCTTCGAGCGTCCCGTGTCCAAAGTCGGGATTGGCGAGATTCGAGGGCCGTGCGTGAGCCGGACGCCGAGCAAGACACGTCCAGCACGCTGGGCCGACGGTCGCTTCGCGCCAGACTGGGTCTGGCGGCGCCCCGACGGGACAGAGCGGGTCATCCGCCACATTGACCCACTAAGGCCCGAAGATTTGCGGGAGTCTGAGTCCCGGCTGGCCCAGACGGCCACCGCCGTGGTCAAGGGCTTGAGCGGTGTCCTCGAACCGCTCCGACGCCACGCGGCAGGTGCATGGGGAGACACACGGTCCAGCAGCACCTCCAGCGATCCGGCCACCTTTTCACAGTGTTTCGGTGAACCGAAGGTATCGGAAGCTTTCGTGGCGACTCCCTCGGCTGGGGGACGGCGCTGGACACCTCGCCCCGCTGAAGCCGACCGCATGATGTCCGCAAGCTGGGCGGGGCCCGGCACGCACCCTGGGGTCCATGGGCGATGGCCTTCGCCCCAGCGCCGGCCCGCACCTGGGCCCGACGGTCGGAGGCGGACGGACGAGCAGCTCCGAGCGAGCGGACCTCGCCACTCCCGGCCCGAGCCCCGGGTCGGTCGTCGGTGAAGTCGCTAGCGCCTGCCCTCGACCGCGGCTGTGGACACGCTGGGCTGAGGTAGGTGCCAGCTGTGCCCAAGGAGGGCCATCCCCGCTTCGCGGTGGTCTTCACTGTGGACACGGAAGGAGCGAACCCTTTCCAGGCGCTTGAGGGAGTGTCCAGTGGCGATCTCGATGGCGTCCACCGTGAGGCGGTAGAAGCCCTCCAATAGGGGCAGACCGGGCAGGCGCAGCTGGACCTCCCCTTCCCGCGGGAGACCGCCCCCGGTCTCCCGGTCGTCGGTTGGAACGCTGATCACCGGGCTGCCGTCGGAACGCAGGAAGGTGACCGAGAAGCGCACCCCCGATAGCGCCGCGGGCGCCTCGTAGGCGATCGCCAGCGAGAAGGGGTCGCCGGTGTTGAAGAGGTTCTGCGGCCCCGCCTCGCCCAGCACCTCCACCCGGGTCAGACGCAGGCCCCCTACGCCGGGGCTGGAGTCGATCTCCTGGGTGGCGCTCCCCTCCAGCTCCGTCTGCTCCAGCCGCCTGACCTCCTTGAGATAGGCCTGGATCACCGAGTCAACCCCGCTCAATAGGCGCGGTCGACCGTGATCCATCCAGAGGCAGCGCTCGCAGACCTGGCGCACGGAGTCCATGGCGTGGGAGACGAAGATCAGCGACCTGCCCTCGCTGCGCAGCCGCTGGATCCGGTCCAGGCACTTGCGCTGGAAGGCGTCGTCGCCCACCGCCAGGACTTCGTCGATGAGCAGGACGTCGGGGTCGAGGTAGACCGAGATGGCGAAGCCCAGGCGCATGTACATGCCTGAGCTGTAGTTCTTAACAGGGTTGTCGATGAACTGCTCCAAGCCAGCAAACTCGACGATCTCGTCCAGGATCGTCCTGATGTAGCGGCGGGACATGCCCAGAATCGCGCCGTTGAGGTAGATGTTCTCCCGGCCGGTGAAGTCGGGGTGGAAGCCGGCGCCCACCTCGAGCAGGGAGGCCAACCGGCCGTTGACAGAGATGGTTCCCCGCTCGGGGAACATGATTCCGGCGATGCATTTGAGCAGGGTCGACTTGCCTGAGCCGTTCTCGCCGATGATCCCCAGCGACTCTCCCTGGGCGATCTCGGCGCTGACGTCGCGCACGGCCCAGAACTCCTCGAAGCGGCCGCGGCGGCGGTCAATGAACGAGCCCTTGAGTGTGCTGTTGCGCTCGTGATAGATGCGAAAGCGCTTGCTCACATCGTGGATCTCGACCGCCGGCTGGGCCATTCAGACCTCCTCGGCGAAGCGTCGCCGCAGGCGCCCGAAGACGAGAGTGCCCAGCCCGACCATGACCAATGAGAAGACGAAGGAGTAGCAGAGCCCGTGCCAGTGCACCGGCCAGCGGTCGAAGACGAACACGTCGTGGAAGCCGATCACCACCCAGGTCATGGGGTTGGCATAGAGCACGAAATGGGCCAGCACCCCCAGGAGCCCGTGACCGGAGAACTTGGTCTGGACCAGAGTGAAGGGATAGATGACGGGCGTGATGTAGAACCAGACCAAGGTCCCCAGGTTGACCAAATAGGTCAGGTCGCGCATGTAGACATTGGCGGCGGCGAGCATCAAGCCGATGCCCAGCGCCAGAAGGAAGGTGATCAACACCAGGGGCACCGCGGCGACGATGGGAAAGCTCAGGCCCTTGTGGGCCAGGAGCATGAATGGGACCAGCAGGACCAGACTGATGGTGTAGTTCACCAGCGCCGCCACCACCGCCGAGGTGCTGAGCAGCTCCCAGGGAAAGGCCACCTTGCGGATCAAAGGGGCGCTGCCGACGATGCTGTTGGTGGCCATGATCAGCGCCTGGGAGAAGAAGGTCCAGGCCAGTAGCCCGCAGAGGATGAAGACGATCGGGGCGCCGCCCGGGTAGTGGACCTTGAGAAACTTGGCGAAGACTAGGGCGTAGACGGCCATGAAGATGAGGGGGTTGAGCAGCGTCCAGCCCACCCCCAGCATCGACCCCCGGTAGCGGGAGCGGACGTCGCGCCGGACCAGCTCCGAGAGCAGCTCCAGCCGGCTAGCGATCGGGCCCGACTGAGGAATACGCGGCGGTCGCGACACACTCCTCTCCGGGAGCAGTTCGGTGCTGACCACTTGCCGCGAGTCTAGCAGGAGACCGCGATCACCCAGCCGACTTCCAGATGGGGGCGCGTGACTTCAGCTCGTCGATGACGTAGGCGCAGGCGTCCAGCGCCTGGTGCCGATGCCCCGCCCCCACCACCACCGCCACCGAGGTCACCCCCGAGGGGACCCGACCGGTGCGGTGCTGGACCCGGCACTCGCCGGCCCCGAAGCGACGGCAGGCCTCGAGACAGATCGCCTCCAGCACCGGCTCCGCCATCTCCGGGTACGCCTCGTATTCAAGGGTGGGCACCGACACCCCGAGGTCGGGGTCGCGGACCAGGCCGTCGAAGGTGGCGACCGCCCCCAGGCCCCGCCTCTCCACTGCCCTCATCATCTCTCCCAGGTCGATGGGCTCGGGGCCGACTCTGACCTCGATGATCGGGGTCTCGGTGGCGGCGCCGCCCGACACCGGGGGCAGGAAGGCCAGCTCGTCGCCGGGCGAGACCGGCTCCCCCCACTCGGCGTAGCCCAGGTTGCGGGCTGGCCTGACCGTCGCCCGCCAGCTCTCGAGCCCGGGGAATTGGCGGCAGAGCAGCTGCCAGCAGCCCTCGATCGACTGCCCGGCCCCGACCTCCAGGCTGACCTCGTCCCGGCCCGCCAGCTGACGCAGACCGGCGAAGAGGCGGATGCGTACTGGACGCGCGGCCATCACGTCCGAGGTTACCAAGATCGCAGCACGGTCTGCGGAGTGGAAGCAAGCGCGAAGTCGGGTGGCGGCGGCGCTACTGACAACACTACTGACTACCGCCGTAGACTCGATCAATGGCGATCTCGGAGCGGAGACGTAAGCGACGGACTCGGGGGACGGGCTCGATCACCAAGCGCCAGGACGGCCTCTGGGAAGGCCGACTCAGCCTCGGCTGGCAGGACGGTCGCCGCAAGGTCATCTCCGTCTATGGTCGCACCAAGCGTGAGGCGGAGGAGAGGCTGGCTGACGAGCGGCGGGCCCGCAAGCCAAGTGCGAACCGGGCCCCAGCTAACCTGACCGTGGGCCGCTACCTCGAAGACTGGCGGTCGGCGGGATGCACCGGCCAGCGCGGAACGTTGCGCCCCCACACCCTCCGACGATACGAGGGGGTGATTAGGTACCAGCTGATCCCGCACCTGGGCAGGATCAAGCTCATCGAGCTGCAGCCCTCCGACGTCGAGCGAATGCTCCACCGGCTGCGGGAGGAGGGAAAGGCAACCAACACGATCGTCACTGTGCGCTCGGTGCTGCGAAGCGCCCTGAGCCGGGCGGAGATAAACGGACTGGTGGTCCGCAATGCGGCAAAGCTGGCCAGACCCGACAGCCCTCCCCGCGCGCAGCCGACCGTTCTCACCCCCGATGCGGTGCGGAAGGTCCTGAGGGCCTGCGAGCCGGGCATGCGGCGGCTGGTGGCCCTATCCGTTGACACCGGACTCCGGCAGTCCGAGCTCCTAGGCCTGCAGTGGGCGGCGGTCGACCTGGAGGGACGCACCCTCGCGGTCCGCACGGTCCTCTCGCGCGTACGCAGCCGATACACCCTCGGGGCGCCCAAGTCGCGGACGAGCTATCGACCAGTCCCCCTATCGGACCGCAGTGTTCGGCTGCTGCGGGAGGAACGGCGGGCCCAGGCGTGGGCCCGGGAAGAGGCCGGTTCCCGCTGGCACGAAGTCATCCCCGACCTGGTATTCACCACCGCCGTGGGTGTGCCGAGAAACGGCGCCGCAGTGACCCACGGCCTGGCGCGGACCCTTCGCACCGCCGGTCTGCAGCACCTGCAGTGGCACGACCTCAGGGCCATCCACGGTGGCCTCTTGGTTCAGGCGGGGGTAGGAATGGCGACCGCGCGGGACCGACTCGGCCACTCCAGGATCGGGGTCACCGCGACCTTCTACTCCAGCGTGGTGGACGTCTTGGGCCGCGAGGCGGCGGACAAGGTGGGGCGCCTGCTGAGGGGAGAAGGCGCTCTCGGGCGCGCTGAGCCCACGGGGCTCAAGTCAGCTTGCCCCTTCTCTGCTGCACCCAGCGCGGCACCAGCCCCACCGTGAGGACATCCTCGAATAGGTAGGCCAGCACCACCACCAGAGGTAGAAGTAGTACGTCGGAGCCTCGACCACGGAGAAACGTGCGAGGACCACGAGCCACCAGCCGAGTCCGCTGACGATCGAGGTCACCTACCACCTCAACCAGCTACCGAACCCTCTTTGGTGGTGGTAGTGGAGATGACGTTGCAAGCCGCATCCTGGGTGACCGTGGTTCTAGCCATGCTTCCAGGCCGGCGAGTCCGACGCGGCGGGCCCGCCCGCGGCTACCGCGCGATCAACTCCGCCCTGCTCGCCAGACTGGAATCTTCCGCCGGCCGGTCCCGCTCCTGCGGGCGGGTCGTCAGCCCACAAACGTCGACGGCGGATATCAGCGGATATCAGATGAGTAGGGCGGGTTCGCCACCGGTGGCCAGCGTCGGGTGTGGCTCAGCCCAGGGTGAGCAGCGCGGGGCTCCTGCCGTTGCCACCCGCCGCCACACAGAAGGTCCTCCCCGGGTTGCATGCCAAAGCGAAGATTTCGGGTGGCACCCGCTTCAGCTTCACCCAGCTGCGACCGTCGTTGGGGGTGTACACGATCTCGGAGTAGTAGGAGGCCTGGTCGACCATGAGGCAGACCACGCCCTGGCAGGCGATCTGCCACCCGAAGGGCAGGGAGCGCGAGGCTCTCGACAGAGTCCAGGTGGCGCCCCCGTTGGTCGTGTGGTACGCGATCCCGGGACACTGGGTGGCGCCCTCGCCGCCGCACTGATTGCCGCCGACCACCCACCCGTCGGTTGGCGACTGGAATTCGACGTCGGTGATCTCGCTGTAGCCTCCAAACCCGACCGGGGGGCCGTTCGGGGTGGAGCCCGGCTGCGGAGGCGACTCGTCCTTCCAGGTCGCCCCCAAGTTGCCGGTGAACCATGCGCCCCCGCCGGATGCCCAGCAGTGGGACTTGTCGACGCATCGCACGGCCACCAAACCGGAGCCCGGCGCGTTCCCCGAGGTCCAGGAGATGCCGCCGTTCTGAGTCGCGATCACCGAGCCCTGTCGGGTTGGCGACTGGTTCCCCACGGCGAGACAGTCGCTCAATGAGGCGCAGCCGATCGAGTCAATCGCTGCGCCGATGGGCACTGTCTCGGTGCTCCATTCTCCGCCCCCGTCCGTGGTGCCGAACATCTGCGGGTTGGTGCTGCCGCCTCCGACGTAGCAGGTCCGGGCGGCGGGGCAGGAGATGGCGACCAGCTGACTGCTACCGCCGATCGTCTGCGTAGACCAGCTCCGCCCGGCGTCGGAGGTGGTGGTCACCACCCCCTTCCCCGCGTCGACTCCGACGACGTAGCAGCGCTCGGCGCTGGGGCAGGTGGCGTCGTAATAGGTGGTCTGGGCGGGGGCGAGGTCATGGGCGGGTACCGCGAGCAAGGGCCGGTGGAGGAGATCGCTGAGGTCCGCCGCCTGCGCTGGGCCGGCGGCGGCCCAGAGGGTGAACCTCTTGGTCGCACGATTGGACAGGCCGTCGGTGACCTGAAGCGTGAATGGCCCGAGCTTGCTCACCGCGGTCGGGGTTCCCGATATGACGCCGTCGCTGGACAGCGCCAGTCCCGGGGGTAGGTGCCCGTTGGCCAGCGACCACTGATACGGGCCTTCACCGCCCCTGGCCTTGAACACGAACGCATAGGGCAAGCCCTCTTTGGCATTCGGAGGCGAGGCAGCGTCGCTCACAGTGGTCACCGCAAGCGGCCCGGGGGGAGGTGCTGCGACCGCCACGATGTCGAAGTCCTTGCTGACCACCGACCCGCCCGAGGCCACCTGCACCGTGAAGGTCCCCCCAGACCCCAGTTGGGACGCGGTGCCGGAGATGACTCCGGCAGCGGAGAGGGCCAGCCCCGCGGGAAGCCCTCCCCCGGTCTTGGCGCCAACTAGCGACCAGGCGTAGTCGCCATTGCCCCCGGTGGCGGTCAGCGAGTAGGAGTAGGAAACGCCGACCTGAGCATTCGGGGGTGTGCTCGCCGTGTCCGGGGTGGTGATCGCCAAGGGGCTGGCCGGCAGGGCCCAGATCGTGAATGTGGCGGCGGCGGTCGCCGCCCCGGAGCTCACTTGAGCGGTGAACGGTTTGCCCAAGGACGTCTTGGTTGGCGTGCCCGCCACAACCCCATTGGCAGACAGCGAGAGCCCGTTCGGCAGACTCCCATTGGTGATTGACCACCTGTAGCCACCGCTTCCCCCGCTTGCCTGGAAGGTGAACGAGTAGGGATCGCCCACGATGGAGTTGCGCGGTGACGCAACAGTGCTAGGAGTGGTGATGGTCAGGGCGGAGGACGAGGGTGAGGGCGCATTCGCCCAGATGCTGTAGCTCTGCTCCGCGGTCTGGCCCCCCGCGCTCACCTTGACCGTGAATGGCGCTCCCCGACTGGCCGCAGTCGGGGTCCCGAAGATCGCCCCGCTGGAGGTCAGGCTGAGCCCCGGAGGCAGCCCGCCGCTGACGAGCGACCAGTAGTACAACTGCTTGTCTTGCTTGTGGTACAGGGCCGCGAGGTTGTCGGGTCCCGTGGCCCCGAGGTCAAACCCGTACGGCTGGCCGACCGCGGCATTGGGTGGGGACAACGGGGTGTCGGGCGTGGTGATGGCCAACGGCGCCTCCGTAGCTGCCGACGGGCCGGTGACCGGCGTGTGCGGCACCAGCCACTCGGCATAGGCATCGCTTCCAAAGTCGAGGAAATCTACCAAGCCCTCCTGGGTGACTTCGGTGTAGGTCACAGTGTTGCCCTTGACCTTGGTGGTTTTGGTTACTTGCTTGCCAGACCCTGGAACCGTCTGCAGATATTGGAGCCCCGCCGTACCATCGCTGTCGTCGCTGGACATGTTCTCGCTCATAATCGTGAACGTGCCCTTCTTAGGGTTCGACCGGACCACGACCGCGGTGTGGCCCACCGGTGGACCTGTCACTGCTGGCCCGTTGGTGAAGCTTATGACATCTCCGGGCGCCGGCACGTTGCGTCCCGCCGTTGTCGCCTCGCTGATCTTGGGGGCGTATTTGCTGAAGATCGAAGAGACCACCCCCTGACCGTAGTAGGTATCGCCTGGGCCGGCGTAGAGGCCATAGACTGCCCAGATGAAGCGGTCGGAGAGGTCAACGCACTGGAAGGAATTACCGTCGTTTTCGTCGAACGGGGTGTTGTCGATGGTGGTGCTCGGGGTACACGCCCAGACATTGTCGAAGCCGTAGGCGGCCGTTGCACCGGGCGGGCCGTACTTGTGGCAGAATCCCTTGCCTGTCCCGCATCCCTTGGTAGGAGGACTGCTCTGGCTGGTCCACGCGTAGGGAGTCTGCGCGCAGGCGACCGTCGGCGGCCCAGCTCCGGGCGGACTGAAGTCGGTGGACGCGGTCCGGGCACTAGCCACCACTGGCCCGCCCAACGCGAACGCGACTCCTAGCCAGCCCGCGCAGAACGCTGCCAGGCAGAGGGCTGATCGGCGCCGGGGCTGGCGGCCGCGGTTCAAGGCCGTACGCCCGGTACTGGGGGCCCAGAGGTGGCCGCGACCGCCGTCGGGAACGGCCGCTGCTGGATGGCTCGTCCGGAGCCCCACAGGTCCTGGCAACCTGGGCCCGCGATGTCAGCCCCTCCCCATCGTTCGGCCAATGTCTATGCGCCTGGCCCGCTGAGCTCGGCGCAGGTTACCACAACCTCGGCGTCTGGGCTCAAGAGGGAGCAGGCGCTCCCTCGACGACCGGCTCCTGGGGGCTTTGGGGCACTGCTCGCCCGCCAGATTCTCACTCCGGACTGATTCCGCGCCGAGGTCGGCCTCGGGGCTCACGGTACAGACCGGCACTTCGACCCAAATACGGTGATGCCCGTCTCAGAGCCTCACGCTCCCAGGTCGCCGACTCTGCCCACCAGACCGGGCCCGACCAAGTTCGCCAGCTCAGCGACGGAAGATGTCGCGCCCCTCCGCCCGCAGGAGCGGTGGCGACCCGTGCTCCCGGCCGCCCCAGCTCAGGCCCCGTACCACCGCCAGGGGCAGCTGATCCACCTTGCCCATGACCAGCTCGCCCAGGCCTGCGATCTCGTCCGCGGAGCCAATTAGGGAGGCGTGGAGCAGGTAGCCCTGAGGATCAGTCTTGCCCCGGTGGTCGCTGGTGGCGGGCATCCCCGCCACGCCGATGGCGACGTTGACCGAGCCCTCCCGGAATGGCCGGCCGAATGTATCGCTGAGAATCACTGCCAGCGGCCCGCCCTGAGCCAAGGCCAGCCAACTGTGGCGTAGCGCTCCCGCGGAGGCGTCCG
>JBOHUL010000055.1:0-31176 GCA_050734425.1 Candidatus Dormibacteria bacterium
CTGGTGCTGACCAGCAGGAGATCGCGGGCCCGGGTCATGGCGACGTAGACCAGCCGGCGGTGCTCGTCCCGCTCCAGCCGGCCCTCGCCGCTCGCCTTCCAGCGGCTGTAGGCGGCGGTGTCGCCAGCTTGGAATTTGCTGCAGATCAGGGCGCGCTCGCCGCGGTCCCAGAGCATGGTCCCCCTCCGCCCCTGATGGAACGGCCGGCAGTCCGCCAGGACCACCAGCGGCCACTCCAGCCCCTTGGCCCGGTGGATGGTGCTCAGGGTCACCCGATCGTCCCCGGCCATGGCCGGCGGTTCGGCCGACCCCGACTGGAGCGAGAGCAAGTCCAGTCCCCGCAGCAGGCCCGCTAAGGTCAGCCACCGTCTCGGAGTCTGCATGTCCCAGGCGAGACGCTGGAGCTCCGCCAAAGACGCCCTTGCCCTCTCCGCGTCCGGCTGCCCTGCGGCCATCCTCACCTCTTGCAGTTGCCAGAGCTGGGTCCGCTCCAACGCCAGCGCCATCACCTCGCTGGCGGTCCCCAAGCGAGCCCTCTGGGCGAGCAGTTCCAGCGTCGCCAGCGCCTCGCGAGCCCGGTCCGCCCAGGGAGCGTCCCAGCCCGGCGCGCCCCGGTCGAGGTGCCGGCGGAGCCGTCTGGCCAGTGGCAGGGATCGGGAGTCGGCCCCGGCCCGGAGCGAGAGCAGGGCCCGGTCGGGGATGCGGCAGATGGGGCCCTGCAGCACCCTGAGGCAGGCTAGGTCGTCCCTCTCGTCGGCGGCCAGGCGGAGGTAGGCCAGGAGGTCGAGGACCTCGGGCCGCTTCAGCAGAGCGCCGCCAGCCATTTCGAAGGGAACGCCCCGGCGCCGCAGCGCCTCCTCGAGGGGGCGACCGAGACGGCCGAGGGTCCGCGCCAGAACCGCCATCTCCCTCCAGGCCACCGGTTGGGCGCTGCCGTCGGGGAAGGTCAGCCCGAACTGGTGGACCAGCTCCAGCGCGGCCGCGATCGCCTCCCCCTCGGCCTCCGGCCCCTCGACCTCAGCCAGCAGGACCGGCAGCCGGCTGGCCTGTCTCCGCATCGCCCGCATCTCGGAGTCCGCGCCGAACCTGGCATCGTGCCGGATCACGTGGTCCGCCGCGGCCACGATGCTCTCTCGAGAGCGGTAGTTGGAGACGAGCGGGAGAAGACTGCCCTGGGCTTGGTCCATCGCGTCGGGGTTGGCGTCGCGGAACCCGTAGATCGATTGGCGGGCGTCGCCGACCACGAAGAGGTTGCGCCCCTCGGGGCCTGTCAGCTCCTTGACCAGGCTCTCCTGGATGGCACTGGTGTCCTGGTACTCGTCGACGATCACGAGACGGAATTTGCGCCGGCACCACGAGAGCAGCTCGGGCGAGTGCTGCAGCGCCTCCAGCCCCTGGCGCAGCAGGCCGTCGAAGTCCACGGCGCCCCGGCGGCGAAGGCGGCCCTCGTACTCCTCCCAGACGACCAGGGTGAGCCAGAGCCCAGCGCGGTGCCACCCCACCTCCTCTGCCGGATCCCCATGGGTCAGAAACCTGGCGTATGTCCGCTCCGAGAGCCGCCGGCACTCCTCGGGCGTCAGCGGGGTCGAGCGCAGCCGGCCAACGACCCGGCCCACGTCCTGGACCAGGCTCAAGGGAGCGCGGGGAGGCACACCCGCCGGCAGCCTGGAGAACCAGCCCGCCTCACCCGCATGGCCGCTGACGCTGGCCACCGCCGCGCTCATCTCTGCTGCCGCTTCCACCTCGTCGATCAGGTCCAGGTCGCGGGGCAGACCGGCCAGGTACGACCGCTCGTTTAGCAGGCGCCGCACCAGCTGGTGGAAGGTCCCGATCCATCCCGCCTCGGCGTCGCCCACTACCGGTCCCGCGCCCTCGGCCTCCAGTGCCCGGTCGACCTTGTGACGGAGCTCCAGCGCGGCCCGTTCGGTGAAGGTGACCGCCATGATCTGGCCAAGCTCCAGGCCCGACGCGACTCCCGCGGCATAGAGGTGGGCCATGGTCGTGGTCTTGCCGCTGCCGGCGGCGGCGACCACCTTGACCGGGCCAAATCCCAGCCGGCCCACGACCGCCAGCTGCTCCTCGCTGGGAGCGGCGTCCAGCACCTGGGCAGGGTCAGCCGCCGAGCTCACAGGCTGGATTCGGGAATCTGATGTTTGGCGCCGACGCTGCCTTCGCCGTCGCACCAGGCGGAGAGCGCACAACCGACGCGCTGGTCGCGGCAGGTCCGCTGCTGGTGCTGGGGCTGGGCCGGGAAGCGCCCCTCGCCCACCTGGACCGCGACGTCGGCGATGGCCTGACCGACCCGATCCAGTTCGCCCTGGGCCAGGGATCCGGGACCCTCGGGCCCCTCGCCCGCCACCATCCGGAACCCGGTCGCCACCACCGCCCGGGGTGCCTTGGGTCTCGGCTCGACGGCGAGGTACCAGTTGCGCATCAGGTCCGGCTGGCGGGCGCCCAGGAGCTCCGCGAAGGCGCCCCCCTGGGCGGCCAACTGGTAGATCGGGAGCTGCCATCCGACCGGACCCTGAGAATCCTTGCCGAACACCTGGTTGCGCAGCTCTCCCTCCCGCTCGGCCTCCGACCTGGTCTTGTAGTCGACGATCTCGACTGTGCCGTCGGCGTGACGCCAGATGGCGTCCGCGCGCCCCGTGAGCCTCCAGCCCTCGCGCTCAAGGGTGAAGGGCAGCTCCACCCCCAGCGGCTCCCCGACCACGGCGGCGCCGGGGTCGACCACCAGGCGGGCCCAGCGGTCGACGACGGCCTCCAGGCCCAGCTCGAGGCAGCGCCGCTCCACCGGGCCGGGCAGCTCCAGGCGGGCCTCTCCCAGGATCTCTGCCTGGAGCAGCCGCGAAGCACAGGCGCGAAACGCCTGGGGGTCGTCATTCCAGCTCTGACGCTGGCGGTAGGCGCGTTCCAGCAGCCGGTGGGCCCACTTTCCCAGGCTCAGCTCCAGGGACCCCTCGCTCCGGTCGGTCAGCAGACCGGCCAGGTACTGCCTGGGACAGGCCAGCCATCTGGCGATCGCGGTGGCGCTGAGAGATAGGGGTTGGCCCAGAAGGGCCGGTGCACCGTCGACCGGGTCGAAGGGGGAAAGTGCCCGTCGCAGCCTCGTCGCGGCCAGGGCCAAGGCGCCCAGCCCCGACGGCGGAGGACCGGGCGGTGGCGCGAGCGCCAGGCGCCGCACCAGATCGTCGTGGTTGGTGCCACCCGCCCAAGGTAAGGGGCGGGGCAGCCGATCCTCGGGGCCCAGAGGGTCGAGAAAGGCGGACCGCTCGGCGCTGCGCCCCCCGACCCTCTCGGACCAGCTGCAGGTCACCCTGGCGCGGGCTCGGGTCAGCCCCATGAGGAAGAGGCGGGCCTCCGCCTCTTCCTGGCTCCGCTCCAAAGGGAAGACGTCCTCCAGCTCCGGCAGGCACCGCAGCAGTTCGGCCAATTGGCCCCTGTCCAGGAGCCCCCCAACATCTCCGGGCTGAGGCAGGTTGCCGGCTACGCAACCGGGGATGAAGACCCAGCGCCAGGTCAGGCCCTTGGCCTGCCGCAGACTCAAAATCGAGACCTTGCCGGGCTGCGGGCCGAGGTCCCGCCCCGGGCCGGCGGCGTGGCGCAGGACCGGGGTCAGCGCCTCCAGCCACCGCTCCAGCGTCACCGGGGCTCCCAGCAGGCGCAGCTCGGCGTCCACCACCGCCTCGGCTATCCGCGCGAAGGTGGCCAGGGCGGCGGCGCCGCCACGGTCGTCGCGGGCGGCGCCGCCCACCCCCGAAGCCAGCTCCACCTCCCCCAGCAGCGCCGCCAACCGCTCCCGGTCCAGCTCTTCACGCGCCCGAAGCAGCAGCCCTGAGATAGGGTCCGGCCAGGCCATCCGCGCCTGGTTCAGCTGGCGCGACTCTTCCGAGGCCTGGGCGGCCCAGTCGTTCTGCGCCTGGAAGAAGCACTCCGCCTGGCTCAGCTGGCGCGTCAACGCCTCCCGCCGCAGCTGCTCCAGCGCGGCTGGGCTCACTCCGAGAGGACCGCAGCCGAGCGCCTGGGCCAGGAGGGTGTCGTCGCCCGGACGGGCCAGCACCCGGATCCAGGCCAGGACCACCTCGACTAGGGAATGCCCGGCGGGGGAGGCCGGTCCCGCCACCGCGACGGGAAGGCCCTGGCGAGTCAGGGCAGCCAGCAGCGGCGGCAGCTGCCGCTGCGGCGAGCGTAAGAGGATGGCGACGTCGTCCAGGTCGACATCCCCCTGGAGGCGGCCGACAGCGATCTCCCTGGCTATCGCCTCCGCCTCTCCGGTCTCATCGCGAGCTCGCCAGACCGTGGCCCGCAGCGGCAGCCGCAGGGCCGCCTCCGCCGTCGGCGCCGCGCTGACCGAGGCTGAGCTTGCCAGATCTTGCCCCCGGGGCAGGCGAAGGCGTCCCAGGAGATCGGCGGCCCAATCTGGGTGGGCTTCGGCGAGCGTCCAGTCCCTGGGCCGAAGCTCCGCTGGGAAGTACTCTTCGAAGGGTCTGCTTGACGCCTCGCTGGATGCGCCCCTGAAACCCGGGGTGGCCGTCAGAGGGCTCCCGGCCATGACCAGGCGCTGCGGCGCCGTCAGCCTCAGCCCCAGCTCCCGAATGAGCAGCCACTGAGCCGGGCTCAGGTCCTCCGCCTCGTCCACCAGCAGCAGGTCGGCCCAGCCCCGCAACCCCATGGGCTGGTCCATCAGCGCGTCCAGCGCCGACCGGTGGGCGTCGCGCCCGTCGTGGCCCCCCATGCGCTCGAGAGTCCGCTCATAGCTGTCTGAGACGACCGCCAGCTCCTTGAGGGCGTCGGGGGCGTCTCGGAGCCTGGCGGCCAGCAGCCCCGGTCCCACCAAGGCCCGCTTGCAGGCCGAGACCACGCTGAGGCAGTCGGTGACACACGAGGGTTCAGAGACCAGGGCACGGAGACGGGGCAGCGGGCTTGCCTCCCGCAGCGTGGCTCGCATCGCCAGCCACTCCCCAGGCGGCGACAGCCGCTCCCGCTCCTCCCTCACCCCGAGCCGCTCCAGCACCTCCCGGGCCAGACCCTCATGGGTGACGATGACAGCGGCGGGATGGGCTGGCGGCAGGATCGCCGCCAGCCGCCGCCGCAGTGGTTCCGCCTGGCTCCGGCTGCGGACCACCAGGCGTGCCCGCTCAGGGGGCTGGCCGGACCCGATCCAACTAGCGGTGAGCTCCGCCAGCAGTGCCGTCTTGCCGGATTGCGGACCGCCCACGATCCTTGTCGGGCCCGTCACCTGGGCCAGGGCTCCTCCTGGCGCCACCGCCGTCTGCGACTCCCCGGCTTGGGCCGGCCTAGCCTACGGCCGGCACTGAGGGATGGCGCAGCTCTCCCAACGCCGCCAGGAGGCCCTCGGGGCGCAGCAGTTGGCGCAGGGCCCCGGCCCGGTGAGCCGGGTCCTCCTCCCGCTCCAGCCCACCTGCCACGCCCTCGACGATCGAGCTGACCATCCCCGCCAGCCAGGCGGCGTCGGCGCCCTGGACTGGACCCTGGCGGGACCAGGCGTCGACCTCTGAGAGCAGCGAGGCAACCATCGACCGCCCCACCCGATCCCGGAGCAGGTCGACCCGGCGCTTGGCCGGACCGGCGGCGGCGTCGACCAGATGGAAGAGAAGGTGGAACGCGGACGGGCTTTGGGCCGCGAACTGGAGGAACTTGGTCGTCAGCTGCTCGAAGTTGGGCTGGGACTCAGTCCCAGACGCGATTCCGAGGAACTCCTGGAGGCGCTCGCTCTCGCGCTCCACCACGGCCGCCAGAGCCTCGCGGCGGTTGTGGAAGTGACGGTAGACCAGAGGCTTGCTCACTCCGGCGGTGCAGGCGATCGAGTCCATGGTCGTCAGCTCCAACCCGTCCCGGGCGAAGGCGACCAGGCAGGCCTGGAGCAACTGCTCGCGCCGCTCCGAGCGGTGGAGGCGGTGCTGTTTGGGGCGGGTGCGGCCGTGGCGACGCTCACTGACCCGGCCCACGGTCTCGATGTGGGTCCCGACCAGCCACGGCGCTAACTGACGCTCTGTCTTCATGCCCAACCTGCCACGTCTGCGACCCGGCGGGATCCCGGCCCGCTACCCGGCTGTCAACCCTCAGCCCCCGTCCGACCCGCATTGGTGGTCCGGCTCCACGCCGGGCCCTCCAGCGCCGATGCCGGCCGCAGGCGACGAATCGCCTCCGCCGTCTCCCCGCTGCACATCTCTGGCGCACGAGGATAGCCGTATCCGACTTGTCTCCTGGGAAGCGAAGCTGCCCCCAACGACCGGCCGAGGTCCGGGCCGCGAGCGCAGCTCGACATCGGCGCGGGCCCCGGTCCTGGGGCCAACCCCGGGCGGGCGCTACTCCCACCCAGGCGACCCCGGGGCTGGAGCCCCGATGGTAAGCAGATCGAGCGGTGGGCCACTTGATCCTCCCGAGAGCCGGTCGGCCAATTATCGGACCTCGGCCCCGCCGCGAGGGAGACCCTTGTTAGCATCGGCGCGTGTTCAACCGTGGCTGCACCGGCTTACCGCGGCCGGTGCCGAAGACGGCTCCTTGACGCAGTCGCCGGTGGCGGCCCCCCTGCCGGAGGTGGAACTGAAGAGCCGGTGGTTCGTCGGGGGGAGCTGGATCGAGAGCAGCTCCGAGGACCGGATCCCGGTTCACGAAGCCGGGACCGGTCTGGTCATGGCCCAGGTGGCGGATGCCTCCGCCGAGGACATCGACCGCGCAGTCCAGGCCGCCGCCGCCGCCCTGCCGGACTGGAGCGCCACCCCGCCCAAGCGCCGGGCGGAGCTGTTGGATGCCATCCGCTCCGGGGTCGAGCTTCGAACCGAGGCCCTGGCCAGGAGCATCGCCCGGGAGGTGGGCACTCCCATCCGCCACGCCCGCGCCATCCAGGTAGGAAACCCGATCCAGATCCTGGGGGGCACCAGCCAGGCCCTTCGCGAGTACACATTCGAGGAGGAGATTGGCAACGTCCTGGTGGCCCGGGTGCCGGTCGGGGTGGTGGCTGCCATCACCCCTTGGAACTACCCGCTGCAGCAGGTGGTGGCCAAGGTGGCCCCCGCGCTGGCGGCGGGTTGCACGGTCGTGCTGAAGGCCAGCGAGGTCGCACCGCTGACGGCGTTCCAGCTGGCGGAGGTCGCCGCCGAAGTGGGACTGCCGCCGGGGGTGTTCAACGTCCTCACCGGTGCTGGGGCCACCGCGGGCGAAGGGCTGGTCTCTCACCCCCAGGTGGACAAGATCTCCTTCACCGGCTCCACCCGCGCCGGGCGGCGCATCTCCCAGCTGGCGGCGGAGCGGGTGGTCCCGGTCACCATGGAGCTGGGAGGCAAGTCGGCGAGCGTGCTGCTGCCGGACGCCGACATCGAGAAGGGGGCCAAGTTCGCCGTCTACAACGCGTTCCTCAATGCCGGCCAGACCTGCACCGCGCTGACCCGGCTCCTGGTGCCCCGGGCAGAACATGAGCGGGCGGTTCAGGTGGCCAGCGAGGCCGCGACCCGCCTCCCGCTCGGCGACCCGCTCGACGAAGCCACCCGCCTGGGTCCCCTGGCCTCTCAGGCCCAGCTCAACCGCGTGCGGGCCTACATCGAGGTGGGCATCGCCGAGGGAGCCAGGCTGGCGCTGGGCGGGGTGGACCCGCCATCAGGGCTTGGGCGCGGCTACTTCGTCACGCCGACGATCTTCGCCGCCGTCCGCCCGGAGATGCGCATCGCCCAGGAGGAGATCTTCGGCCCCGTCCTCTCGGTCCTCCCCTACGGCACCGAGGCCGAGGCGTTGGAGATCGCCAACGGGACCAGCTACGGCCTGGCGGCCGCGGTCTGGTCCCAGGACCGGGAGCGGGCCCTGGCCTTCGCCAGGCGCCTTCGGGCCGGCACCGTGGAGGTCAACGGTGGCGCCTTCAGCCTGGATGCCCCCTTCGGCGGGGTCAAGCAGTCGGGACACGGGCGCGAGTTCGGCCGAGCCGGGATCGACGAATTCCTGGTCAGCCAGTCGCTCCAGCTCTAGAGCCAGCCGCCGCCACCTTGCGACCGGGCGCCGCTCGGTCACCGGGCCAGTCCATTACCCTCGCCAGATGCGCCAATTCGACATCGTCGTCCTGGGCGGGGGATCGGGCGCCGAGGCACTCTGCCAGGCCGGTCTGGGAGGCCGTTCGGTGGCGGTGGTCGAGGAGGCCCGCTTCGGCGGAGAGTGCCCGTTCCTCGCCTGCATGCCCAGCAAGGCGATGCTCTACGAGGCGCAGCGCCAGCACCAGCAGCGACCCCTGACGGAGCCCGACGCCCACGCCTACCGCACCGCCACCGGGCATCGGGACCAGGTCGCGGAGCACCTGGACGACTCCCAGCACCGCCAGGACTTGCGCCGGCTGGGCGTAGAGCTTGTGCAGGGGAGCGGCCGGGTCTCCGCTCAGGGGGAGTTGGAGGTCGCGGGAGAGCGCATCGGCTTCCAGGACCTGGTGGTCGCCACCGGCTCCCAGCCCTCGGTCCCACCGGTGCCGGGCCTGGACTCGGTGGACTACTGGCTCAGCGACCGAGTCCTGACTACGTCGGAGCTGCCGCAGACGGCCGCGGTGCTGGGCGGGGGGCCTGTGGGCTGCGAGCTGGCCCAGATCCTGGCCCGCTTCGGCTGCCGCACCACGGTGGTCGAGGTGGCGCCCCGACTGATCCCGGCCGAGGAGCCGGAGCTGGGGGCGGCGATGGAACAGCTTCTGGCGAGCGACGGGGTCGAGGTGCTGACAGGCCAGGCGGTCGCCGCGGTCCAGCCAGGAGCGGAGGGAGCGGGGGTGCGGCTGGCGCGCGCCGGGGAGGAGCCGCGGGAGTTTGCAGCGCTGATCGTGGCCACCGGACGCAAGCCCCGGGTCCAGGGACTGGGGCTGGAGCTCTTCGGGCTCTCTCCCGACGCCCGCCAGCTGGCTGTGGACGAGCACTGCCGCGCCCTCGGGGAGCGCCACCTGTTCGGTGTCGGAGACGTCACCGGGATCGCCCCCTTCACCCACACCGCCAATTACCAGGGCCGGGTGGTCGCCGCCAACCTTCGCGGTGATCCGATGGTGGCCGATTACCGAGCCATCCCCCGCGCCGTCTACACCCATCCCCCGGTGGCGGCGGTGGGATTGACCCGTGAAGGGGCGAAAGAACAGCAGCTGGACGCCACCAGTACCGCCTTCGAGCTCTCGGGCACCGCCCGGGCATGGGCTGAGGGCGTGAACCGAGGCTCGGTAGTTCTGGTCGCGGATCGGGGCCAAGGCTGGCTGGTGGGAGCCGCCATGGCCGGCCCCGGCGCGGACGAGGCCATCGCCTGGGCGATCCTGGCGATCAAGGCCCGGGCACCGCTATCCCAGCTACGAGACCTGGTCATGCCCTTCCCGACCTACGACGAGGCCTTTTCCGCAGCCCTGACCCAGTTGGTGGACTGACACACCGCCGAGGCGCGGCAGAAGCTCCAACTCAGGCGGCATACTTGGCGCCGCAGCGACGACGAGCGGGAAGTGGAACCAGCGCGGGGAACGAGAGCTGAGCGAGACGACCCTAGCCTCGGACGGTGAGCGGGACCTGGCGGTCGCCAGGCTCCGGGAAGGGGTGGTCGAGGGGCGCCTGACCATGGCCGAATTTGCCGACCGGGTCTCGGCGGCGCAGGCTGCTCGCACCGTGGGCAGCTCTTGCAGCTCACCAGCGACCTGCCCGTGGCGGTCGCGATCCGGCGCCGGCCCACCCGTTGGTTGCTCGGCCTCTGCGGCTCGACCACCCGCAGTGGCCTGTTGGTGGTGGGCCCGCGGGTCCTCTGCCTCGTCGCCTGCGGCAACATCGACTTGGATCTGCGGCAGGCCACATTCAGCAGTCCGGCCCTAACCGTGCTGGTCCTGGGGGCCGTCGGGACAGTCGACGTGTACCTCCCCGAAGGAGTCGGGCTCGAGCTTCAGAGCCTGTCGCTGCTGGGCCATGCCAACGCCCACGGCAACGACCTCGCGCCCCAGCCGGGGACTCCGCTGGTGCGGGTCGCGGCGCTGGGGCTCCTGGCGGGAATTGACGTCTGGCGGGTGCCTTTGGCCTGGGCCGGTCGGAGCTGGTCTCAGATCATCCGCGCCATCCGCCAGGGCGAGCACCGAGAGCTCGCCGGTGGGGAGTGCGCGCCCGCTGCCAGACCCACCGACGGCTAGCTAGCGGGCCTCCCACCAGGATCAATCCGACCGCTCGCGATTCGAGGTTGACTGCCGCAGCGGACTCCCTGGCTCCCCAACTGACCGTGACTCCGAGCCGGTCCCCGCGTGCGTGCCCACCCGACCACGACCGAGGCCCCGATGATCGCGGTGGTGGGAGGGAGACCTAGCCCCGCCGGAGGAGGCGGTCCAGGGAGAGGGCCCCGGCTCCGGTCAGGCTGAGGCAGGCGGCACCTGCGCCCAGAATCAAGGGGAACTCGAACCCGCCCTCCCCGTAGAGGCCGTTCTGCCAGTGGACCGTGCGGATGGCGACGGCCATGTTGGCCACCACTGCCGGACCCATCACCCGGGTACCGGCCCCGAGCGCCAGCGCCAATCCCCCACCGAGTTCGGCAGCTCCGCTGACCCGCGCCGCCAGGGTGGGCTTGGGAACCTTCAGCTTCTCGAGGGTCGAGCCGAAGTTCTCGGGACCGCTCTGGCGCCAGGCCCCCTCGTAGTTCTTGCCCATCAGCCGGCCCAGGAACTCCGGCGGTGTGCGGTCCGACCCCCCGAACAGCTTGGGCGCGCCGTGACCGACGAGCACCGCCCCCACCCCCAACCGCAGCATCAGCAACCCCATGTCGGCCTGGCGCATTCCGTTCTCCTCCTGTGTGCCCTCGGATTCAGGCTACCGCACCCGGGCGCAGCGGCTTGGTCAGCCATTCGCCACCCGCCTGGCAGAAGCACCCACCGGCGGCATGGTCGCCGACCGGCTCGCTGCCGCGGGCGAGACGCCTAGTTCGCGGGCTTGGCCGAGTGCAGCGCCGCCTGGGCCGCGGCCAGCCGAGCCCCGGGGACGCGAAACGGCGAGCAGGAGACGTAGTCCAATCCGACCTCCTCGCAGACGGCGATCGAGGCCGCGTCACCTCCGTGCTCGCCGCAGATGCCGACCTCGAGGTCGGGGCGGGCCTGGCGCCCCTCGGAGGCAGCCAGCGCCATCAGCCGGCCCACCCCATCCCGGTCCAGGTGCTCAAAGGGGTTTGCGGGAAGGATCGCCTCCGACACGTAGCGGTTGAGGAACTTGCCCTCGGCGTCGTCCCGCGAGACCCCGAAGGTCATCTGGGTGAGGTCATTGGTGCCGAAGGAGAAGAACTGGGCCTCCTCCGCCACCTTGCCTGCGGTCAGGGCCGCTCGAGGGACCTCGATCATGGTTCCGATCTTGATGTCCAAGCGCACCCCCTGCTCCTTGGCGACCTGCTTCAGGGTGGCCTCGATAGTCTGTCGCGAGCGGCGCAGTTCCTCGACGTGGCCGACCAAGGGGACCATGATCTCCGGGATCGCCCGCACCCGCCGTTGGCGTAGCTCGCTGGCCGCCTCCGCGATGGCTCGCACCTGCATCTCGATGATCTCGGGAAACAGCAGGCCCAGGCGACAGCCCCGAAGGCCCAGCATCGGGTTCTGCTCGCGCAACTGCTCCACCGCCGCCAGCATCCGCTCCTGACGCGCCAGCTTCTTTGGCTGCTTGCCCAAGGTCCGCAAGCGGGTCACGTCGGCCAGCAGCTGGTCGTGGTTGGGGAGGAACTCGTGCAGCGGCGGGTCGATGAGTCGGATGACGACCGGCAGCCCCTGCATCGCCTCCAGGATCCCGACGAAGTCCTGGCGTTGGAAGGGCAGGAGCTTGGCCAGCTCCCGGCGCCGGCCATCAGCGTCTTGGGCCAGGATCATCCCCTGGACATGGGGTAGCCGCTCCTGCTCCATGAACATGTGCTCCGTCCGGCAGAGGCCAATCCCCTCGGCCCCGAACTCGCGGGCCCGCCGGGCGTCCTGAGGGTTGTCGGCGTTGGCCAGCACCCGCAGCCGCCGGGCCCCGTCGGCAAGTTGCAACAGCCGCTGCAGATCCCCCGACACCACGGGTTCGACAGTCCCCACCACGCCGGCGATGACCCGGCCATCCGACCCGTCCAGGGTGAACACCTCACCCTCCTTGACGGTGACGCCGCCAGCTCGGAAGCGGCGCCGCGTCAGATCCACCTCGACCTCCTCGGCCCCGGCGACGCAGGGCTTGCCCATCCCCCGGGCCACGACCGCCGCGTGTGACGTGCGCCCGCCCCTGGCGGTGAGCACGCCCTGGGCGGCGATCATTCCGTGGACGTCGTCGGGGTTGGTCTCGATCCTGACCAGGATCACCTTCTCCCCGCGCTTGGCCCAGGCCTCGGCCCGGTCCGCGTCGAAGACCGCCTTCCCGGTCGCAGCCCCCGGGGATGCGGCCAGTCCCTTTGCCAGCACCTTCACCTGGGCCTTGGGATCGATCGCCCGATGCAGGAGGTGGTCCACCTGGAGGGGGTCCACTCGCTGCAGCGCCTCCTCCTCGGTGATGATCCCCTCCTTCAGCATCTCGATCGCGATCCTGACCGCCGCCGCCGCGGTGCGCTTGGCAGTCCGGGTCTGGAGCATGTAGAGCCGACCCCGCTCGATGGTGAACTCCATATCCTGGACGTCCCGGTAATGGGCCTCGAGCTTGTGGGCGATCTCGGCGAAGTCGCGGTACACCGAGGGCAGGGCCCGCTCCAGGGTGGCGATCGGCTGAGGAGTGCGGATGCCCGCGACCACGTCCTCACCCTGAGCGTTGAGCAGGTACTCCCCGAACAGCTCGCGTTCCCCGGTGGCGGGGTCGCGGGTGAAGGCCACCCCCGTCCCGGAGTCGTCGCCCATGTTGCCGAAGACCATGGCCTGGACGTTGACCGCGGTCCCCAGGTCATGGGGGATGCGATTGAATTCGCGGTATGCGACCGCACGCTTCCCGTTCCAGGACGAGAAGACGGCGGCGATGGCCTGGACCATCTGCTCCCGGGCGTCCTCGGGGAAGGGGCTCTTGGTCCGCTCCTGGTAGATGGAACGGAACCTCTCCGCCAGCTGCGTCAGCGCCTTCTCCGGCAGCTGGGAATCGCTCTTGACCCGCGCGTCGCGCTTGGCCCGCTCAAGCTCACGGTCGAAGAGCTCACCGTCGACGCCCTTGACGATCCGGCCGAACATCTGGATGAAACGGCGGTAGGCGTCTAGGGCGAAGCGGCGGTCGCTGGTCTTCTGTGCCAGCCCCTCCAGCGTCTCGCGGTTGAGCCCCAGGTTGAGGACCGTGTCCATCATCCCTGGCATTGACTGGGCCGCTCCCGAGCGCACCGACACCAGCAGCGGGTCCTTGGGGTCCCCCAGGCGCTTGCCGCTCCTCTTCTCCAGGCGGGCGAGGTGCTGACGCACCTCCTCCAGGAGCGCCTGGGGGAGGTCGCCCGCCCCGGCGGCGAGGTAGGCGTTGCAGGCCTCGGTGGTGATGGTGAAGCCGGGCGGGACCGGCATCCCCGCCTTGGTCATCTCCGCCACCCCGGCGCCCTTGCCGCCCAGCAGGTCGCGCATGGCAGCGCTCCCCTCCTCGAAGTCGTAGACGAACTTGCCGCGGCTGCGGCCTCCCGCCGGCCGCCGCGGGCTGACCGCGGTCGAGGTCATGACTGCGCCTCCCTGGGCTGGAACTGGCATCGAGTGTAACCCTCGGATCGAGGACTTCCTGGCGATCGGGGTCAATTCCTAGCCGATGCTAGGATCGCCCGAAGAAGCCTCGCTTCGACACCGGCCCCGGCTTGCGGCCGCAGGCCAGAAAGCCACAACCAATCCAGAGGAGTCGCGCAGCCGGATGGGCATGCACTTCGGGGGCCGGCACGCGATGCTGCGGGAGCAACTGCCAACCACCCCTCGCCAGAAGGGAACCGTGCGGCGGGTAGTCAAGCTCTTTCGCCCCTACTGGCGCAAGGTCGTGGGCGTCCTTCTGATCCTGATGGTGGTGGCGGTCCTGGGGATCGTCAACCCCTACATGCTCAAGCTGATCATCGACGACGCCATCCTGAAGCACAATCCCAGGCTGCTCCTGATCTTCTTCGGGATCATGGTCATCACCCCAGTGATCAGCACGGGGCTCGGCGTCTGGCAGACGTACCTCAACGCGGTCGTGGGCCAGCGGATGATGCAGGACCTGCGAGTTGGCCTCTACACCCACCTGCAGAAGCTGCCGCTGCGCTTCTTCACCGCCACCCGCACCGGGGAGATTCAATCGCGGCTGGCGAACGACGTCGGCGGGGTGGACTCGGTGATAACCAACACCGCCACCAACACCGTCGCCAACATCACCAGGGTCGGGGCCACGGTCGCGGGTATGGCCTTTCTCAGCTGGCAGCTGACTTTGATCTCGATCGCGGTGCTGCCGATCTTTCTGTTGGTCACCGTCCGGGTGGGCGAGGTTCGACGCCGGGTCAGCGCCCAGACCCAGTCGACTTTGGCGGACCTCCTGGCGCTGGCCGAGGAGACGCTATCGGTTAGCGGCATCCTCCTGACCAAGGTCTATGGCCGCGAGCAGCGGGCCCGGGAGCGTTACGTCGGGGAGACGGCGCAGCTGACCAACCTCATGATCCGCCAGCAGATGGTGGGGCGCTGGTTCTTCGGCTTCATCCAGACCTTCTTCGCCATCCTCCCGGCGGGCGTCTACCTCGTCGCGGGAACGCTGCTCCACGCTGGGCTCAGGGGCGGGGTCTCGGTGGGCACCCTGGTTTCCTTCACCACCTTCCAGTCGGCGCTCTTCTTCCCAATAGGCCAGCTGCTCAACGTCCAGGTGGAGCTGCAGGGGGCGCTGGCGCTCTTCGACCGCATCTTCCAGTACTTGGATATCCCAGTCGAGATCGAGGACCGGCCCAACGCGGTCACCATCCCGACCAGCGCCCTGATCGGACGGATCGCCTTCGAAGATGTCGGCTTCAGCTACGAGGAGGGTGTGACCCCCGCGGCCCAGAGGGTCAGCTTCCAGGTCGAGCCGGGGGAGCTGCTGGCGCTCGTGGGCCCGAGCGGGGCGGGCAAGACGACTTTGACGTACCTCATGGCCCGGCTCTACGACGTGGACCACGGGCGGATCACCCTGGACGGCCATGACCTGAGGGATCTGAGCCAGACGACGCTGCGAGCTGCGATCGCGGTCGTGACCCAGGAGACCTTCATATTCCACAGCACCATCCGCGAGAACCTGATGGTGGGGCGGCCGGAGGCGTCGGAGAAAGAGATGATCGCCGCCGCCAGGGCGGCGCAGATCCACGACCGGATCATGGAGCTGCCCAGCGGCTACGACACAATCGGCGGTGAGCGTGGCTACCGACTCAGCGGCGGCGAGCGACAGCGGGTGGCACTGGCCCGGGCCATCCTCAAGAACCCCCGCGTCCTGATCCTGGACGAGGCCACCAGCGCCCTTGACACCCACAGCGAGCGGGCGATCCAGCTGGCCGTCTCCGAGTTGATGGAGGGTCGCACCACGGTAGCGATCGCCCACCGCCTCTCCACCATCCTGGCGGCGGACCAGATAGTCATGCTGGAGCACGGTCAGGTGGTGGAACGCGGTACCCACCCCCAGCTGATGGCTCAGCAGGGACCCTACTCCCGCCTCTATCTGGAACAGTTCGCAAGCCAGCCGCTGGAAGCCGTGGGCTGAGCCTGCTGCCGGCGTCACAGCCCCCGCGGCAGCTAAGATCCCGCCCCATGGGTTCTCGGTTCCATAGCGTCGTGGTCGACTGCCACGACCCCGCGGCGCAAGCCCGATTCTGGGCCAAGGTCCTCGATTACAGCATCGTCTACGAGGAGACGGACGAGGTCGTGGCCGCCCGTGACGACGACACCTACCCGGCCTTGGTTTTCGTGCCCGTGCCCGAGGAGAAGACGGTCAAGAACCGCCTCCACATCGACCTCGCCCCTGGTGACCGCGATGAGGAGGTCGAGCGCCTGCTCGGCCTGGGGGCGCGCCGAGTCGATGTCGGTCAGGGCAAGGAAGTCACCTGGGTGGTGCTGGCCGACCCCGAGGGCAACGAGTTCTGCGTTTTGAGCGCCCGTGAGGGCGGGGTCTAGGCCCAACCGGGCTCGCCGACTCTTCGGCGCCATCTTCCTCATCCGTGTCGGCGAGTCGCTTCTCGATCGAGCTGGGGAGCTCGGTCCGGCCACGTTGCGCTGGTTGGGCGCGATCCACCTCGCGCTGGCTCTGTCGATCAGCTCCGACCTGGGTGCGCCCTTCACCTACGAGCAGCGCCTGCCCCAGGGCGCTCTTTGGGAGTCAACGCCGAGTCTCCCGAGTGAAGCGACCGGGGCGCTTGCGCCAGGCCGCGGGGGAAGAGCCGGGTGCCCAGCTGGGGGAGCGGCGAAAAGACCAGCGCCGGGATTGGGCGAGGGCACACCACCGGTCACTCCGAAAGCCCCGGCTGGCACCTGCCCGCCCTCTAGCTCGCCGTGCAAAGCTGCGCGGCGGCGGCCGGAAAGTAGGGATCACGCCCAGCTCGCGCTCCCTTTGGCTCAGCCCCTCACGGTCGCCGCGGGCCCGCCCCCGCCGGCGCGGCGAGCTGCCTCCTCGCCCCTGCGGTGGCTGTGTCGGGCATAGAGCACGTTCCAGGCGACCACCACCGCCGCGAAGGCCAGGGGCAGCAGGTTGGAGGTGAGCTTGGCGGTGCTGGCCGAGTTGGTCTGGACGATGGCGGCCTGGGCGATGGCTTCCAAGATGTAAGAGAGGCCCCAGACCACGGTGGTCACCCGGAAGGCGTGGCGGAAGCCGTGATACTGCCAGAGCGAGGCGAACTCCCTCCCCTTCTCAGTGTCCGGCCCCATCCACTCCAGCGCGAACCGGAGCATGAGCGGGCGGCTGGACCACAGCGTCGCCAAGCAGAAGACTCCGAACACGGCGGTCGGGACCGTCCCGTCCAGGAGAACCAAGTGGGTGCTCCCGCTGACCAGTCCCAGGACCGTCCCGACGACGATCCCGGCCAAGACCAACGCCCCGATGGCGTCCAGGCGGTGGTGCCGGATGACGGCCAGCAGAACCCCAAGGGCCGGGAGGGCGCCGCTGGCGATGAGCGAGACCAACGTGGAGACCCCGGCGGACTGCAAGCTGAAGAACACGGCGAGGGGACCCGCGATGTCGAACCCGACCGGGATGGCCAGGGAGGCGATGCGGCTCCGGTTCCCTGTCGCCATGGCTAGGTCCGCGCCGCCGCGCCAGTGCGCCGGGCCCCCTCGGCGGGCGCACGCTGGGGCGAGCCGTAGGCACCGGACCGGAGGTGGTCCAGCACCTGCTGGGTCCAGCTCCGCTCCACGTCCAGCAGGTACCGGAAGTGATCGAAATGGTCCGCCAGACGCCGCGCAGCTCCGAGATCGGAGTAAAGAGCAAGTGTCCGCTCCTCCTCGGCCTGGAGTTGGCCGGCGCCCTCCTCCAGCCAGCCGAGCCTTCGCCTGAGACAGTCGTCCACCTCGTCCGCCCCGAGCAGCCCGAGGTCGAAGAAGGAGAGGGCCACGTTGATCGGTTGAGCCTCGCGCAATGGGCTCGACCAGGCGTGTCGGAGTAGGCGGCGGAGCTCAGCTCGACCTGCATCGGTGATGGCGTAGGTGGAACGGGTCGGGCGCCGGCCCTCCCGGTGCCGGGCGACCTCCTCCACCAGGCCCTCCTTGGCCATCCGGGGGAGCACCTGGTAGATGGACCCGTACCTGATGTCGGCCCAGGCGTCCATCCGCCAGGACTCCATCACCGCCCGCAAGCCATAGCCGTGGCGGGGACCGAGCGCGGCCAGCAGCGCCAGCAGGGTCAATCGGGTCACCTCCCCCGAGTGCGGCAGCCCGTACCGACCTCCCGACGCGGGGTGATTACTCATGCATGGGTATTATGGGGCAGGCGACCTCCCTGGAGGCGGCACTGCAGGAAGAACCGACCGGCGGGGCTCCCTCCTAGAGGCCCTTGTCCAGGAGGTGGGAGCAGGCTGGGGCCAGACCGTCGAGCGCGACCCGCTCCTGCTCCATGGAGTCGCGCCGGCGGATGGTGGCGGCGCGGTCCACCAAGCTTTCGAAGTCGACGGTCACCGCCAGTGGCGTGCCGATCTCGTCCTGGCGGCGGTAGCGCCTCCCGATCGACTGGGTGTCGTCGTATTCGGTGGCGAAGGAGCGGCGCAGGTCCTGCTCCACGGCCCGGGCCAGTTCCATCAGCTCCGGCTTCCTGGACAGGGGCAGCACCGCCACCTGGTAGGGGGCGACCTCGGGATTGAGGCGCAAGACCACCCTGGTCTCGCCCCGCACCTCCTCCTCGGCGTAGGCGTCCAGCAGCAGGCAGAGCAGGGTCCGGTCCACCCCCAAAGCCGGCTCGACCACGTAGGGCAAGTAGCGCTCGTTGGTCTGGGGGTCGGTGTACTGCAGGTCGCGGCCGCTCATCTCCTGGTGGCGGCGGAGGTCGTAGTCGCCCCGCCTGGCGATCCCCTCCAGCTCACCCCAACCCCAGGGGAAGCGGAACTCGATGTCGCTGGAGGCGAGGGCGTAATGGGCCTTCTCGTCGTCGCCGTGCGGGCGCAGGCGCAGGTGCTCCTGCCTCAGCCCCAGGCGTCGGTGCCAGCCCATCCGCTCCTCGCACCAGTAGTCGAACCACTTGGAGTCCTCTCCCGGGTGGCAGAACCACTCCAGCTCCAGCATCTCCAGCTCCCGAAGTCGAAAGATGAAGTTTCCAGTAGAGATCTCGTTGCGGAAGCTACGCCCGATCTGGGCGATGCCGAAGGGGATCCGCTGCCGGGAGCTGTTGACCACGTTCTTAAAGTTGACGAACATCCCCTGGGCGGTCTCGGGCCGGAGGTAGACGGTGCTGCCCTCGTCCTCCAAGGGCCCGACGAAGGTCTTGAACATGAGGTTGAACTGCCGGGGAGGGCTGAGCGGGCCTCCGCAGCTGGGGCAGGTGTCGCCGTCCAGCTGGTCGGCGCGCCAGCGCTGATGGCAGCTTCCGAGGCAGTCGACCAAAGGGTCGCTGAAGTTGCCCAGGTGACCGGAGGCCTCCCAGACCCTGGGGTTCATCAGGATCGCCGCCTCCAGTCCCTCGACGTCGTCGCGAAGCTCGACCATGCTCCGCCACCAGAGGTCGCGGATGCGGCGCCGCAGCAGCACTCCCAAGGGCCCGAAGTCGTAGACGGCGTTGATGCCGCCGTAGATCTCGCTGCTGGGGAAGACGAAGCCCCGCTGCTTGCACAGCGAGACCAGCTTCTCCAGCAGGTTGCCCTCTTCGGTCATCTCCTCCTCCAGCAGACCCGGCAGGGCCGCCGAGGGGACCCCAGATGAGCGGCGGCCGTCATTCTAGCGGCGGGGCCAGCGCAGCCTCCGCCAGGGCCCGGGGCCCGTCGGCAGAGATCACCACCACCTGCCCCGGGCCCCTGACCGACCAGCCCTCGCCGTCCCAGCAGAGGCCGGTCGCCTCGTCCACCCCCACCACCAAGTGCCGCCGGGCCAGCCGGCTGGCGGCCGCCCGCCAGCTGGGGCCGACCGAGTTCCAGTGGGGTACGACCACCTGCCGCGCCAACCCCACCCCCAGGTCCAAGGCAAAGCCGGAGCCAGGCAGCAAGCAGCTGCGAGAGAGGACCATCGCCCCGGCGCTGGATCCAGCTACCGGGACCCCCTGGCGGTAGATGGCCCGCAGCACCCGAGCGGCCGGACTCCGGGCCAGCACCTCCCGGGCCGCGCCGGGGTCGCCGCCGCAGAGGTAGACCGCGGCCGCCCGCCGCAGCTGCCGGAGATGGAGGGGATTGCGGGCGTCGGCGGGCGACTGGATCAGACAGCCCTCGACTTGGGCGCCCAGCTCCTGGAAGTGGCTCTTGGCCCACGCCACCTGGGTCTCGGGAATGTCCTGGGCGGCCGAGGTCAGAACCAAGACCGAGGGCTCCCGGGCCCGTCGGAGCCACCAGCGGTCGGCGGTGGCCGCCGCCGCCTGCCACTCGTGGCCCCCCAGCAGCATCAGGGTGCGCTCTCTCTTGGGCGCAGTCATCTGCCGCCCCGCGCCCACGCGGCATCTTCCCGGGGCCGGCGCCAGCGCCGGTCCTGAGCAGCCAAACTCGAGATCGCAGCCCCCTCGGTGGCGCCCTCGTGGCCCACTGCTAGCATCGACCCATGCTGCGCCTGCACGAGACCATGGCGCGCCGGACGCTGCCGCTGCAGCCGCGGGAAGAGGGAGTGCTGCGGATGTACAGCTGCGGCCCCACCGTCTACCGCTCCGTCCACATCGGCAACCTCCGCACGTACCTAATGGCCGACTGGATCAAACGGGCGGCACGGGGCCAGGGGTGGCGGGTCGTCCACGTCAAGAACATCACCGATGTTGGTCACATGCGCCAGGAGATGGCGGAGCGAGGGGGCGACAAGGTCATAGCCGCCGCGCTGGCTGCGGGGCGGACCCCCAGGGAGATCGCCGCCGAGTTCGAAGAGGAGTTCCACCAGGCCGAGGCGGCGCTGGGGATAGAGCCCGCCGACCACTTCCCTAGGGCGACCGAGCACGTACCCCAGATGATCTCCCTGGTCGAGCGGCTGCTGCGACGGGGCCTGGCCTACCAGGTGGACGGCACCGTCTACTTCGACACCACCGCCTACGCAGAATACGGTCGACTCTCAGGCAACTCCCCAGACCAGCTGCAGCGGGCGCTCGGCGTCGAGGCCGACCCCCAAAAGCGCCACCGCACCGACTTCACGCTCTGGCGCCATGCCGAGGAGGGCCGCCGCCTCATGGTCTGGGAGAGCCCCTTCGGCCGGGGATACCCCGGCTGGCACATCGAGTGCTCCGCCATGGCCATGGCCTACCTGGGCGACGTCGTCGACCTCCACACCGGGGGGGTGGACAACATCTTCCCCCACCACGAGGACGAGCTGGCCCAGAGCCGCGGCGCCACCGGCCAGGAATTCGTGCGCCATTGGGTCCACGGCCAGCACCTCCTCGCCGACGGGGTCAAGATGGCCAAATCCCAGGGCAACGTCCACACCCTGAGCTCGCTCAGCGCGCTGGGGTTCGACCCCCTTGCCTTCCGCTACCTCTGCGCCACCGTCGGCTACCGCCGCCGGCTCAACTTCACTTTGGCCTCGCTGGCCGCGGCCCAGCGGGCTCTGCAGCGGCTGCGCCGGCTGGCCGCAGCCGGCCGGGGCGCAGCCGACGAGGGGGCGGCCCGGGAGCTTGGCAGCTCCCTGCAGTCGGCGCTGGAGGACGACCTCGACCTGCCCCGCGCCCTCGCGCTCACCTGGGAGTTTGCCCGGGACCGGCGGCTCTCCCCGGCCAGCCGCCGCGCCGGCCTGCTCCAGGCGGACCAGCTCCTCGGCCTGGGATTGGAACGACCCGCCCAGGAGCCGGCCCGAGGCGTGCGTTGGAGGACAGTGGCGCAGGCACGGCAGGAGCAGCGGGTCGTGGCCGACTTCCCGGCGGCGGACCGGAGCCGGCTGGCACTGCTGGCGCGGGAGGTCGTGCCCGAGGATGGGCCGGGACGGACCAGCTACCGCCGGGCCAGCGCCCTCGACCACCGCCATGGCCTGATCTCCTCGCCCCGGGAGATCCCCGACCGGCGCTCCCTCCCCGACCAGGTCGAGGTCTCGGTCAGCCTGGTCAGCAACGGGCACCCCCGGGACCTGGAGGGGTGCCTCGCCAGCCTCCAGCGCCAGCGCGGGGAGCACTCGGTGGAGTATCTGGTCCTGGACAACTGCGGCCACAGGATTAGACCCACGCTCCAGCGCCTGGCCGACTCCGACCCCCGGATTCATCCCTTCTTCGCCGACCACCGCCTGGGTGAGGGCGCCGCCCGCAACCTCACCCTGCGGGCTGCCCGGGGCCGGGTGGTGCTCCTGCTCGACACCGGCGTCGAGCTGACCGGGGACTGCCTGGGGCCGGTGGTGGCGGCGCTGGAGGACGAGACCGTGGGCGCGGTCGGCCGCTGGGGCGCGGTGAGCTCGGATTTGCGCGAATTCCAGGACTCGGACCGGGCCGAAGTCGACGCCATCGACGGATACTGCCTCTGCTTCCGCCGGAGCCGCCTCACAGGGGTGGGGCTCCTGGACGAGCGCTTCCGCTTCTACCGCATGCTCGACTTCAATTTCTCGCTGGCGCTGCGGGCAGCCGGGCTCCGCCTGGTCCGGCTGCCGGAGCTGCCCATCCGGCTCCTGCACCACCGAGGCTGGGAGGACACCGACCCCGACGAGAGAGAGCGGCTTAGCCGGATCAACTTCCGTCGTTTCTACGATCGCTGGCACCACCGCACCGACCTGCTCCAGGCCCAGCGCCTGTCGGAGGAACTGCAGCCCAACCTCCCGGGCTCATGAGGTCGCCCGCGGCAGGCTGGCGCGCAGTTCCGTCAGGACCCTTGCGGCGCGCAGCGGCTTGTCCAGGTGGTGCTCCAGGTGGGCCAACAGGATCGACTCCAGCTCGTTGCGGACCGCCTCGGTCCAGCGCAGCCGCCGCACCAGCTCCAGGTCCCCCAACTCAAGTCGCCGCAGCACCTTGAGGCTGGCCCCGGAGCAGGCCAGGGCCCCCGGAGCCTGCTCCCAGCAGCGACCCTGGACCACCCCTCCCAGCGCCGGGACGAAGCCCCCCTGGCGATCTCGCAGCTCCTCGCCACAGCCGGCGCAGCGGTTGACCTCGGGGAGGTAGCCGCCACTGGCAGCGATCTGCAAGGCGGCGATGGCCAGCTCCGTCTGGGCCTCCCCCTGCGCCACCGCCATCCGGTCCCGGGCCTCCGCCACCAGGCCGTAGAGTTCCGGCTCGGCCTGGCCCTCCTCCAGGATGGCGTCGGCCAGCTCTGCCAGGACCGCACCACAGGCGGTGCGGACGGGGTCCTGGGCCGGCCAGGGCGGACCCAAGGGCCGGGCCTGGGCCAGGACCGCCAGCTGCCGTCCCGGGATCAGGAGCAGCTCGGATCGGGCCAGGAGGTCGAGGCCGGGGGCGTTGCGGGCCCGCGCCCGGCGCGCCCCCTTGGCCAGGAGGCTCAGCTTGCCCCTCGCCTGGGTGAAGACGACCAGGATGCGGTCGGCGTCGCCATAGGTCCGGCGGCGCAGGACGATGCCCTCGTCGCGGGCCAAGGCCGGCACCGCCTAGGGCGAGCCCTGGCCCTGAGGGGGAACCGGCTCGGGTGCCGGCGCCCCCCCGCCCTCCCCCACCTCGAAGGGACGGAGGGAGCGGAGGCGCACGGTGCGGATGGCCCGACGGTCGATAGCCTCCACCTTGATGGTGATGCCGTCGCCGGCATCGACCTCGTCACCGACGGTAGGGATCCGGCCCAGGTGGGCGTATACCAGGCCCCCGATGGAGTCGAAGTCCTCTCCCTCCAAGTGCAGGTGCAGGAGCTCGTTGACCTCGTCCAGCCCCACCGAGGCGCTCACCAGCGCCTCCTCGGGGCCTACGACCTGGATCTCCTCCTGCTCCGCCAGGTCGTACTCGTCGCGGATGGGACCGACGATCTCCTCCAGCACGTCCTCGATGGTGACGAGGCCCGCGGTGCCCCCGTACTCGTCGACGACCACGGCCAGGTGGATCTTCTTTAACTGCATCTCCTGGAGCAGCTCGCCCAGGTGCTTGGCCTCGGGCACGAAGGTGGGCCGCCGCGCCAGCCAACCCACCCCGCGACCCTCCTCGACTCCGACCTCAGGCCGGCTGCCCAGGAGGTCTTTGGCATAGAGAATGCCGGTGATGTTGTCCACGGTCTCCTCGTAGACCGGGATCCGGCTGTGCCCGTGTTCTTTGATCTCGCCGATGGCGTCCGCCACCGAGGCGTCCGTTGGCAGGGCCACCATCTGCACCCGGGGCACCATGACCTCCCGCACCGGTTTGTCGGTCATCTCCAGCACCCCGTGGATCATCTCCCGCTCCTCCTCCTCCACCACCCCTTCCTGCTCGCTCGCCAGGACCACCTCCTTGAGCTCCTCCTCGGTCAGGAACGGTCCCCTGGGCGTCCCCTGCCCGGGCAGGAGTCGGTAGACCAGGGAGGAGATGAAGGACAGGACGGCCACCAGGGGCCCCAGCGCCCTGGTCAGCCCCCCGACCGGTGCCGCGAAGATCCGGGAGGCGGTCTCGCTGTGCTGCAGAGCGTAGGTCTTGGGCCCTAGCTCGCAGAAGAGCAGCACCAAGATCGCCAGCGCCACCGCCGCCCAGATGGCGGCCCCGTCTCCCAGGTGGCGCTGAGCCAGAAGGGTCGCCGCCGACGAGGCCAGCATCACCGCCAGGGTGTTGGCAACCAGGATCGTGCCGAGATAGGCCCGGGGGTTGCGGTGCAGCCGCTCCACCTGGGCAGCGCGGCGGTCACCCTCGGCCCGGCGGGCGCGGAGCCAGATCCGGCTGACCGAGGTGAGCGAGGTCTCGGCCGTGGCCGAGAGCCCGGCCACCACTAGAGCCACCACCAGGATGGCGATGAGCCAGTCGATCATCGGTCGAGGGGCTTCCGCCCTTGCACCGCACCCCCGGATCCGGTTCTCCCGCCCTCCCCGACCGCCGATCCGAGGTCGCCGGTTGGGGCTGGCTTCGTCGGCAGCGCCAGGGGGTAGGAGGCTGAGCCAGAGCTCATCTCTGGGCCGAGTCTAGCAGCGGTCCCAGTTCAGCGGAAAAGCGCCGAGACGCTCCTCCCCTCGTGGACCCGGACGATGGCCTCGCCGATCAAGGGCGCGACCGAGATCTGGGTCAGCTTGGAGATCTCGGCCGCCTCTGGTCCCATGGGGACGCTGTCGGTCACGACCACCTCACCGACTGGGGCCTCCTCCAGCTTGGCCAGGGCCCCATCGCTGAAGACGCCGTGGGTCGCCAGGACGTCGACCGACTCCGCGCCCTTGGCGATCAGGGCCTGGGCCGCACCGGCGAGGGTGGCGGCGGTGGAGATGAGGTCGTCGACCAGCACGCAGCGACTGCCCTCGACGTCACCGATGACGTTGAGGATCTCGATGTCATCGTCCCGGGGACGACGCTTGTCGATGATCGCCAAAGGCGAATCGAGCCGGCGGGCGATGGCCCGGGCCCGGGCGGTGCCGCCCACGTCGGGGGAGACCACCACGATCGGCTGGCGGCCGTGTCGGGCCTTGACGTGGGCAGAGAGGATTTTGCCCGCGGTGAGGGCGTCGACCGGGATGTCAAAGAACCCCTGAATGGCCTCTGCGTGCAGATCTAACACGATCAGACGCTCGGCCCCCGCGACCTGGAGGAAGTTGGCCATGAGCTTGGCCGAGATCGGGTCGCGGGCCTGTGTCTTCTTCTCCTTGCGCTGGTAGCCGTAGTAGGGCAGAACGGCATTGATGCGGGCGGCGCTGGCCCGACGCAGGGCGTCGAGCAGGATGAACAGCTCCATGTAGTTGTCGTTGCCCGGGGGAGAGGTGGGCTGGATCAAGAAGACGTCATGACCCCTCACCGACTCGCCGATCTTGACATCGAACTCGCCGTCGGCAAAGCGGGTCACCTCCAGCGGTGCCAGCGGGACGCCCACCTCCTCCGCGATCTTGCGACCCAGCTCGGGGTGGGCGGACCCGCAGAGCAGCATCAGCGGGCCCTCGGAGCCGTTCATCCCTCCTTGCTCCCCCCGCGCGGTCCCCGCCGCCGGGAGACCCAGCCGAGCAGGTTGCGCTGCCGGGGCCGGCTCAGGGCCAGAGCCTCCGGCGGCACGTCCTTGGTTATGACGGAGCCGGCCCCGGTGTAGGCGCCCTCGCCGATTCGGACCGGGGCCACCATGATGGTGCCGCTGCCGAGCCTGGCCCCGTCCCCGATCTCGGTTGGGTGCTTGTCGCGCCCATCCCAGTTGGCGGTGATGCTGCCGGCACCTACGTTGACGTCCTGGCCCAGCAGGGAGTCGCCCACATAGCTCAGGTGCGGCACCTGCGTCCGCTCACCGATGCGACTGCGGACGATCTCGGTGAACGTGCCGAGGTGGGATCCCGGGCCCATCGCCGATTGGGGGCGCACTCGGTTGAAGGGTCCGACATCCACTCCATCTCCCAGCTTACAGCCGCTCAGATGGGAGCGGCCGATTCGACAGCCTCGGCCCAGCTCGACATCCTCCAGCTCGGCGAAGGGGCCGATGACGCACTCGGACCCGACCCGGGTACTGCCCCGCAGGACCGAGCCCGGATGGATCACCGTGTCCTGGCCCACCTCGACGTCACCGTCGACCCAGGTCGCCCCGGGGTCGACCACGGTCACGCCCTGGGCCATGAGCCGCAGCAGGGTACGGCGCCTAAGGGCCGCCTCGGCCAGGGCCAGCTGGCGGCGGTCGTTGACCTGGAGCGCCTCGTCAGCGTCCTCGATGGCCACCGTGACCGCCCCCCCCTCGATCCGCTGGGGCACCCAGCTCAGGTAGCGCTCGGCCTGGGCGTTGTCGTCGCCGACCCCCACCAGGGCCGGCCAGAGCCGGGCCAATGAGAAGGCGTAGGCACCGACGTTGACCTCGCAGGGCTGGCCGTCCCAGGCCTGATCCTGCTCCTCCACGATGCCCTGGAACTGTCCCTGCGGTCCGCGCTCGACCCGGCCGTAGCCGCGGGCGTCGGCAACGCGGGCCGTCGCCAGGGCGGCCCCCGCGCCCCCCTCCGCCAGCGCCTGGGTGAGGTGTATCAGGCTCGGGGCGGTGAGCAGGGGCATGTCCCCGGGCAGGACCAGCGCCACCCCTTCATCGCCGAGCAGGTCCCGGGTCAGGGCCAGTGCCGCCCCCGTGCCCTGTGGCCGGCTCTGCCGGACCAGCTCAGCGCGGGAGGTGAGTGCCTCCCAGCCCTCGCCCTCCAACGCGGGGACGACCACCACCGGCCGCCCCGCCGCCGCCGCCTCGGCCAGCCTGAGGGCATGCTCCAGGAGGCTGATACCTCCCGCCTGGTGCCATACCTTGGGCACCCGGGATCGCATCCGCGTCCCTCTGCCGGCGGCCAGCACCACCACCCGTGCAGCCGAGCCTTCCGTCAACTATCCCCCGCTTTTGGCCCGGTCCCTGAAGTCGCCCGCGAGGCCGAGTATAGCAACGGCCGCTCGAGGCTCAAGCTCGCTGGATATGCTCCAGAGCGTGGTGCCCCCTGACCTAGCTCCCGAGCCCGCGGCGGTCCTCATGGAGCGGTCCCCCCTGGGGGTTGTCCGCCTCACCCTCAACCGACCCGAGCGGCGCAACGCCCTCACCGAGGAGCTGGCCGCGGCGCTGCGGGTGCGCCTGACCGAGGTGGCCCGGGACGACTCGGTCAGGGTCCTGGTCCTGACCGGGGCCGGGCGGGCCTTCTGCGCCGGCGCCGACCTGGGCCGACTGGGGGCCCGGGCCGCCACGGTCCAGGAGAAGGAGCAGGTGCTCCGCGACTACTACCGCGCCTTTCTCGACCTCCGGGATCTCAAAATCCCAACCATCGCCGC
This sequence comes from Candidatus Dormibacteria bacterium, assembly GCA_050734425.1. GTDB lineage: Bacteria > Chloroflexota > Dormibacteria > Aeolococcales > Bog-877 > Bog-877. The sequence goes on from JBOHUL010000055.1 coordinate 27,294, forward strand.
GATCCAGGGCCCCGCCATCGGCGCCGGCCTCAACCTGGCCCTCTGCTGCGACCTTCGGGTGCTGGCCCGAGGGGCACGGCTGGCGGCTCCCTTCGTCAAGCTGGGGATCCACCCCGGTGGCGGCGCCACCTGGATGCTCAGCCGCCTGGCTGGCACTTCTGCGGCGAGGGAGATGCTGCTGCTGGGAGAACCGGTCTCGGCCGAGCGGGCCTTGCAGGTTGGTCTGGCCGGTCGCCTAGTGGAGGACGGCGAGGAGCTGCCGGCCGCGCTGGAGTGGGCAAGCTCCTTGGCGGCGCTTCCCCGGCCAGTGCTCCTGGACCTCAAGCGGACCCTGGCCCTGGCGGAGTCCGGGGCCGACTTCGACCAGGTGCTCGAGCTGGAGACCGTGGCCCAGGCCCGGTCATTGACTAGCGAAGATGCCGGCGAGGGTTGGGCCGCGCTCCGCGAGCGGCGCCCGCCCCGTTTCCGCGACCGCTAGCGGGCTTGGCGGCGGGCTGCCGCAGCAGCGATGACGGGCACCATGACTCGAGGACGCACACCTCGCACCGGGGCCGGCGGGCGAGGCACACCTGCCGGCCGTGCAGGATGAGACGGAGGCTGAGACCGGTCCACTCCTTGGGGGGAACCATGCGGCAGACCTGGGCCTCGATCTTGACCGGGTTCTGAACTTTGACCAGCCCCAGCCGGTTGCTCAACCGAATGACGTGAGTGTCCACGGGGAAGCCGGGGACGTCGAAGGCCACCCCCAGGATCACGTTGGCGGTCTTCCGTCCCACCCCGGGTAGACGGGTCAGGCCGTCCATGCTCCGGGGCACCTCCCCCTCGAACTCCTCGCAGAGAACGCGGCCCATCCCGATCAGAGCCTTGGCCTTGGCCCGGAAGAAACCCGTCGGGTGGATCCGCGCCTCCAGCTCTTCAGGGTCGGCGGTGGCGTAGTCCTCGGCCGTGCGGTACTTGGCGAAGAGCGCAGGCGTGACCTGATTCACTCGCTCGTCGGTGGTCTGCGCCGAGAGGATGGTCGCCACCAGCAGCTGCAGGGGGCTGGCGTGGTCGAGAGCGCAGGCGGCAGGGTAATTCTGGGCGAGTGCCGCCACGGTCGCCAGGGCCCGCTGCCGGGGACTGCGGGGAGGCCGCGGCGGCGGCGCTTCCGGGCTCACCCGCAGTGCCCGGGCCGCGCCTCGGCGGCTATCCTGAGTCCATGTTGGGATGGCGGCGCCACGGGGTGGCCTCTCCCGTCCTCGGCGGTCGCGCTCTCGGCACCCTGGCGGCGGTTCTCGCCCTGGGCCTGCTCCTGGCGGGGTGCAGCTTTTTCGGGGACAGGGGCACGGTAAGCGCGGCTCACATCCAGGCCCAGCCTGGCAACGTCGTGCAGCAACCGCACGCCAACTTGCAGATCCAAGCCCTGCCCAAGCCTCCGAGCAACCCCCAGTACCGGATCATCATCTACCACAATGTCGACACGGTCGGCTCATTCGTCCCCGACAACCTCACGGTCCCGGTCGGGGCAACTGTGGAGTGGATCTGGACCGACGAGTACGACCAGCACAACGTCTGGTGGATCGACCAGAGCCTGGTCAACTCCCCGACCAAGGGGGCCGGCTACCGCTGGGCGGTGAAGTTCCTCAAACCGGGAACGTACGACTACTACTGCACCCTCCACCCCGGAATGCAGGGCACGGTGATTGTCAAGGGCTAACGGACGTCTCCGCCGCGGCCTGGCGGGCGCCCCGGCGGCGGCCCTGCTGGCGCTGTTGCTCTGCTCCTGCCGTGGCCCCGCTGTGCCCGCGGGCGCGGCGTTGAACCAGTGGCTGGCTGACGTCAGGTCCCACCAGGTCGCCTACGCCTACACCCTGCTCACCGAACCGGCGGAGCAGCGGACCCGGTACCTGCCTTTCTTCGACGGGGTCAACTCGAGCCAGGCCAAGTTCAAGGTGACCAGGCTCGAGACCGTCTCCCAGGAGGAGGTGTTCGGGTTCGTCCAGATCTCGAACCCAGGAGAGCGGACTCGCACGATCAAGGTCCAGATGGTGGAAGAGGGGAACGGCGGAGACTGGCTGGTGGGAGCTCCCTTCACCCTCGAGGGCGCCCGCGCCATCCGTTACTTCAAGTAGACTCCGGCCGGGCTAGGGGATCATCGCCGGCCACGATGTAGTGGACGCCCTGGCGCCGCAGCTCAGTGCGGTTGTCCCTTGAGTTGAATCCCCGGTCCAGCACCCAGACCACCCGGTTCAACTTCCAGGCGCCAAGTTCAGCCGACGGGTCCCCGTTCACGAGTCCAGAGGGGGTTACGGTTTCTGGTTGCTGAAAGCCGCTGCGAAGACCGCAAACGGCTGGAATCCCAACGAGCTGCGGGGGCGGTGAAGATTGTAGGTGTGGCGCCAGTCCTCGTAGAGCACCCGGGCCTCGAGGACGGAGTCGAATGATCTCCCGGGCGAAGAGCTCGTCCCGGGCCCGCCGTTGACGCTTTCCACGTAGTTAGGTCGTGGGTTCGATTCCCACCTTGGGCTCCACCCGGGATCTCCATTCGGGGGCGCAAGGGGTAGTTTTGCTCCTGATAATCCTGCGCGTGATTATCAGGCGGCCGTCAGCGCCGCAGATGCGTTGGCCCAAACGGCAAGGCCGACATTTTGAACCATCTCGGCCATGGCCCGGGAGACCCGAGGTCGGTCGGTGGCCGTGGCATCACCCCGCGGTTACAGACGCAGAGCCAATCGGAGCCCGTCGTCGACGCGTACCACGTCCGCTCGCGCCAGCATTCCGGAGCGGCTCGCGAGGCGGTGCCGGTCCACGGTGGCGATCTGGGTTACGTTGACGACCGACGACCGGTCGAGTCCAGCAACTCCTCGGGGCAGAGAGACGTTGCCCGGGCGAGCGGAGAGTCGGATGTTGGAGGTGATGGCGGCCACGGTTACGGTGTTCAGGCGCGAGCGATTGAAGCCATCATCCGAGATCACGACCGCCGGCCGGCGCTTACCCGGTTCGCCGCCGAGCGGAGCTCCGAAGTCCACCCACCAGACCTCCCCCCGGGCTACCACTCCCAGGACCCGGTGTCGATCAGATCGGCTCGGGCCACGCCGGCGATATCCTCGCGGTCCTGGTCGTCACAGCTGGCGTCGATCATCCTGGTCAGGGCGTCACTCTCCTCGTCGACCAAGAGACGGCGAAGAGCGCGGGCGTAAAGCGCCGATCGGTTCACCCCGCGCTCTTCGGCGACGCGGTCAGCTTGGGCGTAGAGGTCATCCGGGATCGAGACGGCCACTTTCATGAGTTGAGTATAACGTGTTATACCGCTCCCGCGACAACTGGCCTCGCCTGCTCCCGCTGAGAGCGTGCGGCCCCTGGAACTGCGGGATGTCCCGCATGATCGCGTAGCCGTGCTTGGGACCTACGGCGAGGCTGGCCAGGACGAGTGGGGCCGGCTCGGAGAAGGGAGATCGGCCAAGTCGGGCGGGCGCCCTGGAAGGCGCCGGAGTCAGACGGCGGCGACGAGCACGTGGCGCAGATCGGCGGCGAGAAGTTCCAGCTCCCGCGGGATCGTGGGTGAGGATGATGCCGTCGCTACCGGTCGCCTGTGGAAGCCGCAAACACGTTCGGCCACAAGAGAGCTGGGACTGAGAAGGTCCCCTCTGGAGCAACCTCAGAGGTCAGGGCTGCTACCGGTCGCAACTACGACCGAGGTGCCCAGCCGCAGCGCCCGTCTACGCCTTCGGCGCCTGGCGCCGGCGGCGTCCTGCGACGGCCCCCGGGGGCAGGTCGCTGCCCTGCTCCAGATACGGCAGCAGGTGATCGCTGATGCCCTGGCGCCGGAGCGCCTGCCAGCCCTCCTCCGCTGAGAGGTCACTAGTGACCACGATGTCGTCACCCTCGAGCCGCACTCCCCACT
>JBOHUL010000056.1:0-5351 GCA_050734425.1 Candidatus Dormibacteria bacterium
GGCTCGACCCGCTGATGGTCGCCGGCCACTGGGTCCCGGACCAGGTCGACGCCGCCGGGGGCATCGATGTCCTGGGCGAGTCCCGACAGAAGTCCTTGGTGGTGCTTCCCGACGAGGTGCTCGCGGCCCAGCCGGAGGTGATCCTGGCGATGCCCTGCGGGCTCGGTTTGGAGGAGACGATCCGCCAGGTGGAGGAGACGGCGGCGCTCGCGCCCCTGGCGGGAGCGCCGGCGGTGAGGGGCAAGGCGGTCTTCGCGCTCAACGGGTCCTGGTACTTCAACCGGCCCGGGCCCAGGGTGGTGGACGGGATCGAGATGCTGGCTCGCGTCCTCCATCCCGACGCCTGGCGCGGGCCCGTGCCCCAGGGCTTCGCCCACATCGGGACGGAGGAGGTCAAGGCCGTCTAGGCAGGGCTTGCCTGCCGCAGTGCCAATTGGGCCAGGCGCTGGCTGGCCGGTCCCGTCGCTTTCTACCCGCTTCGGGGGTTGGCCGTCGACCTCAACGACAGCGCCAACTCCAGCGAGGTTGCCCGCCGCTTCGGCCGCAGGCCCTCCAGTGTCGGGCCCGTCCGGGCCAGCCTGATAGCCAAGGGCCTGGTCTATCCACCCGAGCGCGGCGTAGTCGCATTCAGGGTCCCGGGCATGGCCGAGTTCATCCAACGGCGGCCTGAACCCTGAGCCCGGCTCTCGTAGCTGGCCCCGCCGACTACGCGGGCGGCGACTCGACGGTGCCAAGCGTGCGGTTCAGGGATGACCAAGGGCCCCGTTGTCACTCTGGCGGTCGGGGGAGTCAGGTGTGAACGCCGGACGGAAGAGGACCCACCTTCGCGATGGGCGCCGTGGCCTCGATCGGTTAGCGGCGTCCGGAAGAGGACCGAGGGGGCTCCGCGACCGCTCCGCCCTGTCGGTCGGGGGAGTCAGCGCGCTAGCGGCCTGGAGCGGGGCGCCGCCAACAGCCTGGCTCGACAACCCGAGCCAGCTCGGGTGGCTGGTCGCGGGGCACTTCCGGGCGCGCGACGAGGGCCTGGCCCTCTATCGGCGCCTCCTCGGACAACGTATGGGGAAGCGGTGGCGCGGGTGCCGCCTCCACTCTGAAGAGATCGTTACAGGGGGTTGTTAGGCCAGTCACACACGGCGTCCAAGCACTGACGGTTCCCTGACTTTCAACTTCCAGCACCACCGTGCCACAGCAAGCTAACGCGCTGGTGGGAAGGCCACGGCGGCCCCCGTTTTGCGCCCGCGATGGCGACCGGGTCTTGACGTCCGCACCAGCTCTCGTCAAAGATTTGGCTCCCCGAAGCAGCAGGTGAAGACCTGTCGGGGACTGTCCACTGGCGGCGGCGGCGGACCCGAGCGTCGTCGGGCTTGGAGGTGGGGGCTCGAACAAGAGCAACCACTGGAGCACAGACAGATGACGCAGAGCACCATCCGGGTGGATGAGCATCGGGTGGGGCGGGGTGCCGAGCCCGTGACGGTCGTGGGCGCCGGATATGTGGGGCTGGTAACAGGGGCGTGCCTGGCCGCGAGTGGCCGGCAGGTGACTCTGGTCGAGGTCGACGCGAGTCGGCGCGCACTCATCGGCCGGGGAGATCCTCCGATATTCGAGCCCGGCCTGGGTGCCATCTTGCGGCGGACCATCGACTCCGGCAACCTCACTGTCGAGCCGGACCTTGAGGCGGCGCTGCCACAGACCAGGCTCGTCGTGCTCGCGGTGGGCACACCCTCGCTCCCGGACGGGAGGGCGGACGTATCCGCGATCGACGGAGTCGTGGCGACGCTCGCTCGGCACGCTTTGCCGGGTACCGTCGTCATCATCAAGAGCACGGTGCCACCGGGCACTGGGGTCCGGGTCCAGCGGACCTTGGACCGCCGCCAAAGGGATCTCGTGGTGGTTTCCTGCCCCGAGTTCCTCCGAGAGGGTTGCGCGGTCGAGGATGTGACACACGCCGACCGCTTCGTGGTCGGCGGCGGCAACGCTGCCGCCGTTGACCGCGCCATCTCGGCCCTGAACCCCTTCGGCGCCCCGGTTGTGCGTACCGGGAACACCGAGGCGGAGCTGATCAAGTACGGTTCGAATGCGTTCCTGGCGATGAAGATCTCCTTCATCAACGAGATCGCCAACCTCTGCGATCAGGTGGACGCGGACATCGAGGACGTCGCCAACGGGATGGGTCTCGATGGTCGCATCGGTGGCGCTTCCATGCGAGCCGGACTTGGCTTCGGTGGCTCCTGCTTCCCCAAGGACGTGGCTGCGTTGGAGCACACCGCCCGACGGCAGGGGTTCACCTTCTGGATGCTCCGCGCCGCCACCGAGGTCAACGAGCAGCAGCGCATGCGCTTTGTGCAGAAGATTCGGGACGCAGTGGGTCGCAACCTGGAGGGTCGGAGGGTAGCCCTGCTGGGCCTGAGTTTCAAACCTGGAACCGATGACATGCGGCACGCTCCCAGCCTCGCGATCGCCTACCGGCTGGTCGAACTCGGGGCATCGGTGGTCGTCCACGACCCGGTGGCCATGTCGGTGGCCCGGGAGTCGCTTCCAGCGGTTGAGTTCGCGTCAAGCGCCTATGCGGCGGTGGCGGGGGCGGATGTGGTAGCGCTGGTCACTGAGTGGCCCGAGTACGTGGCTCTCGACTGGCAGCGGGTTGCCGCGCTGGTCGCGAGACGCACCGTGGTCGACGGCCGGAACTGCCTTGACCCGCTGAAGCTTGCGTCCTATGGCTTCAACTACCACGCGATTGGACGCCCGACGCGGACCTGCAATTGGGACCGCCGCGAGGCGGACCGGTTGCTCGGTACCGCTGCGAGCGTGGCATGACGTCATCTCCCGATCCGCTTAGGAGGGACTGACCGTGGTGAGCCCCACGCTGGCTGTCACGTGGCAGCAGATCGGGGCCTATCGGCAGCTGGTCCCGGTGGGATTGGTGGGCCTCCTCTCCTGGACCATCTGGACCGTCCGCGTCATCCTCTCGCGGCGCTATCGACCGGTACCCGTGGGTTACACCACCACCACGTCCGTCGTCGTCCCCGCCTACCGGGAAGATCCGGACATCCTGATGCGGTGCCTTGACTCCTGGGTGGCGGAGGGACCTACCGAGATCATCGTGGTCCCTGACCTGGCGGACGTTGAGGTTATCAAGCGCTTGCGCCAGGTGAGCGACCCCCGTCTGCGGGTGATCCCCTTCGCCCACGACGGCAAGCGCTCCGCGTTAGGCGTCGGGATCCGCGCCGCCACCTCTGAGGTCGTCATCCTCACGGACTCCGACACGCAATGGCTGCCCGGATTGCTGGCGGCGGTCCAAGCGCCCTTCGTCGATGCGAAGGTGGGTGGGGTCGGAACGCGCCAGAACGCCTACCAGGCGAAGTCCAGCATCTGGCGGCGCGTCGCCGACTGGATGATCGACATCCGCTACCTGGACTACGTGCCGGCGCAGGGCCGCGCAGGCGCGGTCGCCTGTCTCTCGGGCCGGACTGCGGCGTACCGCCGCTCGGCGGTCATGCCGGTTCTGGGACACTTGGAGTACGAGTTCTTCCTCGGGAGGAAGTGCAACTCCGGCGACGACGGTCGACTCACCTGGCTGGTCCTAGCCTCCGGCTACAAGACCGTGCATCAGTCGACCGCCCGCACCCTGTCCATGTTCCCGGATGGGTTCAGACCGTTCGTCAAGCAACGCCTGCGCTGGAGTCGGAACTCCTACCGCTGCTACGGCACCGCGGCATGGAAGGGATGGCTCTGGCGTCAGCCCTTGATCTGCCAGCTCTCGGTGCTCCAGATCTCCTTGACCCCTCTCACCATGGGCATCGCCGTCTCATACGTGGTGCACTGGTTCCTGTTCGGCGCCTCATGGGAGGTGTCCATCGTCTTGGTCTGGCTGCTACTGGGTCGTGGCGTTCGCGGTCTGTCCCATCTGCGCCAGCGGCCGAGCGACATCATGATCCTGCCGCTGGCGGCGCTGATGACTATCTTCGTAGCTCTAGTCGTGAAGAGCTACGCCCTTCTGACGATGAACCGTCAGGGTTGGCTGACCCGCCGGTCGGGCTTGATAGGTGGTGAGGGGCAAGGCTCCGGCACGCTGGCTCCCACCGTCCCCTGATGAGCAAGCGCCGTCACGCCCGCCGCTACCCGGCGCTCCTAGCGCTGCTGATTTTCGGGGGTCTGGCCGCGCTGCCCTGGCTCCATCCCCTCAACGCGACCCCGCCCTGGGTGCTGCAGGCCAAGACCGCGGTACCGGTCAAACTGCCACCGGCGCCGCCGAAGCTGGCTCCTGTCAAGCTCTCCAGCTTCTCGGAGCCGGTCGATCCTAGGGGGCCGCGGGCCAGGGTGCCAGCCGCCAGCTCGACCGTCCTGTCGGACCTCGTCACCTCGCAGAACAACCTGATGCGCCGGTTGCTCAACAGCTCGTACCACATCACCACGCCCACGATCCTCGACCTGCCCAACTCGCTGCCGGCGCTCGTCCTCCCGGCGCGACCCGCCCCCTACACTTTGGCTGACCTGGCGACCGCGGGGGTGGCCGTCCCCTGGGACCGCCCGGGCTGGTATCTGCTGGCGGATGCGGTCTTCGTCGCGCCCTCGGCGACGCTGGATATCGGGGGCGCGGGCCTGGGGAACCTCCTGCTGGGCAGCAGCGGGGCGGGCTTCACTTGGATCGCCACCTGGGGCGGCACCATAACCCTGGCAGGATCGGCGACCAACCCGTTGTCCGTGGCCGGCTGGGACGAGGCGGCCAACCACCCGGCGCAACCCAGCAATGCGGGCAGGCCGTACATTCGAGCGATCGGGGGCCAGCTGAACGCGGAGTACGTCCACTTCTCGAACCTTGGCTTCTGGAGCGGCCCGACCGGAGGCGTCGCCTGGACCGGCACCAGCGGGGTCGCCGCCTCGGGTGAGGCCATCGGTTCCACCTTCACCGGTGACACCTACGGGGCCTTCGCCTCGGACAGCTACCACGTCCGCTTCATCGACGACCTGTTCGAGAGCAATCAACTGGACGGCTTGCGACTCCACCGGGGAGCAGACAACTCCACCGCCACCGGCTCAGCCGCCGTGCGCAACGGAGAGGACGGCTTCGTGGTCAGCCGGGCAGACGATGACGTGCTCCGCGGCGACGTTGCGGAGAACAACGGCAGCGACGGGTTTCTGTTGGACGGAGAGCCAGTCGACAGCGGCGCATCCCCCTCGGGGCGGCAGAGCGTGCCCTCGACCGGTTCAGTCCTGGCTCGCTCCAAGTCCGCAGGCAACGGTCACTACGGCGTCGAGGTCGATGGCGGAGTCGGGACCGTGGTCGAGGACAACGCCGTCTGCAGCAGTTCCACGGCGATCAGCCTTCGCCTCGGTGCCGTCGACACATCGGT
>JBOHUL010000057.1:0-20144 GCA_050734425.1 Candidatus Dormibacteria bacterium
GGTCCCCCGCCCCACGGTTTCGCTGGACACCTGGTTGGGATGATGGCGCAGTCAACCAGGAGGTGGTCAGATGGCCAACAGGCGAGGCAGGCTGAGCGGTGAGGGTGGTGGTTCTCAGGACAAGGGCCGCTGGTCCACGCGCCGGAAGATGGACGTGGTGTTGCGGGTGCTCCGCGGCGAGGACCTCGACTCTCTGAGCCGGGAGCTGCGGGTGACTGCAGCAGCGATCGCGCAGTGGAGAGACCAGTTCCTCGCCAGCGGGCAGGCGGGGTTGCGCAGCCGGGACTCGGACGAGCGCGACCTGGAGATCAGCCGGATGAAGACCAAGATCGGCGAGATCACCATGGAGAACGAACTGCTGCGAGAGCGGGCGAGACGGGCGGAGGCCAACCACCCTTTCGTCGTGGCGGAGGCTGAGTCGGTGGCAGAGACCGTCTCTCCCTCCGCGGGCAGGAGCTACGGGCTGGCTCGGGTCTGCCGGGTGCTGGAACTGTCGCGCTCCACGGTGTACCTGGCCAAGCAGCGGTCGGTGATCCCGCTGCCGGCCAGAGGGAAGCGGGGTCCCAAGACGGCTTTCAGCGACCCGCAGTTGACGGAGCTGATCCAAGGGGTGCTGGCGGCCTCCCCCTGGCTGGGCGAGGGCTACCGCGAGGTCTGGGCCCAGCTGCGGGCCAGGGAGATCCGCACCGGCAAGGCCAGGGTGCTGCGGCTGATGCGAGAGGCGGGCCTGCTGGCGCCCACGGCCCCAAGGCCCACGACGGGAGGATCACGACCGAGCTCCCCGACCGGATGTGGGGGACAGACGCCACCGCGACGATCACCCAGGAGGGGCAGGGGACCGTCTTCATCGCGGTCGACCACTGCACCCAGGAGTGCATCGGCATCCACGCGGCGTTGAAGGGCACCCGCTTCGAGGCGCTGGACCCCATCCGCCAGGGAGTGCGGGAGCACTTCGGCAGCTACAGCCAAGGCAGCGCCTCGGGTCTGGCGCTCCGCCACGACAATGGCAGCCAGTACAGCTCCCACTACTTCCAGAGCGAGCTCAGCTTCCTGGGCATTGAGAGCAGCCCCGCCTACGTGCGCGAGCCAGAGGGGAACGGCGTCGCAGAGCGATTCATCAAGACGCTCAAGGAGCAGCTGCTCTGGGTGCAGCGCTTCGGAACCATGGACGATCTGCAGCAGGCGCTGCAGTCATGCAAGCAGCAGTACAACCAGCGCTGGCTGGTCTCCAAGCACGGGTACGTTGCCCCGAGACAGGCGCGCGCTGCTCACGCTGGAGCCGGCGGCATGACCCGACTCAGTACCATTGACGCTGTCCCGGAGTCCAGGGAACCCGGTCCACTACAGTATCCAGGCTTAGGTTTCCTTGGCCAAGCCATTGCGTTTAACCGGAGGTGCGGCAGGTGATGCCAGCACGGCCTCCGCAACGTGAAGGACGTCTGGTATGACGTCTGTGAGCGTTTGATTAGGGCTCGCCATGGCATCGAAGAATTCAAAGCTCGTGATGGCGTGGAGCATCCATACGGCTCGTTCGCGTTCTACAGCCATGAGGTGTTGATCGGTCAGTCGGGGGACTAGGACTTCCAATCCCGACCGTCGTCGCTCGTCCCGGGCAGAGATCACCGCACCTACGTCCGGGTCAAGTGCTGCGAGGGCTCGTAGTCGGCGCATTGCAGGGCGATCAACATCCCAGAACCGCCCGAAGCAGGCGATGAAGGCACGCAATGCCTCGACCGGATCGGGATTGGCGAACGTAGCGGCCAGTCTGGACATCTGCCCGGCCTCTGCAAGAGCATCGCAGAGCGCCTCAAGCAACCCAGTCTTGGAGTCGAACTGGTAGTAGATCGTTGCCCGAGCGACATCGGCTCGCTTCGCAATGGCCTCGACCGTGAAGGCGGTGTAGTTGGTCGCCCCGGCCAGAAGTAATCGCGCAGCGTCGATCACTCGACTCCGACTCTCGTCGATCTGGACCTGGCGTAGCCCCAAGTGATACGGGCGAGGGCTCATCCGCTTGACAACCTCCTTCTGGTCTTGCTATTCTTCGGACTGACTGTAGTAATGAATAATACCATAAGGGGTGATCGCTTGCCCAGTACCACGATTTCGCCACACCCGGAGCTAGCTGGCCAGCTAGCAGTGGTGACGGGCGCGACCGCAGGAATTGGATTCCAAACGGCGCGGCTCCTTGCTCGCAGGGGAGCCTCCGTGCTCCTTACAGGACGCGATCCTCAGAGGGGAGCGAACGCCGTGGCGGCGATTCGCGGAGAGGCGAAGCACGATCGTGTGGACTTTCTACCCGTCGATCACTCGACGGTAGGCGCAAACGAGAGGCTCGCGATACAGATCAAGTCCCGGTTCGATCACCTCGACGTGCTGGTGAACAACGTCGGGGGCGTATTTCCGAAGCGGCTACTCACCCCAGATGGCTACGAGTTGACTTTGGCTTTGAACTTCCTTGCCCCTTTCGTGCTAACGGAAGCACTCCAGCCACTGCTAACCGCTGCCTCGGTGCCTGCCCGCTGCGTGAACGTTGTGTCCAGCTCATTCAACATGACCAAGGGTGACCCGTTCGACGACCTACAGACTGCGACCGGATATATCGGCATCTACGTACACGCCCGGGCGAAGCTACTCACTCTACTCTGGACTAAGGGAATCAGCCATCAGATCGACGGCGGGGATCTCGTCGTGACGGCAGTCAACCCAGGCATGGCGTGGACACCGATGACCCAATCGCTTACTCCAGAGTCCGTACCAGCCTGGCGCTACATTTTCCCAGTCGTACGGTTCTTCCAGCGCCGTGCGAAAGCGGAGCGCGCCGCTACTCGCTGCGAGAGTATCGTTCTTGCCGAACAAAGCGGCGTCGCAGGTCGATACTTCGACGGTGCCAAGGAGCGCCCCCTTCCGCAGCGATTTGCCGACCCAACCCTTCCAGCTCGCGTGCAAGCGATCGGAGCTGACCTGCGTACCTCCGCCCCTACTGCGGGGGCTCTATCGTGACGAGTACAGTTGAGGGGACCCCGTTTGTCAGTTCAGATCACCTGGAGCACTTCATGGGGGTCCGGTCAGCGGAGTGGTCCCGGTAAGCCCAGCGGGGTTCCCAGGGCACCCTGGGGCTGCCGCGCGTCGCCCGACGTTCCCAAACGGGAGGGGTGGCCTCGCCCGCCCGCGACCCGCGCCCGCCCGCGACCCGTTAGAACATTGGGTGCTCGATGAAGAGGCGTAGCACCAGCGCATTCCGTGCCTGGATAAGTCGACCACCCTCATCGATTCGACCAAGTTCGACAGGCGAGTAGCCCAAGGACTCAGCCACTTGAGCGACAGTCTTGCTCGCGCTGGCAGAGTTGCTTGCGACGAAAACCACTATCTTGCCCTCGTGGGCGGGTAATTGGCGAGACAGTACGTTGGCGGGTAGCTGGTTGAAAGCCTTTACCACTTCGGCGCCCGGGAAGGCGTCGATCACGAGCTCGGTGGACAATCGACCACGCAGCACTTCTTGCTCATTGGGCAGCATGAACGAGTTAGTGACATCAACCACGATCTTGCCCTTCCACTGAGGCTGCGAGGCTCCAAGCTCCGCGACAGCAAGAAACGGAACAGCCAGGAACAGCACGTCTGCCGTTATGGCTTCTCTGATCGTCGTCGCTCGAACGGTCGGGGCAACCTCGGCGGCGAGGCTGGGGAAGGACTCGGGGCCTCGAGTGTTGGCGATCAGGGAGTCAACCTGACGACGAGCGAACACTCGAGCAAGTGCCGTACCGATGCTCCCTGTACCGATAATCGCGTACGTGGCCATGCCTCACCCTCCGTCACCGCTTGTCACGCTCCAGCCGCTGTGGCCGCTTGCGCCTGAAAGCAGGTTGAGATTATAGGTGCGGTCGAGTTCCCGAGGTCCGCGCGTCAGCCTGAAACGAATACGGGGTCCAACTCGATCTTGATCTTCTGTCCGATTGCCATTTTGTTCATCCCGAGCGGCATGTTGAAGTCGACGCCGAACTCGCCTCGGTTGAGCTCACCTGTGGCGCTGAAGCCGCCGCGGCTCTTGCCGCCGTCCGGGAGGAGCTCTACCCCGTCGAACTCGACGGCGAGCGAGACAGGGCGTCAGATTCGTTGATGGTGAGGTCACAGTCGAGTCGGTACTCGTTGTCATCGAGGTCACGGGCCACCGTCGACCGAAAGGTCATCTCAGGGTGCTTCTCGGCTGAGAAGAAGTCGGTACTCCGCAGGTGCGCGCCTCGGTGGGTTTGGTTGGTGTTCACATGACGCCATGTCGACCGTGTGCCCGGACCCCCTGAGGCTGGTCCAAGTGGTATGTGGTCCAATCTCGCCCTAGCGGGCAAGGAGGACCGGAACTAAGGGACGGAAGCACACTCCGGAGCAGATCGTGCGGAAGTTGCGGGAGGCGGACCGGCTGGTGGGCGGGGGCAAGGGCGGAGTCGAGATAGCCAAGGCCCTGGAGATCTCCGAGGCCACCCTGGGGCGGTGGCGCCGCCAGTACGGACGGATGCGGGTGGACGAGGCTAAGGAGCTGCGCCAGCTGCGGGACGAGAACGGGAGGCTGACGCGGCTGGTGGCGGACCTGTCGCTGGACGACCAGATGCTCAAGGAGGTGGCCAGGGAAAATTCTGAGCCCGGTGCGTCGACGTGAGGCAGTGCTTCAGCGGCAGCACACCTTCGGGGTCGCGCCAGCTGGGCTGGGGGGGTACTGACCGTGGTGTGATCGCCGACCTCGACCGACGGCGATACCTTGGCCCTTCAACCTCTGCGGTGCCCAGGGGGGTTGACGGGGCGGGGCCGTGGGCCAAGATGGAGCCCATGCGAGTGACCGAGCTCTACCAAGACCTGCTGACCCCTGGAGCGTGACCCGAGTTGAGCTGGACCTGGCGGTGGGAAGGGTTGACGTGTGGACGGATCACCCTGCCGGCCCCGACTGACCAGCATCCTCCAGTACGCACACCCCGGAGGTCCTCGGGCGGTCCTCGGCGGGAAGCCGAGCCGCCCGAGCCTTCTTGAAGACGTTGCGATCATCCAGCGCTGACAGCCGGCCAACCCGATCGGGCTCGAGGTCTGGTCGTCCGGCTACTCCGCTACCGCTGTGAACTGGTGCCGAGTCGGAGGTCGGCTCACACTGGCCGGTGACCTCGCCGGGTCTGAAGCCGGCGCAGAACGAGATGGTTTCGGGATACCAACGCAGTCGATGGAGCAAAGGAGCTCACTACGCATGACAAACCCCTCTCCCTGGTGACCGAGCCAACCGAGGGCATGGGTCTCCAAATCGCGAATGCTCTCGAGGCTGACAGTTTCGTCGTGCTCGTCGGCTCGCGCACTATCGAGCCAGGGGAGTTCGCCCCGAAGAGCATCGGGGCGGATGTCTCGTTGGTCCCGCTCGATGTCACTGATCAGACATCGATCGTGGCGACCACAGTCTGGGGCTCGCGTCGGAGTGCGAGGAGGAGGTGATGGCCCGTTCGGTTGCAGTCGAGCCGATGCGTGTGGCGTTCAACCCCGAAACTGTCGAAGACCTCAGTTCGCGACTTGAGCGAAGCCGACTGCCGGGGGCGACCGGCGGATGGGACCTGGGCGTCCCCGGCGGATGGCTGGCCCAGCTGCTCAGCGACTGGCGCGACCACGACCTAGTCGACCTGGAGAAGCGCATCGGTCTGCTCGAGCATCGCTCTGCCGACGTCGACGGCCAACGGGTCCACTTCATCCATATGCAAGGAGTCGGCCCTGCAGCGGCACCACTGGTGCTAACCCACGGATGGCCGAGCACCTTCTGCGAGTTCTTGCCGCTGATTCCGCTGCTGACAGACCCTGGGAACCACGGAGGCGACCCGGCCGACGCGTTCAGCGTGGTCGTGCCCTCGCTGCCGGGATTCGGATTCTCGGGACCTCCGCCCGACGGCGGACTGACCGCCACCGAGGTCGGCGAACTCTGGCACGCCGTGATGGTTGATGGGCTCGGCTACGAGCGCTACTTCGCCCACGGCGGTGACCTGGGCGCTGGCGTCACCGCTTGGCTGGCCCGACGCCACCCCGAGGCACTCGACGCCATCCATCTTGCGACCCCGAGCCTTCCGGCACCGCCGTACCCGTGGTCGCCAGCGGAGGAGGCGCACTTCGAAGATGTCAGCGCGTGGACCGCAGAGGAGGGAGGCTACGCTCACCAGCAGGCGACCAAGCCGACCACCCTCGCCGCCGGACTCATGGACTCGCCGGCCGGCCTGGCGGCGTGGCTCGGGGAGAAAGTGACAGCTTGGTCCAGCACCGACCGCGACGGCCGAACCTTGTTCCCCCGGAGACTCCTGCTCGACACCCTCACGATCTATTGGTGCACGGCGAGCGTCGGTACGTCGTTCCTCCCGTACTGGCGGCACCGGCACAGTCCTGACGTCGCTCTGCCACCCGGGCAGCCGCCGGCGGTCCCCACCGCGGTCAGCATCTTCGGTGGGGAGATGGTGCCGTTCCCCAAGCCGCCGCGCGAGCTTGCCGAGCGCTACTTCCAGCTCGCTGCGTGGACGGTGCACGACCGCGGTGGCCACTTCCCGGCCGTAGCTGAGGCGCAGCTTCTTGCGGAAGACCTGCGAGAGGCGTTCCGCCCCTACCGGCACACCTGACCCGAGACCGTGCGGGCGGCGGCGCGGGCCGACCGTGCGGTTGATCCCCGGGTCGCCAGCCGGTGAGGTCTTAGTTCGTCGGTCGAGGGCCCGAAGGTGCCGCCGCTGTCTGATTACAAACCCGAAGGCTCGCCATGGTCGGTCTCGGGTTCCTGAAGTCCTGCCAAGCCGTCGCCGACCACGAGGTACTGAAGTGGGCTGAAGGCGGGTGGAGAACAGTCGTCAGGGCCGGAAGAGGTCGAGGGCCGAGCCCTCTCAGCTAGGGGTAGATACCCCGGACCATGGTGGCGTCGGCCACCCGCTTCACCGCAAGGCAGTAGGCCCCCATCCGCAGGCTGGTTGAGTGCTCCTTGGCCAGCTGGTCCACTTGCTGGTAGGCCCGCTGCATGATCTTGGTCAGCCGGCTGTTGATCTCCGACTCCTCCCAGAAGAAGGACTGCAGGTCCTGGACCCACTCAAAGTAGGAGACGGTGACCCCGCCGGCGTTTGCGAGGATGTCCGGTACCAGCACGGTGCCCCGCTGCTCAAAGACGTCGTCGGCCTCGGGAGTGGTTGGTCCGTTTGCTCCCTCGACGATCACCTTGGCCTGGATTCGGCTGGCGTTCTCCCCGGTCAGCTGGTTCTCCAGGGCAGCGGGGACGAGCACGGTCACCGGGAGCTCAAGGAGCTCGGCATTGCTCACCTCCCTGGCGCCGGGGAAGCCCGCCACCCGGCGCGTCCGGGCGACGTGTTCCAAAAGCGCGGGGACGTCGAAACCCTCGGGATTGTGGATGCCGCCGAAGACGTCCGAGACCGCCACCACCTTGAAGCCCTGCTGGTGCAGCAACTCCGCGCTGACGCTGCCCACGTTGCCGAAGCCCTGAACCGCAACCGTTGAGTTGTGGGGGTCGATCCCCAGCCGGCGACAGGCCTCGAGCGTGATCACCATCACCCCGCGGCCGGTCGCCGCCGGGCGACCCTCGGATCCACCGATCGACAGGGGCTTGCCGGTGACCGTGGCTGGGACGGAGTAGCCCTTGTCCATGGAGATGGTGTCCATGATCCAGGCCATGGTCTGCTGGTTGGTGTTGACGTCGGGGGCGGGGATGTCAGACTCCGGCCCGATCAGCAGAGAGATCTCGCTGGCGAAGCGGCGGGTGAGGTTCTCCAGCTCGCGCTGGCTCAGCTCACTGGGGTCGCAGATGACCCCGCCCTTGGCCCCGCCGTAGGGGAGGTTGGTCACCGCGCACTTCCAGCTCATCCACATCGAGAGGGCCTTGACCTCGTCCAGGCTGACATCAGGGTGATACCGGATCCCGCCCTTGGCTGGCCCGCGGGTCAGGTTGTGCTGCACCCGGTAGCCGGTGAACATCTCGATCCGGCCGTCGTCCATCCGCACCGGGAAGTTCACTGTCAGCTCGCGGCGCACCTCGCGCAGGATCTGGCGCATGCCCGGGTCCAGCTCCAAGATGGCGGCGGCGCGGTCGAACTGGCGCTGGGCGGTCACGTAGGGGTTGGCCGCTGCGGTGTGAGCCGGGACCTCTGTCAGGACACTTTCAACCATCGCCGCCTCCTGTGGCCGGCACCCGCCCCTGGCCGGGCGTACGGAACCTACAGCTAGGGTAGCCTCGCCCGCGACTCCGCTGTCAAGGAAACGGACGGCCGCTCGGTCGCGAGTGGCCGGGGGCTCGGAGCCCAGCCAGGCTGTTGCCCGGGGCGGAATCCTGGGGGGCGCCGCTGTCACCGCCGCCCCGGGAGCCCATCCGGGGACATGCCCCGGGCGGGTGGGCATCACTTGCCCGGTCGGCGCGGGCCTCAGAGACTCTCCGTGGCCGACTCTGAGCCCTGGTGGAGGTGACCCCTACCCCGAAAACTGGAGAGGAGGGCGGACAGTGCCGCCACCACCACCAGGAAGGCCAGAGCCGCGCCAAAGCCCAGCTTGACCAGGTGGGGCGAGTTGACGTGGGCGGTGGAGGTTCCGGCGGCGAGGCCGAAGACGAGTCCGGTCAGAGCCACTCCCATGGCAGTACCGGTCCCCCTGGTCATGTTGAGGATGCCGCTGGCCATGCCCGCCTGCTGCCGGGGGACGGCGCCCATGATGGCGGCGTTGTTGGGAGGGGTGAACGCCCCCAGCCCGACCCCGATCGCGGCCAGCTCCCCCAGGAGCTCACCGCCGGAGCCGGGGCGGAGCGCCACCCCGAGCAGTGCCAGTGCCGCCAGGACCATGCCCCCGACGGTGAGCGGCCGGGCTCCGATCCGCTCGGCCAGAATCCCGGCCACCGGTGCCGCCAGCCCCAGCGCCGCCGGCAGCACCAGGAGCCGGACGCCGGCGGCGCCGGGGCTCAGGTGGGTGCCGATCTCCAGATAGAACGGGAAGACGAAGAGGGTGCCGAAGAGGGCCAGGTACGAGAGCAGCCCGCTGGCGATGCCGAAGCTGAAGGCCTTGTTGGCGAAGGTGGAGAGCCGCATCATCGGGTCGGAGAAGCGGCGCTCCCAGAGAATGAAACCGAGTCCGAAGACCACGGCCGCGACCAGCCCGGCGACGATAGTGGGTGAGCCCCAGCCGATCTGGTCGCCGAAGGTCAGCGCGACCAACAGCCCGGCGATGGCTACAACGAACAGCCCGAGGCCCATCCAGTCGATGGGATGGCGTGCCTCCAGGTGGCGGCTTCTCGGCAGCAGAAACCAGCCCAAGCCAAAGCCGATCAGCCCCGCGGGCACATTGACCCAGAAGAGCAGACGCCAGCCCCACTGCAGCCCGCCCAAGGTGAGCAGCGCCCCGCCGACCGCGGGCCCCAGAGCCAGCCCCAGGGCCTGGGCCGCCCCCTGGACACCTATCCCGCGCCCGAGCTTCTTAGGCGGCATCGCCTGGACGATGAGTGCGACGCTGTTGGCCTGGAGCATCGCGGCGCCGAATCCCTGCAGCACCCGAAAGAGATCCAAGGCGATGAGGTTGGGGGCGGCACCGCAGAGCC
Organism: Candidatus Dormibacteria bacterium; assembly: GCA_050734425.1. GTDB lineage: Bacteria > Chloroflexota > Dormibacteria > Aeolococcales > Bog-877 > Bog-877. Next base: position 9,572 of record JBOHUL010000057.1, read on the forward strand.
CGCTGCCGATGATGAAGATGGCGAAGCCGTAGATGTAGAGGAGCTTGCGGCCGGCCATGTCGGCGAACCTGCCCACCGCGGTCACCAAGGCGATCAGGGTGAGGAGATAGGCGAGAGACACCCATTCGACCGCCCCCAGGTTGCTGTGGAAGTAGTTCTGCATCCGGTGCAGGGCAATGACCACGATGCTGGCGTCGAGCTGGCCCATGAAGGCCCCGACGCAGACCGTCGCCACGACCAACCAGTGGGCGTTCGGGTTGCGGGCGACCGACCTTGGTCGGGGGGGCTCGACCAAGAGGCGTCGCCACCCGCGCGGGCCGCCCGGGGAGGGCACGGTGGACTCCGGGTCCGGCTCAGCCATCGGCGGGGGCTGGCGACCCAACGCTTAGGTGAGGTGGGGTCAAAGGTGGGCAGCTCGGAGCACGGGTCGCGCCAATCCTATGTGCCAGGTGGCAAGAGAAAGGCCCGCCCGGCGTGCCGGGCGGGCCCTCCTGCTGCGGAATTGAGTTAGCTCAGTCGCCGAACCCGGGCTGGGGGCTGATGGTGGGCGGCGGGGTAGCGGGCGCTGGTCGGGTCGGAGCGTCCTCTTGAACCAGGCCGCTTCCGGAGTCGAGGATCTCCTTCAGCTCCTCCGTCTGGTAGGCGCTCATTACCGCCCAGCCGTAGGCGGTGAGGGCCACCATCATCACTATCAGGAGGTCGACCGGGAAGGGGATTCCGGGTGTCTTCAGCGGTCCGAAGACCCCGTAGTAGGAGATGGCGTATACCGCGAGGATGAAGTAGATCAGCCACCAGCTGGCTCGGACCGCGATCTTCCCTTCGTCGTTGCACAGGTAGTAGAAGATGCCAGTGAACCCGGCCACCATCAGGATCGTGACGAAGTAGAAGACGGCGAACTGGGGATGGGCCACCGTCGTCGGTTTCGCCACCAGGGCCCACTGACCCCAGCGCTGGACAATCAGCCAGAGGGCGAGGAACACGATCCCCAGGATCCAGCCCGCCGCGGGGCTGATCCAACCCTTGTTGGGGGCGTAGAACCATACGAAGACGGGCAGGGCGACGAACACCGCCGCCACAACGATCGCAAGGGTGGTGAATCCAGACCAATAGACAATGAGCACGGCGCCGATGAACCCGGCCGGCCCGACGATCTCGGCGTAGGGCAGTTTGAAGGGCCGGTGGAGATTGGGCGCCAGGTTTCGGAAGGCTGGTAGCCCGATGGGACCCATGATGTATGTCAGCACCGTGGCCGAGGTGATGATCCCGACCAGCTCATACCAACTCGGCAACGGGAGGAAGAAGATGCAGCCGCCAACAAAGGACACGATCAACGCCAGCCAGGGGATCCGGAAGCGCGAGACGATCCACTTGAGAGCGTCGGGGAAGTACCCGTTCATGGTCAGCCCGTAGACCGTTCGGGCAGAGGTTCCCAAATAGACGTAACCAGTCGCGCCGGGCGAGATGAAGGCATCCACCAGCAGGACGGTGGCGAAACCTCCGAGCAGGGCTGGGCCGGCCGCCTTGAGGGCGATGTAGAAGGGAGCGTCAGCGGCGGCGGAGCCGGACTTCAGGCCAGCGAAGTCGCCGGGGCTGATTCCGAAGGCGTGCCACTTGATCGCCCCGATGAAGGCCGCTTCCAAGGCCACATAGAGACAGGTGCAAACGACGACCGACAAGATGGTGGCGATGGGGATGGAGCGCTGGGGGTTGGCCGCCTCGCCACCGAAGTCCAAGCCCTGGCGGAACCCGAGGTAGGAGAAGACGATGCCACTGCTGGCCACCGCTCCGAGGACTGGTGCCCAGCCCAGGGGCGCGAAGCCGCCCTTGTAGCCCATGTAGTTCTGGGTGTGCAGGCCGAAGAGGAAGAGCAGGACGAAGGTGATCGTCGGGATGAGGAACTTCCAGATGGTGATGTACTGGTTGAATCGGCTGAGGAACTGGATGCCGACATAGTTGATGACGAAGAAGGCCAGCATCAGCCCGATGCCGAACAGGATTCCCCAGGGCCAGGTCAGCTCCGACGAGGAGTTGACAATCCCGTGGATGTAGGAGCTGGCGTAGAGCACGACTGCCTCGGCCTCGATGGCCGGGACGCTGATGGCGGACAGCAGGTAACACCAGCCGATGATGAAGCCGGTGTAGCCGCCGTGGGTCAGGTGGGGGTAGCGGACGATCGCCCCGCTGCGCGGCATCATCGACGAGATCTCGGCATAGTTGAGCGCGACCAACAGGACCAGGAAGCCGCCGATGATCCAAGAGATGATGGCCGCGGGACCGGCCAGCGCTCCTGCGGCCAGGGATGCGAAGAGCCAGCCGGATCCGATGATGGCGCTGCACGAAAGGAAGAAGAGCCTGGAGGTGGTCATCGGCCGGGCGAGCTGCCGGTCGGTCGCCTCCCGCTCTCGCAGGGTGGTGGTCGCCGTCGCCATGCTCAACCCTCCCAGGCCCCTCCGGGGCCAGCAACCGCGACTGAAGCGGACGGTGCCGCTTTCGACAACGGGGCACAGGATACGAGAGTCCTGATGATTTGTGAAGGGCTGGCCCGGCTGACGAGGACGCCGTCAGGGCGATCGGGAGCTGAACTGGAGAGAGTGCCGCCCCCGGCGACCTGTTGCGGGACCCCCGGGCGGGGTCTCCGGGAATGGCGCCGAGGGCGTCGAGCCCCGACCGCGCACCCAGGCTGTCGGAAGCGCCGATAATCTCCCCGATGCCGCTGCCGGTGACCATGGAGGTTGAGGTCGACAGGGCTCGGCGCCTGATCGCGGAGGGGGCACCGGTGCTGGACGTGCGCGAGGCGCACGAAAGGGCCAAGTCTCGGATCGGAGGTTCGCTCTGGATCCCGGTCACCGAGTTGAGCCGGCGCTGGCGGGAGCTGCCCCGCGACGGGGTCCTGGTGGTCCAGTGCGCCGCTGGATCGCGCAGCTTCCGGGCGACCAAGTTCCTGCGCGAGCAGGGGATCATGGCCACGTCCCTGATCGGGGGCATTTCCGAGTGGGAGGCTCACGGCCTGCCGACGGTCTCGGACCGGAAGGCGGGTCCGGCCAAAGGAGCTGTTGGTGCCCCCTCCGGGCGTGGCTGAGTCGGCCTCCTCGCGGCTGCCTGCCCACCTTGGCCGTGCCCGTCTGTGGCCCAAGTGAGAGCATGGGCCACATGGCCCAGGAAGAGGGGGAGGAGGAGAAGGTGAGCGCCCGCTCGACTTTGCCCCAGGCCGGGACTGAGCTGGACAACCTCTGCATCAACACCATCCGCACACTGGCGATCGACGCCGTCGAGAAGGCCAAGTCGGGCCACCCGGGACTTCCGATGGGGGTCGCCAGCGCCGCCTACGTGCTCTGGACCCGCTTTTTGCGCCATGACCCGGGTGACCCCAAGTGGCCCGACCGGGACCGTTTCGTCCTGTCGGCCGGGCACGGCTCGATGCTGCTCTACGCCCTGCTGCACCTGACCGGCTATGACCTGCCCCTGGAGCAACTGCAGCAGTTCCGCCAGTGGGGCTCGAAGACTCCGGGCCATCCCGAGCTGGGGGTAACCTCGGGGGTAGAGGTCACGACCGGCCCCTTGGGCCAGGGGTTCGGGAATGCCGTAGGGATGGCCATCGCCGAGCGCTACCTCGCCGACCACTACAACAGGCCCGGGCACGAGGTCGTTGCCCACCGCACGTTCGTGCTCTGCAGCGACGGCGACATGATGGAGGGGATCAGCTCCGAGGCCGCCTCGCTGGCGGGCCACCTGGGGCTGGGGAAGCTGGTCTACCTCTACGACGACAACCACGTCTCCCTGGACGGCCCGACCTCACTCTCGTTCTCTGAGGATGTCGACGCCCGCTTCCGTGCCTACGACTGGCAGGTACAGCGGGTGGAGGACGCCACCCTGGATCTCGACGGCATCGCCCAGGCGATCCAGAACGCGATCGAGGAGGAGGACCGGCCCTCTCTCATCTGCCTGCGGACCCACATCGGCTATGGCGCTCCGCACAAGCAGGACACCAACGCCGCCCACGGCTCGCCACTCGGACCCGAGGAGGCGGCCGGTGCCAAGCGGGCCTACGGCTGGGACCCGGCGCGGACCTTCTACGAGCCTGACGCGGCCCTGGCCCACTTTCGCGAGGCCAAGTCCCGGGGAGCGGAGCTGAGTCAGGCGTGGAACCGTCGCTTCTGTGCCTGGAGCGAGGCGTTCCCGGCACTGGCGTACGAGTGGCGCACCGCATTGTCCCGGGAGCTGCCTGCAGGCTGGGAGGAGGCGCTACCGACTTGGGATCCCAGCAGCGATCCCATCGCCACCCGCAGCTCGGCAGGCAAGGCTCTGGGCCAACTGGCGGAGCGGATCCCATGGATCCTGGGCGGCGATGCCGACCTCTCTGGCTCGACCAAGACCGCCATCCCCGACGGCGGCGACTTCGACGGCCGCACCGGCACCGGTCGCAACCTCCACTTCGGGGTGCGGGAGCACGCCATGGGGGCCGCCTGCAACGGCATCGCCGCCCACGGCGGGCTGCGCCCCTACAGCGCCACCTTCTTCACCTTCTCCGACTATCAGCGGCCATCGCTCCGTCTCTCGGCCCTCTCCCACCTCCCGGTGGTCTGGGTCTACACCCATGACAGCATCGGTCTGGGGGAGGACGGCCCCACCCACCAGCCGGTCGAGCACCTGGCGGCGCTGCGGGCCATCCCCGAGTTGGTGGTGCTGCGGCCGGGCGACGCCAACGAGTCCAGCTGGGCCTGGGCGGTGGCGCTGGAGCGCAACGCAGCCCCCACGGCCCTGATCCTGAGCCGCCAGAACCTGCCGGTCCTGCCCGGGACCCGGGAGCTGGCCCCGACCGGGGTGGGGCGCGGTGCCTACGTCCTCCAGGAGGCCGACGGAGGGGAACCGCGCTGCCTTCTGATCGGCACCGGAAGCGAGCTGTCGCTCTGCGTCGAGGCCAGGGAGTTGCTGCAGCGGCAGGGGGTGGCGACCAGGGTGGTCAGCATGCCCTCGATGGAACTCTTTCTCTCCCAGCCCGATGAGTACCGGAATTCGGTGCTCCCGCCCTCGGTCTGGGCCCGGGTGGCGGTCGAGGCGGGGGTGGACCAGCCCTGGTGGCGCTGGGTGGGGGATCGTGGTGCGGTCATTGGGGTTGACCGCTTCGGGGCCTCCGCCCCCTACGAGGAGATCTACCAGCACCTGGGTCTGACCCCGGATCGGGTGGCGGAGCGGGTGCAGCGGATGCTGGCCGGCCCGACCGGCTCCGAGTCAGGCTGAGGTTCCTCCAGGCTGAGAGCCGCGGTCGTGCGATGAAGGGCGCGGATGGGGCGGCGGGGCCCCGGCTGACCGTGCTGCCGGACCCCGAGTCCCTGGCCCGCCACGCCGCAGGCCGGCTGGCGCACGAGATCCGGTCGGCCCTGGCCGCCCGGGGGGAGTGCGCCCTGGCGCTGCCCGGTGGGGGGACGCCACAGGAGGCGCTGGAACTGCTGGCCCAGGAACCAGGCTTGGGCTGGGCCCGGGTGGTGGTCGTCGTCGGGGACGAGCGTCTGGTGGAACCGGGCGACCCCCGCAGCCACGAGCGCATGGTGCGCCAGGCGCTCGTGGGTCACCTCCAGGGGGACCAGCCCCAGGTGCTCGGTTGGGAGGTGGTTCCGGGCCTGGGGCCGGAGATGGTCAGCCAGCGGTTCGAGGGGCGCTTCTTGGGTGTGGTCCCCTACGTGGAAGGGCGGCCCCAGCTTGACGTCCTGGTGCTGGGACTGGGCCAGGATGGTCACAGCGGCGCGCTCTTCCCCGAGCGCCGCTACCGTGATGAGGCGGTGGTGGTCACTTCCAAGGACGACGACGGCTTGCCACGGGTCGGGCTCGGACCTCTGGCGCTGCGCTCGGCCCGGGGCACCTTCTTCCTGATAGAAGGAGAGTCCAAGGCAGAGGCCTTGGCCCAAGTGCTCGATGGGCCGGACGACCCCTTGCGCTGGCCGGCGCAGTTGGTCGCGCGGGCGACCTACTGCGAGATCTGGTGCGACCGCAAGGCGGCCTCCCGGCTCCGGGGGGCGGCGTTCTGAGCCTGCTGGCCCCCTCGATCCTGGCGGCCGACCTGGCCCACCTCGCGGATGAGCTGAAGGCGTGTGAGGAGGGTGGTGCCGACCGCATCCACGTCGACATCATGGACGGGCATTTCGTGCCCAACCTGACGATGGGCCCGGATCTGGTGGCGGCCTGCCGCCGGTCGACGGCGCTGTTCCTCGAGGCCCACCTCATGATCGAGCGGCCCGACCAGATGGTGCCCCAGTTCTGCCAGGCGGGAGCCCAGCTGGTGACGGTTCATTTCGAGGCCTGCCCCCAACTGCACCGGACCCTGGCCCACGTGCGCCAGGAGGGGGTCAAGGTGGGGGTTGGGATCAATCCCGCGACTCCCGTCGCCTTCCTGGAGGAGGTGCTGCCTGAGATCGACCTGGCCCTGGTGATGTCGGTGGACCCGGGCTTCGGTGGGCAGACCTTCCTCGGCTCGTCGCTGGCCAAGGTCAGCCGTCTGCACCAACTCGTCGAAGAGCGGAGGCTCGACTGCGAGATCGAGGTCGACGGCGGGGTCGGTCCCGACAACGTAGTCGCGTGCGTCGGGGCCGGGGCCAGCGTGCTGGTGGCCGGGACCGCGATCTTCAAGTCGGAGGGGGGGGCGCGCCGGGGGCTCGGCTGTCTACGAGAGCTGGTGGCTCAGGCGAAGGTGGGGTTGTCGTGAGCCAGAGCGAGCCCACGCCGGAGACGCCGCTGGAGGGCGCGGCGCTGCCGGCCCCTTCCGGGTTGGGCCTGACGCCGGAGGTCCGGCGGGCCTTCTCTGACGCGGACCGCAAGTGCTCGGTTTTCATATTCCCCCAGCTCCGCCAGCTCGGTGGCACGGCGGTCATCGCCGACCTAACGGCGGCGGCGCAACAGCTGGCATCGGCCTCTGGCAGCGCCGAGAGCCCGGCTCCGGAGCTCGTTTCCGGCTACCAAGCGTTGCTGGCTCAAGCGCAGGCGGGATTGCGTCAGGCGCGAGCCCAGGAGGTGGGAAAGGAGGAGCGGACGCGCTCGGCGAGGCGCCTGGAGACAAGCCTTGCGGCCGCGCTCGGAACCGCACGAGGCCAGCTCCCGGCAGCCCGGATGGCCCGGATCCAGAGCGACCTGGCACGGCTTCCGGAGGAGGAGCTGGAGCAGCGGATCGCCCTGGTCGAGGCCGCGATCGGCGACTGGGAGAAGCAGGGCCAAGTTCGCCAGCTGCGGGAGGCGGAGCGGCTGGCCGACCGAGCCCACCGGTTGATCCAAGTCCGTCCCCGCCAGACCAGGCGCAGCCGGCAGGCATTGCGGGATCAAGCCCGGATCGTCGAGCTGGCCCGGTCGTTCAGGCCGGAAAGTCTGGCGGAGGGGCAGGAGCCGCCGGCTCAGTGACGGGCGATCTCCAGCTCTAGCGCCTCGCCCTCCTCTTCCTCGATGCTGACCCAGTCCTGCTGGCCCAGCAGCTTACTGACCTCGATCATGATCCGGCCCTGGGCGTCGAAGATGGCATCCTGCACCCGGTCGATGCTGGGCCGGCTGGTGGACACCACCTGGGCCAGGTCTGGATCCTCCTGGGCCACCTGAGTCTGGCGCAACTCCTCCGTGATCCTCATGGGGACGACCCGGCGCTCGCGAACGCGGGCGTCCTCAAGGTCCGCCAGCACCCGGTCGAGGTGCTCCAGGTGGGCCCGATAGCGCCGGAGGATGTGGGTGCGGGAGACACCGTCCCGCTGGCGGCGGAGGATCTCTCGGCGGGTGATCCGGTAGCGGTTCTCTCTGTCTGGAGTCATCATCCTGATGTTTCCTCAGAGCCTTGGGCTCGAAACCGGCCCCGGGTAAAGGTTCCCCTGGGAACTTCCAATCCTGGGAACGGAGGCGGACGCAACCTGGTTACCCGGTGCTCCCCGCCACCCGGCGCGTGCCACGTTCGACACACTGACAAGAGCGTAACAGGAAAACCTGTGAAATTCAAGTGCAATTTGCAGTGGCCGGCCACTTACGTCAGCTGACTCAGGCGGCTAAAGCATCTCCTGATGCACGGCCATCGGGATGGGCCGCCGCGACCCCAAGGCCAACTCCATAAGATTGAGTCATGAGTGTCGCTCCGCGGATCCGGCGTGCCCGTCCCCGACGGAGTGCCCGGCGGGCGGGGACGGACGCTCTGCCGCAGGGGCTGACCCCGGCCCGCTGCCGGCGCATGTACCGCCAGATGGTCCAGATCCGCCGCTTTGAGGAGCACGCGGCCGAGGCCTACGCCCAGGCCAAGGTCGGGGGGTTCCTCCACCTCTACATCGGCGAGGAGGCGGTGGCGGTGGGGGCCATCAACGCCGTCCGCGAGGACGACCACATCCTGGCCCACTATCGGGATCACGGGTACGCCCTGACCCGGGGCTGCGACCCCAAGGCCTGCATGGCGGAGCTCTTCGGCCGCGAGGACGGCCTCTGCCATGGCCGCGGGGGGTCGATGCACCTGGCAGATGCCAGCCGCCACTTCTGGGGCGGCTACGCCATCGTCGGATCCCACATCCCGATCGGGGCCGGGATGGCCTACGCTATGCAGTACCAGGAGTCGGACCTCATCGTCTTGGAGTTCTTCGGCGACGGAGCCACCGGCAACGGCATATTCCACGAGGGTCTGAACATGGCCGCCCTCTGGAAGCTGCCAGTGGTCTTCATCTGCGAGAACAACCTCTACGGCATGGGTGCCACCCTGGCCGAGGAGTCACCGGTCAACGAGATGCGGATCAAGGCCGAGGGCTACACCATGCCCGCCCTGCAGTGCGACGGCATGAACGTCATGGCGGTCTACGAGGCGGTGGGCCAGGCGGCGGAGCACTGTCGCGCCGGCAAGGGCCCCTACTTCGTCGAGGCCTTGACCTACCGCTTCCGGGGCCACTCCATGGCCGACCCCGAGCTGTACCGAGACAAGGCCGAGGTCCAGCGCTGGCGCACCGAGGACCCCATCCCCAAGTTCGGCAAGTTCTGCGTCCAGCACCAGGTCTGCAGCGACCAGGAGCTGGCCCAGATCAACGAGGAGGTGGAGCAGGAGATGCTGGAAGCGGTCGCCTTCGCCGACCGCTCGCCCTGGCCCGACCCTGACGAGGCCGGCCGCGATCTCTACGCCAAGCCCATCGACCCCGAGGTGGAGGTCGAGCCGGGCTCCGCGACCGCGTCCGCATCGACCTCGCTTCGGGAGTCGCAGGCTCACGGCGCCCCCGTCTGAGATGGTGACCGTCAGCTACCGGGACGCGGTCCGTTCGGCGCTCCGCGAGGAGATGCTCCGGGACCAGCGGGTGATCATCCTCGGCGAGAGCATCACCGGCTACGGCGGGTCCTATGCCGTGACCAAGGGCCTCTTCGAGGAGTTCGGGCCCAAGCGGGTGATGGAGACACCCATCGCCGAGGCGGGGATCGTGGGCTTCGCCGTGGGCGCCGCCATGGGCGGGCTCCGGCCGGTCGCGGAGTTGATGACCGTCAACTTCGCCCTCTTGGCCCTGGACCAGATCGTCAACAGCGCCGCCAAGTTCCACTTCATGTTCGGGGGCCAGTGGTCGGTCCCCCTGGTGATCCGGACGGTGTCCGGGTTCGGCCAGCTGGGCCCCACCCACTCGCAGACCTTCGAGGCCTGGTTCGCCTCGGTGCCTGGGCTCAAGGTGGTGATGCCGGCGACCCCGGCCGACGCCCTGGGCCTGCTGCTTTCCTCGATCCGCGACCCCGACCCCGTGATCTTCATCGAGCACAGCCTGCTCTACAGCACCAAGGCCGAGTTGGAGGATGGAGGGGCGGAGGCGGAACCGGTCCCCATAGGCCGGGCCAAGGTGGTTCGGCAGGGCGAGGACGTCACCCTCGTGGGGTACTCGCGGATGCTGCTGCAGGCGCTGCAGGCGGCCGAGGTCCTGGAACGGGAGGATGGGATCTCCTGCGAGGTCGTGGATCTCCGCAGCCTGCGGCCGGTCGACTACCCCACGGTCGTGGCCTCGGTCCGGCACACCCACCAACTGGTCCTCTGCGGTGAGGACTGGCGCAGCGGCGGCTTCGGGGCCAACCTGCTCGCGGAGATCCAGGACCGCTGCTTCGACGACCTCGACGCCCCCATCCAGCGGGTGGCCATGAAGGATGTGCCCCTGGCCTACTCGCGCGAGCTGGAGAAGGCATTGATCCCGACCAGCGAGCACGTGGTGGCGGCGGTCCGGCGGCTGAACTGATGGCCTACCAGGTGACGATGCCCCAGATGGGCTACGACATGACGGAGGGCAGCATCAACAACTGGGTGGTCAAGGAGGGGGACCGGGTGGAGCGGGGCGACGTCATCGCCTCCATCGCCACCGAGAAGGCCGACATCGACATCGAGGCCTATGCCAGCGGGGTCCTCCGCAAGATCCTGGTGCAGCCGGGGGCCAAGGTCCCGGTGGGGATGGCGATCGCGGTCATCGGGGACCCGGACGAGCAGTTGCCCGCGGCCGAGGCGACCGAACCTCCCAAGGGGGAGGGGGCCGACGCCCCCGCCCCGGTCGAAGCCGCTGCCGCCGCGCCGGCGGCCTCCCCCGCCGCGGCGGGGCCGGCCCAGGGGGAGCCCTCGGCC
>JBOHUL010000058.1:0-10003 GCA_050734425.1 Candidatus Dormibacteria bacterium
CCGGATCCAGGACCCACCCCACGAGTTCTATGGCCAGGAAGCCGCCGATGGCGCCGGCACCTCCCCAGAGCACGAATACCAGGGCCCTCCCGAGAGCCGCAGTGAACTGCATGGGCCAACTCCATTAGGCGCGGCGCGAGTTCGCGTCAGCCGATTTTAGCTCTCCCCGTTTCGCCCTCTACGTGCCCGGCTACAAGCTCAGCATCCCAAAGGATTCCCTTTGGGACCGCTCGGAGGGCAGTGTTCAGGGTGGGCTGCTGAGACTCGGCGTGTGGGATGTACCGCGGGAGGGGCGACTTCGGGCTGGTCCGCACTTGGACGGTTAGCCGTCAGATTAGCCGTCAAATACGCCTCACCACGGCTGGCGGCCTCCCTTCGGTTAGCCCAGTCGATCTCAAATCGATGGTCGGGGAGACAGGACTCGAACCTGCGACCCCCAGTCCCCCAGACTGGTGCGCTACCACCTGCGCCACTCCCCGTCGTCGGGGCTCGAGCATAGCAGGGGGTATAGTTTTGAACTGAAAGTGCCCTGGATGCGCCGCTGCGGCAACTGCGACCGCGAGTTCCCCATCTACCGGCTCGCGGCGGTCCTCTTGGACGGAGAGCTGGTCTCGATGTGCCCCGGCTGCATGCAGAGCGAGCACGATCGAATCTCAGTCCCCTACGCGCCCCAGAGTCCCGGGGCGGCCCAGACCAGCACCTCGCGCACCTCCTGGTGAGCCGAGCCCCGTTCGGGGAGCGGCTCCACGCGGCGGTGGTGGCGAAGGGGGCGGCACTCTGCGTGGGCTTGGACCCGGACCCGGCCCGGGTGCCGCGGCACCTGGGGGCGGGCATCGTCGGGGTCCGGCGCCAGTTGCTGGAGTTGATCGAGGCCACCGCTCCCAGCGCCGTCGCCTTCAAGCCCAACCTTGCCTTCTTTGAGCAGTTGGGGACGGACGGTTGGCAGCTCCTGACGGAGGTGATGGCACAGGGCCAAGCGAAGGCCCTGGTCATCGCCGATGCCAAGAGAGGCGATGTCGGCCACACCGCCCATGCCTACGCCTCCGCCATCTACCAGACCCTCGGAGCCGACGCCTGCACAGTCAGCCCCTATCTCGGGTGGGATACGCTGGCGCCGTTCTTAGCCTGGCAGGATCGCTGCGCCTTCGTCGTCTGCCGGACCAGCAACCCAGGTGCCGCGGATCTCCAGTCCCTCGAGGTTGGCGAGTCCGGTGACCCTCTGTACATCCACGTCGCCAGACTGGCGACCAGATGGGCGGAGTTAGGCGGGGTCGGCCTGGTCACCGGCGCCACCTGGCCCGAGGAGCTGGCCCGAGTGCGTCAGGTAGCGCCCGAACTGCCCTTCTTGATTCCGGGAGTGGGCGCTCAGGGCGGAAACCTCCAGGATGCGGTGCGGGCCGCCCGGGGCCCGGATGGAGGAAGTCCCTACCTGGTCAGCATCTCCCGGGCGATAGCCCAGGCGTCGCTGGGACGGGACTTTGCCGAAGCGGCGGGGCTGGCGGCACGGGAGTGGCAGTTGCGCATCAAGGAGGCGGAAGCGACTCCAGCGTCAGTTGCGAGTTGATCCGTGCGGCGCCGAGTAGGTTAGTCCCATGTCCCGAGGCCCGCGCCCGGGCTCGCTGACCATCGCCGCCGTGTCGGCCGTGCTGCTGTGTCTGGCGGCCTGCGGCGGCACCGTGCCGGCCCACCATAGCCGGACCCGCACCAAGGCCAGCCCCACCAGCAGTCCCAGCCCGGCGCCGACGGCGGTGACCGTGATCGCCCCACTCGGGGTGAACCTGCGCTCCGGCCCCTCCACCTCGGATTCGGTGATCGGCGTCCTCTCCCAAGGGGTGAGCCTGCCCATCCTGTCCCACACCGCCCAGGCCGGCGGCTGGTGGGAGGTCAAGGGATCCAGCGCCAGCGGCTGGGTAACGGCCAATTCCCAGTACACCTCGACAATGACCTTCCAGACCTTCTCCGTCCCGGGAAGCACGCCCTGGTCGGTCATGTATCCCCAGGGCTGGACCTTCGCCCAGAAGGCGACGGACCAGGTGCAGTTCACCGGGCCTCCCGGTAGCGCAATCACCTTCACCACGGCGGCAAGCGTCAGCCAACTGCCGCCGGCCGCTACGGCGGGGGAGAGCCAGAGTGGAGTGACCGCGGTCGTGGTCTACGGTGTCACGGCTCCCCTGGTGACCTACGTCAGCGCCACCCAGTACCTCGCCTCGGCCGAGTTTCAGGGCCAGCCCGCGCTCGCCTTTCTCATCCAGGCGTCGCTGCCTGAGAAGGGGGGTGAGAAGACCCTTCAGCTCTTCTTGGAAACGGTCTTCTTCACTGTTCCGGCAACGCCGAGCCCCTGAGCGCGGGGCCGGTTCCCGCACCCCCCGCACCTGGGCGGGAGCCGCTGCCGACCGGCGCCTCGCCCGCCCACCTGGCGGCTAGTCGGGATTCGGGTGCGCACCGCCAGTCAGCCCCTCGCGTGCCCGAGTCACCAACTGTCCGAGCGAACGCCGAGGCCGACGCACGGAGACCGAACCGCAGAAGACGTCGCAGTGGACTTCGAGCACGGGGGCGCCCGGGGGGACCGTGCCGCTCAGCTCCGAGGACTTGGCTCCCAGCACCGACCGGCCGCTGAGATGGACCTCGATCCCCTCCGGAACGAAGATCGTGACCGACCCGAACCAGGCGCTCGCCTCGATCGTGGTGACGCTCGCCTGCAAGTTGGCTTGCTGCAGCTCCAGATGGCAGTCTCCCAGCACCGATCGGACCTTGAGGTGCGAGGGCACGGTCCAGTGGCCCTTGCGGGACTCGTTGCCGAGGATGGCGGTGATCTGCGCCTCTGATCCCAAGGCGGCCAAAGTCCGGGGTGGAGTCGCCTGGGGCAGGTCAGCGGTCAGGTGCCTGAGCTCGGCCAGGGTGCCCGAGGAGAGCGCGGTCTCGCTTCTCCGCGAGTACTCCTCCAGGGTCAACCGTCCCTCTCCGACGGCGGCGGTCAGACGCTCGATGGTCTCATCCCGCTCGGAGTCGGAAGCCCGAAGCGAGGGGAGATCAGGCTGGGAGGAGCTGGGTGATTGGTCCATCCCGCCTCAGCTCCCCCGATGCCTGGCCATGGGTTCGGGCGATCCCGGGTTGGCCGGCTCGCTCTCGGGCTCAAGCCTGAGGGCCAGGTCCTGGTAGGCCCGGACGCGGGCCTGGTCCACGACCTTGGTATAGCCCTGCATGGTGTTGAGGTTGGCGTGGCCGAGAACCTCCTGGACCAAGCGGACGTTGCCCGTGATCGTCAGCAGCTCCGTTGCCGTCGTGTGGCGGAGGACATGTGGTGATCGGAGCCTCTCAATCCCGGTCTCGCGGCGCACCCGGTTCAAGACCTGCCTGGCGCCGGCGCCGGTCAGTTGGCGACGACCCCGGGCGGCGGAGGATCGGTCGTAGTTGAGGAACAGCCAAGGCAGCCGGTCATGACGGGAGTCGAGGTAGCTCCGGATAACCGTCGTCGCCAGTGGGGTCAGATGCACCACCCGCTCCTTGGAGCCCTTGCCCCGAACCACCAGGCGACCCTCATCGCTGATCTGACTGCGCTGGACCGCGAGGGCCTCCGAAATGCGACAGCCGGTGCTGATCAAGAAGTGGATCAGGGCCGCGTCCCGCAGTGCCGCCTCACCGGCACCGGTGCGGTACCTGAGAACCCGGCGTGCCTCGGTGGTGCTGAGCGGCTTGGGCAACGGTGGGGCCACCCGGGGTATGTCGATGTGGGCCGCCAGGTCGGAATCGATCCAGCCCTCGCGTAGGCCGTGGCGGAGAAAGCCACGCAGCCCCTGCAGCCGCCTGGCCCTGGAGCTGACCGCCCCGCCCGCCTCGCCGAGATGACGCTGATAGGCGCGGACGGCGTCCCGGGTCAGATCTTCAGTCAGCGCCGGGGGCTGCCGGAGCCCCGCCCAAAACCGTAGGGCCAGCTGCAGATCCTTCTGGTAGGCACGAATGGTCTGAGGGCTGCGGGCACGGTCCACCGCCAGATAGGTCAGGTACTCCTGAGCCGCCAGTGCCAGCTCCACCCGCCCAGCCTACCGAGCCCGGCGACCACGGTTGATGACAAGGGGGAGGCGCCTTCGGAGCTCCACCCCAAGGTGATCCGGGCCAGCCCGAAGGGAGGCATGGCGGCGGCGGGCAGGGCGGCGCTGGCGACCGGTGCCGACACGGCGGTGCTGGCGCTGGGGGCGGGCAGGGCGGGGACGGTGGCGGCGGTGGGCTGGGGCCAACAGTGGGCGGTTTCGGAGGGGTCGGGGGAGGGGAGGGCGGAGGAGCTGAGGCGGGAGGCTTGGTGGGCTCTTGCAGCGCCAAGGTCGTGGTCGGGCCGCCTGCGCCGCCGGAGGTCGTCGGAGTTGACGGCGGCGGTTGTGCCGGGGCCTCGTGCGTCGTCCCGAGACGTGGCGCCAGGGGGATCAGCACCTGGGGGGCCGAGACGCCGCCCCCTGCACCCTCGGCCTGCCCCAGACCAGCCGAGGCCGGGGCTCCGCCAGGCGCGTAGGTGACGGCGACCCCGGTGGCAACCAGGGCCATTGCGAGGGCGCCCGCCAAGCCGCTCAATACCGCCACGGGAGGGCGCCTCCAGCGAGCGACGCTGAGCCATCCCAGACCGGTGCCGAGTCCGATCCCACCGGCGACGGCCGGAGCGTCCGAGCGCGGGGAGGCCGGGGCCGGGGAGGTCCCGCCCAGGAGCGCGGCGCTGCCGGTGAACAGGGCCACCGTCTGGGCCACCCGCACCCCGAGCCACTGCTGCAATTCCTCGGCGGAACGGGTGGCCAGGTTCCCCGGCGCGGCCAGGTCGACCAGTACCTGCTGGGCCACCAAGGCCGCGAACTGGCGGTCGGGAACGATCTCCAGCGCCCGGGCGGTGATCCATGCGCGCAGGTCCTCCGGACCGAGCCCACCGACCCGTCCGTGGGCGGCTGCGACCGCCTCCGGGGTTAGCTGCGGGGGCGACGATGCTGCCCCCGGCTCGCCGCCGAGGTTCCCTTGGGTGCTCTCTCTACCCACCGCCCCCACTATCCCCCGGGGAGGGTCGGCGCAGAGCCGGGCTGCGTGACGAAGCCGTCAGTCGGGGCTCACCCGCTCAGCGCCTCCACCACCCAGTCGACGGACCGGGTCATCTGGGTGACGTCCTCCGGATCCACGGCGGGGAACAGTCCGAGGCGCAGTTGGTTGCGGCCCAGCTTGCGGTATGAGTCGGTGTCGACGATCCCGTTCTGTCGCAGAACGTCCGACACCCGCTGCGCCGGGATCTCAGGGACCAGGTCGATGGTCGCAACCACCGGGCTCCGCTGCCCTGGCTCACGCACGAAGGGGGAGGCCCAGGCGCGCTCCTCCGCCCAGCCGTAGACGATGTCTGATGACTCTTTGGAGCGCGCCGCAGCCCAGGCCAGGCCTCCCTTGGCCAGAACCTGCTCCACCTGGTGCAGCAGCAGGAAGAGGGTGGCGATGGCCGGCGTGTTGTAGGTCTGGTTCTGACGCGAGTTCTCGACCGAGCTGCGGAGGCTGAGCGACGGGGGGACCCAGCGGTCGGAGTCCTCGACCCGGAAGATACGCTCGATCGCCGCGGGCGACAGCAGCGCCAGCCAGAGCCCCCCCTCGGAGGCGAAACACTTCTGGGGGGAGAAGTAGTAGGCATCCGCCTCTGCCAGCTCGACCGCAAGTCCACCCGCGGCCGAGGTGGCGTCGACCAGCACCAACTGGTCCGGGGTGCCTAGCCGCCGGATGGGCATGGCGACCCCGGTCGAAGTCTCGTTGTGGGTGAGGCAGTAGGCGTCGACGTCGGAGCTGGCCTGGGGCAGGGGGTGGCTGCCGAACTCCGCCGTGATCAGCTCGGGCTCCTCCAGGAAGGGGCTGGCGGCGCTGGCCTTGGCGAACTTGGAGCTGAATTCGCCAAAGACCAGGTGCTGGCTGCGGCGCTCGATCAGGCTGAGGCAGGCGCTGTCCCAGAAGCTGGTGGCGCCGCCGTTGCCCAGGGCTACCTCGTAGCCGTCGGGCAGTTGGAACAGCTCTGCCAGTCCCTGACGCAGCCTCCCCACCAGCTGCCGCACCGGAGCCTGGCGGTGGCTGGTCCCGAGCAGACCGGCTCCCTCCTGGGCCAGGGCCTGGATGGCGGAAGAGGGTACCTTGGAGGGGCCACATCCGAAGCGTCCGTCGCGGGGGAGCAGGTGCCGTGGGACGTCGTATCGTGGTCCACCACCAGTAGCCACCAGGAGAAGTCTATTGGCTCGCCAGGCTGCGTCTTTGCCCAGGATCTCCGAGCGCGTCGGCGGGATCTCCGAGTCCGCCACCCTGGCCATGGACCGTCGCGCCAAGGAGTTGCGCCAGCGCGGCGAGTCGGTGATCTCCTTCGCCGCCGGCGAGCCCGACTTTCCCACACCTGCGGCGGTGGTGGAGGTGGCCGTAGCCGCCTGCTCCGACCCCAGGATGCACCACTACACCCCGGCCGCGGGCCTGCCCGAGCTGCGCCAGGCGGTGGCCGACAGCGTCAACCGGCTAACGGGCGAGAGCCTGGCCGCCGCCAACGTCCTGGTCACCAGCGGGACCAAGCAGGCCGTGGCCCACGCCTTCGCCACCGTTCTCAACCCCGGAGACGAGGTGCTGATCGCCAGTCCCTACTGGGTGACGTTTCCTGAGGCGGTGACCCTGGCCGGAGGGGTGCCGGTGGCGGTCCCAACAGACGATTCCCGTGCCTTCCGGGTCTCGGTAGACGACCTGGAGCGCCATCGGGGCCCGCGCACCAAGGCGCTGCTCTTCGTCTCTCCGGCCAACCCCACCGGGACCGTCTACCCGGAAGCGCGCATGCGGGAGATCGGCGATTGGGTCGAGGAGCACGGCCTCTTCGTGGTCAGCGACGAGATCTACCAGAACTTCACCTACGGCGAAGCGCGGTTCCGCTCCATGCCCCAGGTTGTGCCCGCGATTGCGGAGCAGACGATCCGCCTGGGCGGCGTCTCCAAGTCCTACGCCATGACCGGATGGCGAGTCGGCTGGATGGTCGCCTCGCCACAGATCATCGCGGCGGCGGGCAACCTCCAGTCCCATGTCTGCGGCAACATCGCCAACGTCTCGCAGCGGGCCGCGGTGGCGGCTTTGCAACTGGGGGACAGCGCCATGGCGCCGATGCGCGAGGCGTTCACCCGCCGCCGCGGCCTGATCCTCAACTGGCTGGCACAGCTGCAGGGGTTTGAGTGCCCCGGGCCCGAGGGAGCGTTCTACGTCTTCCCCTCGGTCCAGGGCCTGATCGGCCGCCAGGTGGCCGGCCAGCGGATCGAGAGCTCAAGCCACCTGGCTGGTGTGCTGCTGGACCAGGCCCGGGTGGCGGTCGTCCCCGGGGAGGCGTTCGGTGCGCCCGGCTACCTGCGCCTCTCATACGCTCTGGCCGACGCCGACTTGGACGAGGGCATGGCGCGGATCGGGCGGGTGCTGGCCCTGGGCTAGACCCGCTGCGGGGCCGGGGCGCGACGTCCAGAGGACGGTTGAGCGATCGGAGACCTCCTCGGAGCGGCGCTGTCAGCTGGAAGCTCCTCGGCGGAAGCGTCGCGACGAGCCGCGAAGAGTCAGCGGCCGCGGCGATGCCGCAGTCTCCATTGCACGCCCGCGCTATCCGGCGAGACGGTGGCCTAAATCCGCGACACTCGCAAGTGAAGCCCGGGGAGTGGCCCGTCCAGAGGGTCCCGGCTACCGCCTCATCGCCCGACCCAGGATCGCGTCCCAGACACGGTCCTCGAGGACGCGGCGGGCGAGTGGGCCGACCCGGGCCCCGGCACCGACGGGATAGCGGGCGCGCGGGTGCCGGGCCCGCACCGCACCCACGATCACCCGGGCAACGTCTTCCGCGCTGAGCCCCCGACCCGGACGGTAGGCCTGCTCGCGCAGCCCGGCAGCCCTTGAGCTGAAGCCCTGGTAGGCACTGGCGCCCTCGGGTTTACCCGAGGGTTGGAGGCTGTTGCGCCGAAATTCGGTCTGGACCACTCCCGGCTCGATCAGGATCGTCCGGATTCCGAAGGCAGCCAGCTCCAGGCGGAGGGCATCAGAGAGGGACTCCACCGAGTACTTGGTCATCGAGTAGGCACCGCTGCCAGGGGGCGTGAGGAGCCCGGCGACCGAGCCGATGTTGACGATCGTGCCGCGATGCTGGGCCCGCATCCCCGGAACGACCAGCTGGCAGAGCCGGAGAAGACCGAAGACGTTGGTCTCGAACGTCTCGCGAACCAGCTCCAGGGGGATCTCTTCCAGAGGACCCCCAAGGCCATGGCCGGCGTTGTTGACCAGCACCCCGACCGCCCCGTGCTCCGCCGCAACCGCGGCCACCGCCGCGACCCGGGATCCCTCATCGGTGACGTCGAGCTGGAGCAGGCGGCAGCCAGCCTGCTCCAAGTCCGCCACAGCGTCCAGGCGCCTGGCGGAGGCCCAGGTGGGAAAGCCGGCCAGGGCCAGGGCCCGCGCCGTCGCCCGGCCGATGCCGCTGGAGCATCCGGTCACGAGCGCCGCCCGTGACGGCGGACGTCGGTTTGCTGCGCCAGGACCAGGTGCGCCTGGCTTTGCCGAGGCCTGCCTAGCCATCGCCCAGGTCCGCCGGCGCTTGGCCAATCAGCTCCGCGAGCTGCGCCGGCAGGCAGTTGCCCCCGGAGAGGACGCAGGCCACGTCGTCCGGCGGATTAGGCACCTGCCCAGAGAGCAGCGCCGCCAAAGCCAGGGCACCAGTGGGCTCGACCACCAGCTTGCATCTGGTCCAGAGCCACCAGCAGGCGGTGCCCAGCTGTTGGTCGGTCACCGTCACTATCTCGGTCACCTCCCTGCGGATTACCTCCCAGCAGGTGGCACCCAGCTGCAGGGTGGCGGCGCCGTCGGCCGTGGTCTGGGGCAGCTGGCTGAGCGTGACGCGCCGCCCCCTTGACAAGGACTGGCGGCCGTCGTCCCCGGCCTCGGGTTCGACACCGACCACCCGGGCCCGAGGCAGTTGCTGCCTCAGGGCCAGGGCCACCCCCGAGAGAAGGCCGCCACCTCCGAGGGGCACCAGCACCAGCGGCTCCTCGACGCCGGAGGCCAGCAGCTGCCGCGCCAGTTCCAGCCCGACCGTCGCCTGACCCGAGATGACGTCGGGGTCGTCGTGGGGATGGACCAGGCGCAAATCGCGTTGGCTCGCCACCTCGGCGCCGACCCTCTCCCGAGTCTGGCCGTCGACCCCCTGGGAGACTATCTCGGCGCCATAGGCTCGGACCGCCACCCGCTTGATGGCGGAGGCGGCCTGAGGCATGACCACGACCGCCTCCAGTCCGAGTTGGGCGGCGGCCAGGGCCACTGCCTGGCCATGATTCCCCGAGGAGATCGCCAGCAGGCCCCGGCGGTCTCCGCGCTCGAGACCGACCAGGGCCGAATTGAAGGCACCCCTGGCCTTGAAGGAGCCGGTCCGTTGGAACGTCTCCGCCTTGAGCCACACCCGTCGTCCCACCTGGCGGTCGAGCAGCCGGGAGTGGAGCACAGGCGTGGTGTGGACCAGTCCCCGCAGCCTGGCCTCGGCGGCGCCAAGGTCGATGCCCAACTCGGTCACGGGGCGGGCGCCCATGGGTCTGGAACTGAGCGATATGCCGCTGGCTCACCGTTCACCGGCTGGGCCCTCCCGCCTCCAGGTCCCCGGAGCCTGAGCGGATCGCCTCCGCGATGGCGGCCGCGACCAGCTCCGGGGGGTCGGGTGGGGGACCGTTGGGACGACCCCGGAACTCGCCGGCTCGGAGCGACTGATGGAACTCGGTCGCCGTCACCCCCGGGTGCACCAGTGACACTCTGATCCCCAACGGGGCCAACTCCCGTTGGGCGACGAGGGAGATGCGGTCGAGGGCGGCCTTGGTGGCGGCGTAGGCACCCAACCCGGGGATGACCAGATTCGAGGTCGCAGAGCTGACGTTGACCACCGCCCCCCCGCCTCGCCGGGACATCGCCGGGACCACCAGCTGGATCAGGGCCAGGGGAGCGACCAGGTTGAGGGCCAGCACCG
>JBOHUL010000059.1:0-3889 GCA_050734425.1 Candidatus Dormibacteria bacterium
TGAGTAGGGCAGCCCTCTGGGGCGTCTCGGCGCCATTGCTACACTCGGCCGACGCCGACGTAGCTCAGTGGCAGAGCAGCGGTTTCGTAAACCGCTGGCCGGGAGTTCGAATCTCCCCGTCGGCTCCGTCTTTTGAGTTCAGCGAGTGCCGCTGAGCGTGGCAAAATTCCACTTGGCTCCATCGCCGTGGCTACAGATCGTGGCTACTGTAAGCATCGTGGCGATTGGTGGTTACAGGGCGCAAGACGGGGCCACTCCCGGGCCCCGTCGGCTCCCCGGTTACCGCAAGGGCGGCCCGAGGGTGAACACGTCGCCCGGGGGGCCTCTGCCTTGGCCCCCGAGCGGCCCAACCCCATTGCCAGGACCCGCTAGACCCGGGCACCTCGAGGAAGCTAGGCACCGCGTCATCGGGCAGCAGGTCGGCGAGGATCAGCAGTTCCGCGCTGTCGGCGACATGGACGCCTCTGTGCTCGAACCGTCCCCTCAGGTCCGCCCAGGAGACCCCGAAGTGGCGCTGCGACTCCGTGTCCAGGGCACACAGCACCTTCTCCACGGTGACTTCGTGGTCATCCTCGGGGTGCCTGCCCGTGGCCATGCTTCCGGTTTAGCACGTCGGCCTGTGGCCCAACTTGGCCCGGCCATCCTCACCGAGCACCCCAGTCGGCAGGCAGCCGAGGCGCTTGGCGGCTCGGCTGCCGCCCGCCGGGATCGAGGTCTTGGGAGTGGTGGGGCGGCTCTTGGGGGACTTAGCGCGCCGGGCTGGCGACCATTAAGCTTGCCGGTCAGCGTCTCGTAGAGTGGTGCGGTGCCCGGACTAGGACGGACGAAGTGGCTACACCGAGGTACGCGCGGTTGTCGAGGGTGCCTGGACGTTGTGCTCGGCCTGGGCCTCATCACCTTTGGCGTTATTGCCTATTTCGAATCCGGTCCGACCTATGCGCAATGCAATCTGGTGAGTCAACGTGCCCGCAGTTGCACTGGCACGTCAGCGCTCTTCTATGGTTCTTTCGTCGCGCTGGGGCTAGGAGCCTTACTGCTAGTGGTCGCGTCCTTGTCGAGATGATGTACCGACGCCAGCCACGGCGATTGGCTCAGGTGGCCCACTTGCTCGGCGCGTTGGAGGGCCTAGGGTGAGCAGTGCACGGGATGTGTAGACATTTGGGGCTCATCGGGGCCGCATCTTTCTAGCACCATAGACCAGCTGGGACGGGGTACGGATAGAATCCCTACTGGCTTCCGACCCAGGCGGTGGCATGTCGCGCTGGCAGGGACCGCTGCCCCAAGCCCACGTAACGTTCGGCGGCTGCGGCACGACTTGAGAGTGGCCGGGCGACAGGCCGGAAGTGTCCGCCTCGCTTGGATCCCCGCCGGTCGCGGGGCCGGCCCCGGTGGTGGAGTGAGCCATGGAAGCGACTCGACCGGGGGGACGCGGGACTAGGCGCCAATGGCTGGCCTGGCTCTGCCTCGCGTTGCTGGGGGTGGCAGGATGTGGCGCCGCCAGCTCGCCCAAGAGCCAGGGCCGGCCCAACATCGTCTTCGTCCTCACCGACGACCTGTCCTCCAATTTGGTGACCCCCGAGTTCATGCCCCACCTCTGGGCCCTGGAACACCAGGGGGCGACCTTCGCTAACTACTTCGTCACCGACTCCCTCTGCTGTCCATCCCGGGCCTCGATCTTCACCGGTCGCTACCCCCACGACACCGGGATCTGGGCCAACTTGGGCCCTGAGGGGGGCTATCGCACGTTCCAGCGCCTGGGCGACGACGACTCGACCCTGGCGACCGACCTGGCGTCGGCGGGCTACCGCGCCGCGATGATGGGCAAGTACCTGAACCGCTACCACATCTTCGACCCGCCCGCGCCGGGCTGGGACGTCTGGGACGTGGCCGACTGGGGCTACCCCGAGTTCAGCTACGGAATGCGCCAGGGCGATCGTGAGGTCCGCTACGGGGGACGGCACCAGCCGGGACATGACAACTACCTGACCGACGTACTCTCGCGCCTGGCGCAGGGGTTCGTCGCCAACACCGTCCGGCAGCACCCATCCACGCCCTTCTACCTCGAGGTGGCGACCTTTGCCCCGCACTCGCCCTTCACCCCGGCCCCCCGCTACGCCCACCTCTACCCCAAGTTGAGGTATCCGGTCACCCCGGCCTTCGACGCCGCCAACGTCAACCCCCCCCTCTGGCTCGGACAGCGGAAGCCATTGACGTCGGCCCAGATCAGGTTGATCAACAAGGACTTTCGCAAGCGGGCGGAGTCGGTCAAGTCGGTGGACGACATGATCGGGGCGCTGGTGGCGGAGCTGAAGCGCGAGCACCGCTTCCGCAACACCTACTTCTTCTTCAGCTCCGACAACGGTCTCCACATGGGGGAGCACCGGCTGATGCCGGGCAAGCTGACCGCCTTCGACACCGACATCCACGTCCCCCTGATCGTGGTCGGCCCCAGGGTCCCGGCCGACAGCGGCATCGCCGGCTTCGCCGAGAACATCGACCTCCGCTCCACCTTCGACGCCCTCGCCGGGACCAAGCCCTCGGAGCCAGTCGACGGCCGCTCCTTGACTCCCTTGCTCTTCAACCCGTCCTCGCCCCAGAGCGTGCCCAAGGGCTGGCCCCAGGGAGTCCTGGTCGAGCATCACGGACCCGACGTCAACCCCGAGGATCCCGACTTCCCTTCGAGCGGCAGCGGTAATCCCAACAGCTATGAGGCCCTGCGCTTGCCGCAGGCGCTCTACGTCGAGTACCAGGACGGTGAGCGGGAGTACTACGATCTGGCGACCGACCCCTACGAGATCGACAACATCTACAAGTCCCTGAGCTCGAGCCGGGCCCGGGCGCTGCGCCAGGAGCTGGTGCGCCTCGAGAACTGCCACGACAGCCCCAAATGCTCGGACATCACAAGGCCCCCGCCCTGAGGTCCGGGGCGCGAAGCCGGCACGGCGGTCAGCGCACTGCGGCGGTGTCGGCCTCTTGGTGGCTGGCGACCGAGAACGCCAGGAGGATGGGGATGTCGAGGGCGAAGACGGCCAGGGTGACAGTCATCAGGAGGAGGAACTGGCCCTGACTGCGGTCGATGAGCAGCACGTACTCGATCAGCCCGGCGATGACCACGTAGGCCGCCAGCGCCCATCCGCCAACCTGGAAGAAGCGGTCCCAGGCGAATAGGCGCACGCGCGACAGCAGTCCCAGGGCCAGCAGCAGCAGCGCCGCTCCCGCCAGGATCAAGACCAGGGGCCCGAGCAGAGGCGCCGGCTTGGGCATGTAGGCGGCGAGGATGATCCCGCCCGCGATCACCAGGGCCATCGACGCGACCGTCACCTGGGTCACGGGTGGGAGCCGACTCTCCGGCTCCCGGGCTTCTGCGCTCACCAGGTGGCGATCCGGGTCATGATGATGAGGATCGCCACCTGCATCAGCCCGGTGACCCCGGCCGCGTAGACGAAGCGGCGCATCAGCCTGGCGATCACCTGGCCTCGGGGATGGGGCCTTCTCATCTCGAAGAGCACTGCGAGGTTGGCCGGCTCCAGCACTCCCAGAGCCACGACCGCCATCACCCCCACCACCACGAATGACGCCACCAGCCACCAGTGCTGGGGATAGGGGACGGCCAGATTGCCCATCTCTTGGGCCAGCTGGATGCCCGACGCCAGGGTCACAATCACCAAGGTGGGCATGATCAGCACCATCTTGGGCATGAAGCGGCTCGAGAACTCCATCCGGGCCGGGATCGAGAGCCTGCCAATGATCGGCCCCACCACCAGGCCGACGAAGAGGTCGATCCCGGTCCAGAGTCCGCCGCCAGCGACGTGGAGGAAGTCCAGAGCCCAGAACCAGTCCTCGGCGATGGCCACGACCAAGAAGACCAGGACCGCCCCTACCAGGGGCA
>JBOHUL010000060.1:0-11600 GCA_050734425.1 Candidatus Dormibacteria bacterium
CCGGGGATGACCAGATTCGAGGTCGCAGAGCTGACGTTGACCACCGCCCCCCCGCCTCGCCGGGACATCGCCGGGACCACCAGCTGGATCAGGGCCAGGGGAGCGACCAGGTTGAGGGCCAGCACCGCCATGAAGTCCTCTTCGGAGACCTGCAGCAGGGGCACATGGAGCCCCTGGCCCGCGTTGTTGACCAGAACGTCGACGCCACCGAATTGCTCCAAGGTCCGCCGCAGCAGACGTTCGCGGTCCCCGGCCCGGGTGATGTCGGTCGGTACCGCCAGACTCCCCGGGAGGCTCTGGCAGAGGGCGTCCAGCCGGTCCCGGCGGCGCGCCGCCAGGACCACTCGGGCGCCGGCGTCGTGCGCCAGCCGGGCGGTCGCGGCACCGATGCCGGATGAGGCTCCTGTCACGATCACGACCCTGTCCGCGAGCTCCACTGCCAGAGAGCTTAGCCCCGGCTCCGCTAGGCACCGCCTCAGCCCAGTTCGGCCCAGCGGAAGCACCCGATCAAGTGGTCGTTGACCAAGCCCGCGCTCTGCATGTAGGCGTAGCAGACGGTCGGTCCCAGAAAGCGGAAGCCGCGGCGGCGCAGCTCGCGGCTGAGAAGCCTGGAGGCCTCGGTCGCTGCGGGAACGTCGTCCGGCGTCGTCCAGCGGTTACGGACCCTCGTCAAGCCGAGCCCCCGGGCCAGGTAGCGGTCGAATGATCCCCACTCAATGACCAGCTGGCGCAGGGCGCGGGCGTTCTCGAGCACGCTGCTCAGCTTGGCCCGGTTGCGGATTAGCGCGGGATCGGACAGCCAGCGCTCGACGGCCCTCTCCGGCAGTCTGGCCAGCCTCTGCGGCTCGAAGTTGAGCATCTGGCGCCGGTACGCCTGGCGGCGGCGCAGAACGGCCAGCCAGCTCAGTCCCGCCTGGGCGCCCTCCAAGCAGAGCAGCTCGAGGTGCTCTCGGTCGCTCGACACCGGCACGCCCCACTCGAGGTCGTGATACCTGGTCAGCAGTTCACCCGTGGCCCAGGGACAGCGGACGGGTTCTGCTGACCGGGAATCGACGACCACCTCAGGGGCGCCAGCACGCCCGTGTGCCCGCCCGGGAGTCGCAGCCGACCTCTCGGCCGTACACGACGCGGTGCCCGCTTCCTCGCAGCGGCCGAGATGCGACCTGGGACCTGGCTGCTGACGGCACCACCCGATGAAGGGCGCGGCGCGGCGGAGTCATGCCGGCCTCAATCGGTGGCGACAGGCATCTGTCCGGAGCGTGGGGGTCCGAAGGCACCGGGCCAGCCGGCCGGCCATCCTAGCCAGCGGGTAGCGAATACGCGACCAGCTGCGGGTGCCCGCCGGCGGAACCGGTCTTGGGTCCGCCGCACGGTATCAGCACCGTGCTGCCGACAACGGCGATGGTTGAGTTGGTCGAGGTGGGGAGCCGCCGCTGGAAGACCACCGCGCCGGTCGCAGGGTTGAGGGCCAGCAGCTCCCCGTCATAGAGCGTCGCGAATACCAGGTCATTAGCCACGGTCATGCCGCCGAGCGGCATCTGGCTGACCTTGGTGTCCCATTCGACCTGGCCCGTCGTCAGGTTCAGGGCCTCCAACTCACCGGTCGCCTTGGCGTGGGACGGTGCCCCGACGTTGACCCCAGCGACCTGCCCGAGTGAGGTGAAACGAAACGGGAGGTCGACCGTCGCCACGAAAACGCTGCCGTCGGCAACCGCCAGGTTGGACAACACCCCCCCGAGCGACCCCGGGAGAAAGGTGAACGGCGCCTTGAGCCGGCTGTGGTGGTCGAGCGCTCTCTCGGAGTCCTGGTCATGCCCGTTGTGCTTTCCAACGGGCGTCTTCCAGATCAGCTGCCCGTCGCTGGAGTTGATGGCGTAGACCTCGCCCATCTTCCCCGAGCCGATCACCGCCGCCGTGTTCCCGATGGTGACCCCGATGGGGGAGGTCTGCAGGTCGTAATCCTTGAAGTCGTCGGGTACCGCCTGGTAATACCAACGCAACCTCCCGGTCGCCGCATCGAGATTTACGGCGCTGTCGGTGTAGGCGAGTGCCGCCGGATGCCCGATGGCCGACTGCGCCGACTGGTAGGGGTTGCCGGTACCGTAGGTGACCGAGCCGTCGGTTCCGACCAGGGGGGTCTCCCAGGCGCCCCCGGCTGCCGCCACCCCAGGCTTGGTCCGCCTCAGTGTGTTGAACTTCCAGAGGAGAGCCCCGGTCGCCGCCCGCACTGCCAGCAGCACGCCCCCGTGGGAACCGCTGCCGACGGCGCTGGCCAGGTAGACCCGACCTCCAGCAACCTGCGGCTGGATCCCAAACGTGCCCTGACCGCCGCCCAGGAGGTGGCGGTCGACCCAGATCGGCCTGCCAGTCGATGCCTTGAGCGCAAAGGCGGTGGTCGGGGAGTCCCCGTAGACGACGCCACCACTGACGGCGACCCCGTCTGGCCCCAAGGTCCTCGTCAGCGGTGAGTTCTGGCGGTACTGCCACAGCAAGTGCCCGGTCGCCAGCGACAGCGCGTAGACGTTGGCGTACAGGTCCTGGAGGTACACGACACCGTCTTCCACGATCGGTGTCGCGGCCAGCGAGCCGTATGCCCCGATCCCCTTGGCCGCCCTGCCAAGGATGGGGAAGCTCCAGCTCCGCCTCAGCTGGGCGACATTCGCCGCCGAGATGGCCGTGTCGGGTGCGACCCTGGTGTTGGCCAAGGTCCCGTTGGGATATGGCCACGACGCCGGAGGGGTGGCCGCCGCCAATACCGGCCCGGCGGCGATGCCGGCCCCGGCGGAGGCGAGGGTCAGCGCCCCCAGCAGAGCCGCGCTCAGGCATCGTGCCGAGACCACGCGCCGGCTCCGCTGGGTCGCGGCCGGCCCTCTGTCGTTCCCTGGGGACTTCGAACCGGGACAGTGGCGGGACAAGGTCGGTGGATTATCCGTCACCGTGCGGGGCCCCGGCAATGGCGTGCGTCCCTGCCGGGAATGCGCCCCCTTGGGCTCGCGGGCAGTGCAGCGGCGCCACCTCTGACCGTCGGGGAGGGGGGCCGCCCAGTCACCTGCAAGCTCATCGGGCGGTGGGGCGGAGGGGGAAGTGGGCTCGGCCCCGCCGTCGAACTCGGACAGGCAAGCCTGCTCCAGTCTCGCCGCCACGGGCAGCAGCGAGCGCAACACCACCACGGCCGACTCTCCCGCTCAGATGGCGTCCCCGCGTCTTCCATGGCCGGCTCCGTGAGCAAGGGGTCAATGCGCGCGGGTCGCCGGTGCAATCGGTGTGGTGGACGCTGCCCCGCCGGGCCCGGATGATGGGGAGGTCCGGAGCACCGACGGCACTCCATGAGCACCCGGCATGGGAGGTCAAGACCCTGGCGGAGGCAGTTGACTGGGACCAGCGCTTCCTGGAGGAACCCTGGCCGAGCCACCCGGATCCCGACCTGGTGCAGCTGGCCGAGGGGCTGGCTCCGGGGCGGGCTCTGGACTTCGGCTGCGGTCCTGGTCGCAACTCCATCTGGCTGGCACGAAGAGGCTGGCGCGTGACCGGTCTCGACTCGTCCGAGGTCGGGCTGTCCCAGGCCCGGGAACGGGCTCAGCGGCAGGGTGTGCGCCTGGATCTGGTGCTGGGGGACATGGAGACCTGGCCCGTGCCCGAGGGGCAGTTCGATCTCGTGGTCCTCGACAACATCCACCCGGCGCCAGATCGCCGACCAGGCCTCTTCGCCCGCGCCGCCAGCGCCGTCGCGCCGAGGGGGCACCTCTTCATAGTCGGCCACGACCTGGCCAACCTGGGAGTTGCCGGACCCAGTGATGGGGACCGACTCTTTACCGTGGAGCGCCTGCGCCAAGACTTGGCCGAGCTCGACCTTGACCGCCTGGAGCGGGTGGCCCGAAGGCGGGATGACGGCAAGTCGGACATGGCGGTAGTGGTGTGGGCCCGGCCCCAGGTGCCGGACCGCTGACGAACACCCGCCAAGAGGGTAGAGGGGTGGCGAGCAGGCGGACCCGGCACGGGTTGGAGCCGCGGGAGACGCTGGCGGAGGCGGTGGCGCGGGTGCTGCAAGGGACAGTGCCCGGAGAGGTGCTGAGCTACAGCCAGCTGGCCCGGCTGGCGGGCCGGCCAGGCGCCGCCCGAGCGGTGGGGCGAGAGCTGGCCCGATCTCAGGGACTGCCCTGGTGGCGAGTGGTCCACCAGGACGGCACGCTGGCCGCGCCCAAGCCCGCCCTCCAGGCCCGTCTCCTGCGCGAAGAGGGCATCGAGCCGCAGCGGCTTTCGGCGGCACGCCGAGGCAGTTCTCATCGGCAGCCAGAGCGACCGCACTACGCGCGACTCTAGAGGCGAGCAGCCTCCAGCGAGCGCGCCTGGGAGGAGTCCGCCGGGCCGGCGCACGCCCGCGCGCCAGAACCGTCCCGGTGTCCGATCTGCCATCCTCGGCGAATGCGCCTGGCCACTTGGAACGTGAACTCCGTGACCGCCCGCCAGCCCCGGCTCCTCGACTGGCTTCGCACCGTGTCCCCGGACGTGGTCTGCCTGCAGGAGACTAAGGTCCTCGACGGCGCCTTCCCGGCCGCACCGCTGGAGGAGCTTGGGTATCAGGTCGCCTGCAACGGTCAGGGCCGCTGGAACGGCGTGGCCGTCTGCTCTCGAGCGGGCCTGGACGACATCACCCGCGACCTGCCCTTCAGGGGTCCCCCGGAGATGGAGGGGAGGGTGATCGCCGCCAACTGCGGGGGCGTGCGCGTCTGGTCGATCTACGCACCCAACGGCCGGTCTCTGGACAGCCCCCACTTCGGCTACAAGCTTGAGTGGTTCCAGTCTCTGACCGAGCTGGTGGCCGCCGAACTGACCGGCGCCAAGCCCCCCCTTGCGATCTGCGGCGACTTCAACGTCGCGCCCTCGGACCGCGATGTCTGGGACCCGACCGCGTTCATCGGCGCGACCCACGTCAGCGCCCCGGAGCGGGCGGCGGTGCAGCGTTTGCTCGACCTCGGCTTCCAGGACGTCCAGCCCCGAGCGCTCAAGGGCGAGCCGTTCACCTACTGGGATTACCGCGCCGGCATGTTCCACAAGGGACAGGGCATGCGCATCGATCTGGTCCTGCTGCAGCAAACCCTCGCAGGCTCTCTTGGCGACGCCTATGTCGACCGCAATGCGCGCAAGGGCCCCGCTCCCTCGGACCATGCGCCGGTGGTGGTGGACGTGGATGTGACCCGATAGGTCCCGGTCTTCTCAGCAACTGGGCGACAGCCCTGCCGGTGCCAGCCAGACGTCAGCAAGCGACTATCCGCGCGAGGCTGGGAGTGACCGCACCTCCCCTCCGCTGGCCCTCGGGCGGGCCGGCTGCACGGCGGACTCCGCTCGTGCCAGCCCGCGGCCTGCCCGGGCCAGTTCAGGCCAGCGAGGCGAGCCAGGCCTGGTGCAGGGCGGCGTACCTGCCGCCGCCCTGGAGCAGCATCCCCGGCGGGCCGTCCTCCACGATTCGGCCCCGGTCCAGGACCAGGACTCGGTCAGCGATCTCGACCGTGGTCAGGCGGTGGGCGATGATGAGCGCGGTGCGCCGGGAAAGCACGGTCCGCAAGGCTCTCTGCACCAGCCGCTCGCTGGGTACGTCCAGGGAGCTGGTCGCCTCGTCCAGAACCAGGACCGCCGGGTCGGCCAGGAAGGCGCGAGCGAAGGCGACCAGCTGCCGCTGTCCGGCTGAGAGTTGGCCTCCCAGCTTGCCCACGTCGCTGTCGTACCCGTGGGGCAGCTCCCGTATGAAGGTGTCGGCGCCGACGCTCCCCGCCGCCCGCTGGACCTCTTGGGCTGTCGCCTCGGGCCGGCCGAAGCGGATGTTCTCCGCGACCGTTCCGGAGAAGATGTAGCTCTCCTGGGTCACCATCACCACCGCTTGTCGAAGGGTGGGCTCGTCAAGATCCCGGAGGTCGACGCCGTCGAGGAGTATCCGACCCTCCGCGGGGTCGTAGAGGCGGGCGGCCAGTCGGGCCACGGTGGTCTTGCCGGCGCCGGTCTGCCCCACCAGAGCCACCGTCTGACCCGCTGGGATCTCGAGATCCAGGTGGGGGAGCACGACCGCCTCGCGGTAGGCGAACCGGATCTCCTGGAAGCGCATCTCCCCCAGGGGACGGGGCAGCGGCCGCGGTCGTTCGGGCCAGACCACACTGGGTCGTTCCTCGAGCACCCCAGACAGCTTTTCCAGGGCGGCGTTGGCGGCCTGGAAGGAGTTGTAAAACTCGCTCATGTCCTGCATCGGCTCGAAGAACTGGCGCAAATAGAGCAGGAACGAGGCCAGCACCCCGACCGCCATGGCCCCGGTCATGATCCGGTAGCCGCCATAGATCAGGACCACCCCGACCATGACGTTCCCGATGAGCATCACGCTCGGGCCGTAGACCGAGACCAAGCGCATCGAGGAGCGGTTGGCGAGGCGGTAGGCGTCGTTGGCCTCATCGAAGATGGCCTGATTGCGGGGCTCCCGGCGGAAGGCCTGCACCGCCCGGATCCCTCGCATCGACTCGACGAAGTGCAGGATCACCATGGCGACGGTCTGGCGGGTCCGGCGGTAGGCAACCGAGGACTGCCCCCGGAACCAGACGGTGAGCCAGATCAGGATCGGGAAGCCGGCCAGGGTCACCAGTCCCAGCTGCCAGTCCAGCACCAGGAGCAGCACCCCTGTGCCCACCACCAGCAGCAAAGCCGAGATGAGGTTGTCCACCCCCGTCTCCAGCAGGGCGGAGATGGCGTCGATGTCCGAGGTCAGCCGGGAGATCACCCTCCCCGAGGTGTAGCGTTCATGGAAGCTGACGGACAGCACCTGGAAGTGGTCGAAGACCCGTCGGCGTAGCTCCAGCAGGATGTCCTGCCCGACCCGGCCCGAAACCTGAAAGAAGATCCGGCGGCTGACGGCCTGGGCGACGGCCGCCGCCAGCACCGCGAGCGCGGTGGCCAGCAGCACCGCCGCCCCCTTGCCGTGGAGCAGCGGCGGGATGCCGAAGTCGATGCCCACCCCAACGAGGAACGGGATGGCGAGCCGTCCGAGGTTCTCCAGCACCACCAGGGACAGCACCGCGACCACGGCCCGCTGGTGGGGGCGGAGCAGGCTGGCCAGGAGCCGGCGCGACCGAGCCCGAAGGAAGATCGACGCCGAGCGTCCGATCTCCTCCTGGTCCTCGCCGGCGACGCCGCGCCAGCTGTCGATGGTGGTCATGACACCTGCTCCACGGAGGCGGCCGGCTGCTCCTCAACCTCCTGGGCCAGGATCGCCCGGTAGGTGGGAACCTCTGCCATGAGCCTGGAGTGGGTCCCCACGTGGGTGATCGTCCCCTGGTCCAGCAGGGCCACCCGCTGGGCCAGGACGATGGTCGAGGGGCGATGGGCCACGACCAACCCGGTGGTCCCGCCCAGGACCCGCCGCAGCGCCTCTTCCACCTTGGCCTCGGTATGAACGTCGAGCGCGGTCAGGGTGTCGTCCAGGACCAGGACCCGGGGCCGCCCGACGATGGCCCGGGCCAGGGCCAGACGCTGGCGCTGGCCGCCCGACAACGAGAGCCCCTGCTCTCCGATCCGGGTGGCGAGCCCCCAGGGCAGGTCGTAGACGAAGTCCGCCTGGGCCGTGGCCAGGGCGCTGGCGACTGCCTGGTCGCTGGCATCGGGCGAGCCCAGCATCACGTTCTCCCGGGCACTGGCGGAAAAGAGGGTGGGGTCCTCGAAGGCCGTGGCCACCAACTGCCTCAGCGTGGGAAGCTCGAGGTCCCGGATGTCGACGCCGTCCAGGGTGACGCGGCCTCCGGTGACGTCGTAGAGCCGAGGCACGAGCCCGACCAGAGTGGTCTTGCCCGAGCCAGTGGCCCCCACCAGGGCTACGGTCTCTCCGGGGGCGACGTCCAGCCAGACGTCGTGGAGGACCTCGCGGTCGGAGCCGGGATAGCGGAAGCTGACCCCCTCGAAGCGCAACCGTCCCGAGGCCCGGGCCAGGTCCTCGGCGCCGCCCAAGATCGTGGGAGTGACGTCGAAGACCTCGTAGATACGGTCGGCGGCGGTGAGCGCCTCCTGGCCGCTGGCGAGGATGTAGCCCACGGACTCCACCGGCCACTGCAGTTGCAAGAACAGGGTGGCGAAGGCGACGAGGCCCCCCAGTGTCAAGGAGTGCTGCCCCACCGCCAGCGCCCCCAACAGCACCACCAAGACCATGACCAGGTTGGGGATCAGCTCGAGCACTGACCAGAACTTCGCGGTAAGGCCGACCTTGTCCATGGAGGTGCCGTAGAGCGTCTTCGCCCCCTCGTCGAAGCGGCCGTACACGTGATGGCGGCGCCCGAAGGCCTTGATCACGCGGATGCCGGCCGCCGCCTCCTCGACCACCGTGGTCAGGTCGCCCTGCTGGTCCTGGACCCGGCGGGAGACCTTGATATATCCGCGCTCGAACCGCTGCGAGAGCCAGACGATGGGAACGACGGACGCCGCAACTATCAGCCCCAGTGGCAGATCCAGCCCGATCAGGAGAACCACCACCACGATCACCTGGAAGCCGTTGACGAAGAGGTAGATCAGCCCGAAGCCAAGAAAGCGGCGGATGGTGCTGAGGTCGACCGTCGCCCGCGAGAGTAGCTGGCCGCTCTGCCACTGGTCGTGAAAGGCGACCGGAAGGCGCTGGAGGTGGCCGAAGAGGTCGCTGCGAATGCTGGTCTCGATGCCCGTGACCGCGCTCGCCTGGATCCAGCGCCGGGTGAAGATCATGGTGGCCTGTGCGACGCCCAAGCCGATTGCCAGCCCACCAAGACCCCAGAGACCGCCCAACTGGTGGTGGGCGATGGGTCCGTTGATGACGGCTTCGGTGACGAGCGGCACGATCAGGCTCGCCACCACCCCGACCACGGCGGCCACCACCATGACCGTCATCTGGAGCCGGTAGCGGCCGAGATAGCTGCGAATGCGCCACAGGGACCGGAGCGCGCGGAATCGGCCCGACATCATCTGGGTAACGCTAACCGATCTCGCCAAGCGCCTCGCCCGAAGGGCGGGCGGCGGCGCGGGACCTGAGTCAGGGCGGAGAGCGGCGTGTCCCCATGGCCCCAGCCGCGGCTGCCTCCCGTGAGCCAGGCGCGCTCACCGGCTGCCGCGGCGGCGGGCGGAGCTGTGGGGCCCAGCGGGAGAACCTGATGGATGAGCCAGGACCAGAGTCCGCCCGAGTTGCCGCAGGTACCGGCGCACCTCCTCCGGCTCCCGGACCCAGAAGGGGCACTCCAGATCGACCAGGAAGCCAGCCGCCCAGCCGATGCGGTCGGCGCCGAACGTGAGGCGACACCCCTCGCCGTTCGGCTCGACCATGCAGATGCTGGGGGAGACCACCCCCGCCACCGCCTCCGCCGGAGCGGCCACGTCGACCACCACCCGGAAGCGGTAGGGGGCGGTGGTCACCGCTCGAGCGACCATCGCCGCGGGATCGTCGAGCTCTCGTGGGACGAAGCCAACGCCCGTCCGCTCCACCTCATCGATCCTGTCCACCCTGAAGGTGCGCCAGTCACTCCGGTCCAGGTCGAAGCAGAGCAGATACCAGTGCTCGTCGGTTGCCACCAGCCGATGAGGCTCGCCCTCTCGCCGCCCCGCCCTCCCGTCGAGGCTGCCATAGCGAAAGCGAACCCGCTGACGCTCCTGGCAGGCCTCGGCCAGGGCCACCAGCCGTTCCGTGGGCACGGTGGCTCGGCCCCTGTCCAAGGAGATGGTGGCCCGGCGCAGGGTGGCCACGCGCTGGCGCAGCGGAGTCGGCAGCAGGTGGTCGAGCTTGGCCAGGGACCCCGGCTCGGGGGCCTCGATGCCAGCCGGCCCGCGTCGAGGCGAGCCGCTCAGCGCGACCGCCACCGCCCTGGCCTCAGTGTCGTCCAGAGGCAGCGGAGGGAGGGTTCCGGGGCCAAGGCGGTAGCCACCGCCGGGCCCCGGCTGGGCCGCGACCGAGTACCCCGAGCGCCGTAGCCGGGCCACGTCGCGCCGAAGCGTCCGACTGGTCACCCCCAGCTCACGGGCCAACTCCGGGCCAGAGAGGCCGGGGCGGCGCTGCACATGGCCGATCAGCCTCAGGAGCCGCACCTGGGATTCAGCCATGGCCACAGTCTGCACCAAATGAGGACTGTTGCTGTCCGCATCTGCCTCTAGCCTGTGGAACCAAGCAGCCACCAACAGGCCGAGGGCTATTGATGACGAACGTGATCCTCTTCCACCACGCGCAGGGACTGACCGAGGGTGTCCGCAAGTTCGCCGACGAGCTTCGAGCCGCCGGCCACCAGGTCACCGTGCCCGACCTCTATGAGGGGAGGACCTTCGCCACCGTGGAGGAGGGGGTGGCCCATGCCCAAGAGATCGGGTTCGACAAGGTCTTGGAGCGAGGCCGGCGGGCCGTCGAGGGACTGCCTGACGACGTTGTATACGCCGGCTTCTCCCTCGGGGTGATGTCGGCCCAGGCGCTGGCCCAGACCAAGCCGGGGGCTCGGGGGGCTCTCTTCTTCCATGGCTGCCTTCCTCTTTCTGAGTTCGGAGACGGCAGCTGGCCCGGGATACCGGTGCAGATCCACGCCATGGACCACGACCCCTTCTTCGTCGACGAGGGCGACATCGAGGCGGCCCGGGCTCTGGTGCAGAAGGTGCACCGGGCGCAACTGTTCCTCTACCCGGGTGACCGGCACCTCTTCGCCGACAACAGTCTGGCCAGCTATGACGAGCCGGCGGCCCGGCTCTTGATGCAGCGGGTCCTGGCGGCCCTGGCCCTGTGGGGGAGGGGAGAACCAGCTCTGGCCGTTGGCGAGTTGGAGTCGCTGAAGCAGTTCCTCGACCGGCAGCGGGAGACGGTCCTGGTCAAGACGGCGGGGCTATCAAGGGAAGAGATGGGCCTGCGCCTCCCCAGCTCCAATCTCAGCCTGGGGGGGATCGTCTACCACTTGGCGGTGGTGGAGGAGGGCTGGTTGGAGCAGGAATTCCTGGACCAGAAGCCGCGCGAGCCCTGGGCCTCGGTGGACTTCCAGAGCGATCCAGACTGGGAGTTCCGCAATGGAGCCGAGCTGGAGCCGGAGGCGGTCCGCCAGCGCTATCTCGAGGCCTGTGAGCGCAGCCGCCAGGTGGTGGCAGGGGCGAGCGGGCTGGACCAGGTCTCCCGCCGGCATCCGGAGGAGCAGTTCTCGCTGCGCTGGATCCTGCTCCACCTGATCGAGGAGACGGCGCGCCACATCGGCCACTGCGATCTCCTTCGAGAGGCGATCGACGGGAGCGTGGGGGAGTAGCCGCTAAGAAACTCGCTTGCCGCAGCTGCAGGAACTGCGAGGCCCAGGCATCCGCCGCCGCACCTCCACGGGGACCACAATTTGTGTCGCGACGGTGGTTGACGCACGCGCAGCGCCGACCTCCTCCGAAGGAAGGTCCGGCCAGGCAGAGACGCATGGCGCTTGCGGCCTCCGCTCAGGATGCAAGCCTGACCATGGTTCCAGTTCGAACTCGGCGACCACGCCGCCGTCGTCGGCTTGGACGGATGGTGCACATGCCGGATGGTGGCGATGACCGGAGGGGGACGTACCCGATAATCAGACTGCCGTGCCCTGCAGTGCGACCGCGGCACGCACACACGTCCAGCC
>JBOHUL010000061.1:0-15596 GCA_050734425.1 Candidatus Dormibacteria bacterium
CCAAAGACGGTGATCTGGCTCCGTAGATCTCAAGCCGGCGCCGCGTCTCGTTCTGGATCGGTGGTGCCGAACTCCGGTCGCTGTCGCAGCCCCCGACGAGCCTGGCGCAGCGCTTCGGTCGGCGCGAGCTCAGCCCAGATTCTCCCGCCGGTACAGGTGGATCGAAAGCGGCACGAACACCAGCAGCAGCCCCAGGGCCCAGATCGCCGTCGCCAGCTCGGGGTGCTGCAGGGGCCACGCCTGCACGCTCGCCGAGGGGTTGGGGTTGCCGAATAGCTCCCGGCAACTGGCGGTCACGGTGCTGACCGGATTCCACTCGGCTACGACTCGGAGCCAGACGGGCATGTTCTGCAGGGCGACGAAGGCGTTGGAGACAAAGATCAACGGGAAGAAGACGACAAATGCCATGGCCTGCGCCGACTCAGGACTCCGCAGAAACATCCCCGCCGCGGCCCCGGCCCAGCTCATGGCGTAGTTGAACAGAAGCGCCAGCCCGAACCCGGCGGCAACGTCGGCCGGGGAGGTGTGCACCCGCCAGCCGACCAGGAGGCCGACCGCCACGACCACCAGCAGCCCCAGGACGGCGGTGAGGAGGTCGGCGCTGAGCCGCCCCGTCAGCACCGCCGCCCGGGACATCGGCAGCGCCCGGAAGCGCTCGATGATGCCGCTCTTGATGTCGGTGGCCAGCCCCACCGCCACCCCCGGCGCAGCTCCGGCCATGGTGATGCCGAAGATGCCGGCCACCAGGTACTCGTGGTAGTTGCCCCCGCCCGGGAGGCGGATGGCGCTGCCGAAGACGTAGGTGAAGAGGACGGTGAACATGATCGGCTGGATGGTCACGTCGGCCAGCTGGGCTGGGTCGCGGACCACGTGGACCAGGCTGCGGCGGCAGAGGACCACCACGTCGCGGAGAAACCAGCCGAAGCGGGACAGCCGTCCCTCGCCGGGATGACCCTGAAAACCGTGGGCTCCGGTCAGGGGTGCCGCGGTCACGCCGCCTCCCCGGACTCGGCGTGATGGCCGGTGAGCGTCATGAAGACGTCGTCGAGGGCAGGGCGGCGGACCTGGACCTGGTCGACCAGGACGCCTCCTTGATCCAGGGCCCGGACCACCTGGGTCACCTGGCCCGGCGCCGAGCTCGCGGGCAGCGAGAGGCGCTGGCGGCGCTCGTCGCGGCTGACCTGGTCCCCGGTCGCTGCCTCCACCAGGCGGGATGCCCCCAGGACGTCCGCTCCCGGGGTGAGCGTCACCTCCAGGACCGCTCCCCCCACCTGGCTCTTGAGCTCGTCTGGGGTCCCCCGGGCGATCACCCGGCCGTGGTCGACCACCGCCACCTGGTGGGCCAGCTGGTCGGCCTCGTCCAGGTACTGGGTGGTCAAGAGGACGGTGGTCCCCAGCTGCCCCAGATCCCGGACCAAAGACCAGATCCCGATCCGGGCCCGCGGGTCGAGCCCAGTGGTGGGCTCGTCGAGAAACAGCACCTCGGGCTGGGTGACCAGGCTGGCGGCCAGATCCAGCTTGCGGCGCATCCCGCCGGAGTAGGTCTTGGTCATGCGGTCAGCGGCCTCGCGGAGCTCGAATCGGTCCAGGAGCTCACCCGCCCGGGCCTTGGCCACCCGCCGCGGCAGCCGGCTCAGCTCCCCCACCATGACCAGGTTCTGGCGCCCCGTCAGGAAGGGATCGATGCTCTCCGACTGCCCGGTGATCCCGATCCTGGTCCGGACCTGCCGGGGCTGGTTGACGACGTCGAAACCCGCCACCCGCGCTCGTCCCGCGGATGGCCTGGCCAGGGTGGCCAGGATCCGGGTCAGGGTGGTCTTGCCGGCCCCGTTGGGCCCCAGCACCGCCATCACCGCGCCCCGCTCCACGGTGAGGTCGAGCCCGTCCAGGGCCCTGGTGGTCCCGTATACCTTGACCAGACCTTCTACCGAGATGGGATCGTCCACCGGCGACCTCCTTACCGTCCGGCAGGTAAACTTAGTCCGCGATGGTAGAAGCTGCTCCTACCGGCCGTCAAGTAAGCAGGAGCGCGCCCCCCCGGAAGTCGCCTCCGCCGGCGACACCGCCCACTCCACCAGCGCCTCCCGCGGCCAAGACCAAAGAGGCGATCCTGGCGGCGGCACTCGACCTCTTCACTGAGCAGGGCTTCGAGAAGACCTCGCTCCGCGAGGTGGCCGAGCGGGTTGGGGTCAGCAAGGCCGCCCTCTACTACCACTTCAAGAGCAAGGAGGAGATCCTCGCAATGCTGGTGGAGCGGCTGCACTTCGTGGGCAACCATGGCCTCGACGTTCTGCCGAAGGGCAAGGGACCAGTCGACGGCGAGGCCGTCTTCCAGGCGATTCAGGTCCTGATGGATGGCTTCCTGGCCAACCACCGGGTCTTCCGGATGATGGAGCGCAACCCGACCGCGGTCCAGGGGCTACGACAGCAGGACCCGGAGCACGCCAGGGAGCACGAGCAGATGGAGCGGTACTGGAACGCCTTCTCCTCGGATCCGGACATCCCTCTGCGCGACCGGGTTCGGGTCCTGGCCGCCATGGGCGCCGTCCTGGGGGGAGCCATCGGCACCATGAAGACGCTGGAGGATGCCGACCTGGACCCGGTCAGAAGCGAGACGCTGGCGGTGGTGAGAGAGATCCTGCGCCTGGGCAGCTGAGGCTATACAAGGACGGGTGCTGCCGCCCCCACTCGGACCTCAGACCGTGAGGGTGGCGCCGTTCAATGAACTGGCGGCGTCGCTGCAGAGCCACTCCACGACGCTGGCAATCGCCTCCGGCGACACCGCCTTGCGCATCGTTTCCTCGGACCGATTC
Source organism: Candidatus Dormibacteria bacterium (assembly GCA_050734425.1). Taxonomy (GTDB): domain Bacteria; phylum Chloroflexota; class Dormibacteria; order Aeolococcales; family Bog-877; genus Bog-877. Next base: position 2,814 of record JBOHUL010000061.1, read on the forward strand.
GCCCGGTTGGCGGCCGTGTCGATCAAGGTTGGGAGAATGGCATTCACCCGAACCCCCCGGGGCGCCAGCTCCTCGGCTAGAACCTGGCTCAGGCGCAGCACCCCCGCCTTGGAGACGGCGTAGGCGGCGGCACCGGAGCCTCCCTGGAGGGCGGGACGGGCCGAGAAGTTGACGATGCCGCCCCCGCCGCCCTCCGCGATCCGGCGGCCACCCTCACGGCAGGACCACCAGCAGCTGTCGAGGTTGAGGGCGACAAGGAAGCGGTAGGTGTCGTCGCTGGTGTCCAGGGCGTGGCCGCCGCGGTAGCCGCCGGTGACGTTGACCAACCAGCGCACGCTGTCGCCCAGACGGTCGATCCGCGCCCAGAGCCCTGCCGTCTGGCTCGGATCGGTCAGGTCAGCCTGCTCCCAGCTGGCCTCCGGCAGAAGCCGCTGCAGCTCTGTGCGACTCTCCTGCGGCGCCGCCACCGCCACCACCTGATCGCCCCGGCGCAGCAGCTGGCGGCAAACCGCCGGACCCAGACCACCGCTGGCACCGCAGACCACGCTCCATCGCCCCAACGCCTGCACCTCCCTGGAAAACGCGGTGCCGTCCTCGTCCGATGGTAACCGGCGCCGAAGGCGGTCAGGCGGCGGCGAGGCTGGGATACTGGGGCGCGGATGGCCGAGTTCACCGAGCTGGCGGACGCCATCGTCGACGACCTCCTGGAGCAGAGCCCCGAGGAGGCCACCGACCTGGGCGACCACCGCTTCGACGACCGGCTGGCCGCGCGCGACCAGGCCGCCGTCGACGAGCGGATGCGCCGCTGGCAGAGCCACCTTCGCGCGCTTGAGCAGTGGGACGCCGCCTCGCTCGAGCCGGAGGCGGCGGCCGACCTGCTGATCCTCCGCGACGAGCTGGAGCTGCGCACCTTCCTCGACCAGGAGGAGCGGGCCCATCTCTGGAATCCCCTCCTCTACAACCCCGGCAACGGGCTCTTCCCGCTGCTGTCGCAGGCCACCCAAACTCCCGAGCGCCGCCTGCGAGGGCTCTGCTCTCGCCTGGAACAGATCCCGGAGCTGGTCGAGGTCGGGCTCAAGCAGCTCCAGAATCCACCCCGGGTCCACGTTGAGACCGCGCTCCAGCAGCACCCAGGGGTAGTCCAGCTGATCCAGGGCTCGATCGACCAGCTGGCCCGGGGCATTGCCGACATCGGCCTGCGGGGGCGGGTGGCCAAGGCCCAGAGCCAGGCGCTCGCCGCCTGGGAGCGCTTCGGAGCCCACCTCCAGGAAACGCTCGAGTCGGCATCCGGGGACTTCCGCCTGGGGCCGCAGCGGTTCCAGCGCAAGCTGCGGCTGGCGCTGCACTCGCCGCTTGAATCGCAGGACGTCCTGTCCCGAGCCCAGCGTCGGGTGGAGGAGGCGAGCGCAGAGCTGGCGGACGTCAGCGGCGAGCTGACGGACGGCCGGGGGACGGCCGCCGAGCGGATCCGCTTGGCCCTGGAGAAGGTGGCGGAGCGGCGGCCTGACGACAGCACGGTCCTGACCGAGGCCGGGGCCGCGACCGCGGAGTTGGACCGCGCGGTCCGGGAGTCGGGACTCTTCACCGTCCCCCAAGACCTCTTCGACCTTGAGGTCGTCCCCGAGTTCATGCGCGGTGTCGCCTCGGCCTACTGCATGCCCGCCGGGCCCTTCGAGGAGGGTGCCCGGACCAAGGTCATGATCGCCCCGACGCCACAGAGCTGGTCCAAAGAGCAGGTCGAGTCCTTCTACCGCGAAATTAACTCGGCGATGATGGTGATCCTGATGGCCCACGAGGCCACCCCCGGACACGCCCTGCAACTGGCGGTGGCACGGCGCTTCCGGGGCCCGACCAAGGTCAGGCGCGCCTTCTACAACGGCCCGTTTGTCGAGGGCTGGGCCTGCCAGGCCGAGAGGATCGTTGGCGAGTTCGGCCTGGGCGGTCTTCCGGCCCGAACCCAGCTGCTCAAAATGCAGATCCGGACCGCGATGAACGCCCTACTCGACGCCGCCGTCCACGTCCAGGACATGAGCCGGGAGGAGGCGGTCGCGATGATGGTCGAGCGGGGATTCCAGGAGCGTTCGGAGGCGGAGAACAAGTGGCGCCGGGCCTGCCTCACCTCGGCTCAGCTGTCCACGTACTTCGTCGGCTACAGCGAGCTGCAGGACCTGTTCCAGGCGTTGGCCCCGATGACCTCCTACGACGAGGTCCTGGCCCACGGTTCGCCGCCGGTGTCACTGCTCCGGGGGCTGATTCGGGCCTAGCGCCGCCGCCAGCCGTCCCCTTGGATGGCCGGGATAGGACCCGGGCCGGGGCCCCAGAGACCGTCGGGATTGATCTGGGACTCCGAGGTGACGTGGTGACTCACCTCCATCACCTGGTCCGCGGGGTGGGAGGCGTGGCGCCCCCCACCCACGGGCCGGTCAGTCGCGACTTAGAGCCAGAGGTGGAACCCGTTGGAGAAGTTCAAGGTGGCGGCGAACATTAGGTACATCAGCCACAACCCGGTCCAGAGATGGAAGAACCCCAGCGCCCGTTCGCCCAGATCGATCTTCTGGCTGGCGAAGACGTCGCTGGCGTAGATGCACGTCAGGCCCACGAAGAGCAGACCCACCGGGACATCGCCGGCGTTGAAGAAGACGATCATCCCCAGGATCGAGATGAGAAGGAATGCGATGGCCATGAAGCTGCTGGGCCGGGCGTCGGCGCCCTTGAGCCGGTTGTAGCCGATGGCAAACCAGTGGATGCCGTAGGCGGAGAACGCCAGGGCCGCGTCGTAGAGGGGCCCGGCGCTGAAGCTGTGGAACCAGGCCAGTCCAATGAAGAGGTAGAAGCCGGTGACGAACTGGCAGAAGCCAGGCAGCCATATGCCCCAGATACCTGTCGCCAGGTCCACCCTGGCGTCGCGCTTGGGGAACCGGAACAGTTCCTGGGGACCGTAGATCAGGTAACCGGTCCCCAGGCCGAAGAACCCTAATGCCAGAGGTGGAAACGCCGACGTCGGCAGGCTGACTACGTGCATACAGTCCCTCCGCAATCCCCCGCTCTCCCTCGCGGGGACCGGTGCAAATGTAGGGCCGAGTATAGGTCGGAGGCGGCCACTTGGGGAACACCTTCGCCACGGCGTATCGAGTAGTGGCGCTCGACGCGCCCTGAACTGCAACCCGCCGCGACTCCTGCCCGGCTGGACCCTGGCGACCACCGGCGAGGGTCGCGGCCGGGGTGGGTGGCCAACGCCTCCTTTGTACAGCGGAACCAGCCCGTGGCGGAATTGGTGGGCGCGGCCGGTGCTGCTGAGGGCCGGGGGTGGCCACCGCCGCTACCCGCACCGAGAGTGGCGCCCGCCCTGGCGGGCCACCGCCAAACTCCCGGAGTCCCTCTGACCAGCTACGGCGGAACTCGAGAACGGGAGCGGTCGCTTAGCTGAGCGTAACCCCCCACCTGGTCGTCACCGACTGCCCGGGGTCGAGCCGGATCACCCCCTCCCCCGTCTGAAGCGCGTTGGGCGGACAGGTCATGGGCTCGGTCCCCAGGCCACGGCGCCTGCGCTTGGGGGCGAGCGTGTCGCCGGTGTAGAGCTCGAGGATGGGGTAGCTCGAATCCACCCAGACCTCGGCCCGCCGACCGTCGTTGCCGGTGAGCCGGGCCCAGGCCCGGCCCTGATCGTCCCTGGCCAAGTCGGTGAAGGCGTAGTCGACCTTCAGCTGGCCCAACCGCTTGGCCTGGCGGAAGTCGTAGTCGGTGCCAGCGACCGGCTCCAGTCCTGTCGGCAGTTGGCGCTCGGGGTCGGTCAGGATCCGCGTCTTGGCATCCAGTTCCAAGGTGCAGCCGTCTAGCAGCCCCTGGCCCGGCGAGAGATAGGGGTGCTGGCCGGCGCCATATGGGCAGGGCCAGCGGCCTCGATTGGTGGCGGTGGTGGCGACCTCGAGTCCCTCGTCGCCCAGGCGGTACTCCACCTGCACCAGGATCTGAAAGGGAAAGGCGGGCATTGGAAAGATGGTGGCCGCCAGAGTCAGGCGCGAGCCCTCGCGGTGGTGCAGGGCCCAGGGCCGCCACCGCAGGAAGCCATGAATGGCGTTCTGCTTCTCGGGCTCGGTCAGGGCCACCTGGTAATCCCGGCCCTCAAAGTGGTAGCGGCCATCGCCGAGGCGGTTGGGCCAGGGCACCAGCGGCATGCCGTGGGCCCCGTCGCAGATGGCATCGACCGGGTAGGGGTCGAGCACGTCCCGGTCGCCCTGGCGGTACTCACGGATGCCGCCCCCCACTTGGACGATCGTGGCGCGTTGGTCGCCCCACCCGATCTCGTACTGCTCGCCCGAAGGGGGCGGCGCGTCACGGGGCGGCGGCGTCGGCCCCGCGGCTGAGGCTAGTTCCACCCCCACAAGGTAAGACCGACGGGCAGACCGTGGCGCTGGGGAGCGCGTTGGTGGCCGAGGCCGCAAGCGCCAGGGAGCCCTGCCGCCGCGCGTACCGACAATCAGGTGCGGGCGTTGGGCCTGGGCGATGGCCCGGCGCACTTTCTAGAACGGAACGGCCACCGGGGGTCAGGTTCCATCCTCGCCTGGGGCGAGGGCGCGCTGCCGATGGTGCCACGCACCTCCTCGCTGTTTGGGAGATTGCGGCGCTAAGGTGGTGAGGGCGGGGTCCTCGGCAGGGGAACGCCGGCACATTTCTGCGCGCTGGCGCTGGAGGTGGTCTTTGGCCAAGTCAAGCTCTCCCGAGGCGGGCGCCCTCGTGATCTTCGGCATCACCGGGGACCTGGCTCGCAAGATGACGTTCCCCGCGCTCTTCCGGCTGGCGGAGCATGGCCACCTGGAGCGGCCGGTGATAGGGGTCGCCAAGGACGAGTGGTCCTTGGAGCAGCTCCTGGAGCACATCCGCCAGAGCCTGCGCGACTCGGGCCTGCGTCTATCCAAGCCTCGCTTCGAGAGTTTCGCCGAGCGGATCTCCTACGTCCCCGGCGACTTCGGCGACGCCGACACCTACCGCCGCCTGGGCCAGCGGATAAAGGGAATGAAGTCGCCCCTCTTCTACCTGGAGACGCCGCCAAACCTCTTCGCCCCCATCGTCGAGAGCCTGGCCCAGGCGGGCCTGGCCAAGGGGGCGCGGGTGGCGGTGGAGAAGCCCTTCGGGCACGACCTCAAGTCGGCCCGCCAGCTGAACCAGGAGCTGGGTGCCATCCTCCAAGAGGACCAGATCCTTCGGGTCGACCACTTCCTAGGCAAGGAACCGGTGATGGACATCCAGTTCCTGCGTTTTGCCAACGACCTCCTGGAGCCGGTATGGAACCGGGACCACGTCGCCAGCGTCCAGATCAGCCTGGCTGAGGATTTCGGAGTCGAGGACAGGGGCTCCTTCTATGACGCGGTGGGGGCGCTTCGGGACGTGGTCCAGAACCACCTGTTGCAGGTGCTGGCGCTGGTGGCGATGGAACCCCCGGCCGGTTCCGAGGCTGACGCTCTGCGCAACAAGAAGGTGGAGGTCTTCCGGGCCATCGGCGACGCCGAGCCCCAGCACTACATAAGGGGCCAGTACCGGGGCTACCGCAAGGTCCCCGGAGTAAGTCGCAGTTCCAAGACCGAGACCTACGTCGCGCTCCGCCTGGGAGTGGACAACTGGCGCTGGCTGGGCGTCCCATTCTTCATCCGGGCGGGCAAGGCCCTGGCGGAGCGGGTGACCGAGGTCCGCTTGATCTTCCGCCATCCCCCGCGGCTGGCCTTCCTCGGGGGTGGCGCCCAGGCCGAGGCCAACCAGGTGGTGCTGCGGATCGACCCGGACCCCGGGCTGCGGATAGTGCTCAACTCCCAGGGGAGCGGACGCCGCACCTCTCAGCCGGTTCACCTGGATCTCTCGTTCGCCAAGGAGCTCGGACCACCGCTCAGCCCCTACGAGCGGCTGCTGGCCAGCGCCATGCGCGGCGACCACCGACTCTTCACCCGCGAGGACAGTGTCGAGGAGACCTGGCGCATCGTCCAGCCGCTCTTGCTCAAGCCGCCCCCGGTCCACCCCTATGACCGCGGCTCCTGGGGACCGGAGGAGGCGACGGCGCTGCTCCGGGGCCATGCGGGGTGGCAGATGCCCTGGCTTGAGAAGCAGAGGGCCGATGGCGCGGGCTGACGGTCCCGCACATCGGCGATGATCTTGATGACGTGAAGGAGTAGAGGATGGCTAGCTCGCAGCCGATGCAACTGGGGATGGTGGGACTGGGCCGGATGGGGGCCAACCTGGTCCGGCGACTGATGCGCGACGGTCACCGCTGCGTCGTGTACGACCTCAACCAGGAGGCGGTGGCGGGACTGGCGCGGGAGGGGGCCACCGGGGCCGCCTCGATGGAGGAGCTGGTGCAGCGGCTGGAGCCGCCGCGAGCGGCCTGGGTCATGGTCCCCGCAGGGGACATCACCGAGAAAACCATCGAGCAACTGGCGCGCCTGATGCAGGCGGGCGACATGATCATCGACGGCGGCAACTCCTACTACCGCGACGACATCCGTCGCTCGCGGCGGCTCAAGGAGCAGGGGGTGAGCCTGGTCGACTGCGGCACCAGCGGGGGGATCTTCGGCCTGGAACGAGGCTACTGCCTGATGATCGGGGGCGACGACGCCGCCTACGAGCACCTCCGGCCCATCTTCCTGACGGTGGCCCCGGGGGTGGGCTCGGCTCCGCGGACCCCGGGCCGAATGGGCACCCCCGGGGCGGCCGAGCACGGCTACCTCCACTGCGGCCCCAGCGGCGCCGGCCACTTCGTCAAGATGGTCCACAACGGGATCGAGTACGGCATGATGGCCGCCCTGGCCGAGGGGCTCAACATCCTCCACCGGGCGGACGTCGGGGCCCACCCGGAGCAGACGGACGCCGAGACCGCCCCTCTGGAAGAGCCCGAGTACTACCAGTACGAGATCGACACCACCGACGTCGCCGAGGTCTGGCGCCGGGGCAGCGTGATCGGCAGCTGGCTTCTGGACCTGACTGCGATCGCGCTCAAGGAGAACCCAGACCTCGCCGCCTTCAAGGGCCGGGTCTCCGACTCCGGGGAGGGCCGCTGGACCTCGATCGCCGCCATCGACGAGGGGGTGCCGGCCCCGGTGCTCACCGCCGCCCTCTACTCCCGCTTCTCGTCTAGAGGATTGGACGAGTTCGCCAACCAGGCCCTCTCGGCCATGCGCAAGCAGTTCGGCGGCCACGACGAGCGCACCGGCCCGTGAGCGCCGAGCTGGCCAAGCCCAAGGCCGTCCTCTTCGATATCGACGAAACCCTGGTGCACACCGGCGGCGCGGGGGCGCGCAGCTGGGCCTTTGCCTTCAAGGAGCTCTACGAGGTCGAGGCCGACATCGGCAAGCACACCTCGGCCGGCGAGACCGACCCCGAGGTCGGCAGCGAGACCTTCGAGGCGGTGCTGGGTCGCAAGCCCAGCTCCGAGGAGATGGTCGCGGTCTACGCCAAGTACCTGCTCCACCTGGCCGACGACATCTGGAACTCCCCGGGCTACAAGGTATTCGAGGGAGTCGAGGAGACGCTGAAGCGCCTGGGAGACGACGGCGTGATCCTGGGGGTGGTCTCCGGGGCCATGGAGGGAGCCGCCCGCACCAAGATGGCTCCGGGCAAGCTCAACCGCTTCTTCATCTTCGGTGCCTACGGTTCCGACTCACCCGACCGCACCGAGCTCACCCGGCTGGCGATCGGCAAGGCCAGCCGCCTCCACGGGCGCAAGCTGGAGCGGGAGGAGGTGATGGTGGTGGGCGACACTCCGAGGGACATAGAGGCCGCTCGGGCCGCCTCCGCCACCGGGATCGGGGTCGCGACCGGTCACTACTCCAAGGACGAACTGGAGCAGGCGGGCGCCGCCCGGGTGCTGGGATCGTTGACCGAGCCCTTCCCGGGACTGTGATGCCGGGGGCGACGGGGGCCGGAGCTGGGCCGCGGGGGCGGGGGACGGGGATCGATCGGGACATCGAGGAGAAGCCATGAACCCCATTCGCAAGTTGCAGGACCTGGGCCAGAGCGTCTGGCTCGACAACATCACCCGGGAGATGCTGCGCAAGGGCACCCTCCAGAACTACATCGACGATTACGGCCTCTCCGGTCTCACCTCCAACCCCAACATCTTCGACAAGGCGATAGAGCACAGCGACCTCTACGACCAGGACATCGCCAAGGGCCTGAGTCAGGGCGAATCGCCTGAGGACATCTTCTTCCGCCTCGCCATCTCCGACCTTCGCGAGGCCGCAGATCTCTTCGCCCCCACCCACCGCCGCACCGCAGGTGTCGACGGCTGGGTCTCGCTTGAGGTGTCGCCGCTTCTGGCGGACAACACCAAGGGCAGCATCGCGGCCGCCTCGCGGCTCCATCGCCAGGCCCAGCGGGCCAACGTCTTCATCAAGATCCCGGGCACCGAGGCCGGGGTCCCGGCGATCGAGGAGTCGATCTTCAACGGGGTGCCGATCAACGTCACCCTGCTCTTCTCCGCCGAGCAGTACTTGAAGGCCGCCGAGGCCTACCTCCGGGGCTTGGAACGGCGCGTGACGGAGGGCCTCAACCCCGAGGTCGACTCTGTGGCCTCGATCTTCGTCAGCCGCTGGGACAAGAAGCTGGCCGACAAGGTCCCGCCGGCACTCAAGGACAGAGTCGGGATCGCCGCCGCCGCCCAGGGCTACCGCGCCTACCGCGAACTGCTGGGCTCGGACCGCTGGCAGCGGCTGGCCAACCTGGGAGCGCGGCCGCAGCGGCTGCTCTTCGCCAGCACCTCGACCAAGGATCCGAGCGCCCCCGACACCCTCTACGTCCAGGCGCTGGCGGCACCCCACACCGTCAACACCATGCCGGACGAGACCATCCGCGCCTTCGCCGACCACGGGGAGCTCAAGGGGCCTCTCCCGGTTGACGGCGGCGACTCCGGCCGGGTCCTGGAGCAGCTGGCCGCGGCGGGGGCGGATCCCGGGCGGACGGCGCTCGAGCTGCAGCAGGAGGGGGCCAAGGCCTTCGACGACTCCTGGTCCAGCCTGCTGCACTGCATCGAGGGCAAGGCGGACAAGCTCAAGGCGGCCAGCTGAGTTGTCCGCCAGCACGCAGCACGCAGCCTTGACACCCGTCGCCGCGGGTCCACGGTTGCCGCTGTCGGAGAGCCCTGGGTTCGCCGCACTCCGACGACACCACGAGCAGGTCCGCGATCTCAGATTGCAGCAGCTCTTCGCCCGCGACCACCGGAGGGCGGAGCGGATGTCACTGGAGGTGGACGGGATATTCCTCGACTACTCCAAGAACCGGATCACCGAGGAGACGCTGCCGCTCCTGATCGAGCTGGCCCATGAGCGCCAGCTGGAGGAGCGGATCCAGGCTATGTTCCAGGGCCAGAGGATCAACACCTCCGAGCAGCGCGCGGTCCTGCACGTGGCGCTGCGGGCGCCGGAGGGGGAGTCGATCCAGGTCGACGGCACCGACGTGGTCCAGGAGGTGCACCGCGTCCTGGCGCGGGCGGGAGACTTCGCCGCCCGGGTACGCCAGGGTGAGTGGAAGGGGCACACCGGCAAGGCCATCCGCAACGTGGTCAACATCGGCATCGGAGGCTCGGACCTAGGCCCGGTGATGGCCTACGAGGCGCTTCGCCACTACGCAGATCCCAAACTGCGGCTCGGATTCGTCTCCAACATCGACGCCACCGACTTCGTCGAGGCCACGCGGGGTATGGATCCGGCCGAGACGCTCTTCATCGTCTGCTCCAAGACCTTTCACACCCTGGAGACCCTGACCAACGCCGCCACCGCCCGCGACTGGCTGGTGGGGGGCCTCGGGGGCGACCTAAAGGCGGTCAGCCGCCACTTCGCCGCCGTCTCCACCAACGAGAAGGGGGTCCGGGACTTCGGGATCGACCCCGCCAACATGTTCCCCATCTGGGACTGGGTCGGCGGGCGCTACTCGTATGACTCGGCGATCGGGCTGTCTCTGATGATCGCCATCGGGATGGAGCGGTTCCAGGAGATGCTGGACGGACTCCACGAGATGGACCAGCATTTCCGCAGCGCCCCCCTCGGGGCCAACCTGCCAGTGATCCTGGGGCTTTTGTCGGTCTGGTACAACAATTTCTTCGGCTGCGAGACGCAGGCAATCCTGCCCTACGACCACTACCTCGGACGCCTGCCGGCATACCTGCAGCAGCTGGAGATGGAGAGCAATGGCAAGCACGTCAGCCTGCTGGGGCAGGAGCTCGACTACCAGACCGGCCCCATCATCTGGGGCCAGCCCGGGACCAACGGTCAGCACGCCTTCTACCAGCTGATCCACCAGGGGACGAAGCTCATCCCCTGCGACCTGATCGGCTTCCTGGAGCCGCTCAACCCCCTGGGCCGGCACCACCAGCTGCTCCTCGCCAACCTCATGGCCCAGGCCGAGGGCCTCGCCTTCGGCCGCGGGGAGGAGGAACTCCGCCAGAGCGGTGCTCCGCCCTGGCAGATCCCCTACCGCATCTGCCAGGGCAACCGGCCCACGACCACCATCCTGCTACCACGCTTGACGCCGCGGACCTTGGGCCAGCTCATCGCCCTCTACGAGCACAAGACCTTCACCGAGGGCGCGATCTGGCAGATAGACTCCTTCGACCAGTGGGGAGTGGAGTTGGGCAAGATCCTGGCAGAGCGCATCATCGGCGAGCTCGGAGCCAAGTCCGAACCTCAGCTGAGCCACGACGGCTCAACCAGCCAACTCATCCGCCGCTACCGGAAGCACCGGCAAACTTCAGCCCCGTCCGCCTGACCGTCCCCCGAGCGGGGCTCAGTGGATGAATGGGAGCAGCCGCCAGCGCCGGGCCTGATACGCCTCGTGCTCCGCTCCGAAGCGCTGCCTGAGCGCCAGGTCCTCTATGCGCATCCGCCGGAGATAGGCGGAGACAGCGGGCGCCAACATGAGCCACCCGAGCAGGTTGGCGCAAGCGACGAGACATCCCAGAAGCGTCAGAAGCGCTCCGGTGTAGCCGGGGTGCTGCAGGTAGCGGTAGGGGCCCCTCTGCAGCAGCAGCTGGTCGGGGAGGGTGGTCACCCTGACGGTGAACCAGCGTCCCAAAGTGCGGGCCGCCCAGGCACGGAGCACCATCCCCGCAGCCATCAGAGTCAGGCCGGACCAGACCGCCCCCGGACCCGAGCCGGGAAGCCGAAATCGGGGGAGGAACCGCGAAGCGGCCAGCCCGACCAGGACAGCCGCCCACACGCTGATTACGAGCCGGGTCATGGATCCCTGGTCCTGCGAGACCGCCGCCCTCTCCCGGGAGCGACCGCCGTGGCGGAGCTGCAGGCCGATCTCGGAAGCGATCCAGGCGGCGACCATCGCCCAGAAGCCCCAAGCCGGCGCGCTTTGGCGGAAGATCGGACTCGGCCCCGGACGGGCGGGCATGCGGGTCAAGACTCTCGAAGGATCCGGGCGAAGGCGTCCATGTAGCTCGGGTCGCCAAGCGACTCGCGCCGGAGCCAGTACTCCAATCCCCAGAAGAAGTAGTCGGACACCGCTGGTGGAGCGCCCGGGGGTCCCAGAGCGAGGTTGTAGTTGAGGATCAGGCGCTCGGGGCCGCAGCTGTACGGGGTTTGGGGCACCATGTCTGGCGGCACGGTCGTGGTCTCCCAGGGCTCGGCCTGGCCCTCCGTCACGACAAGCTGGCTCTTGCGGGCGCCGGCCGCGGCGCGAAGACGGCGCCAGTCGATGCGATTCCAGGGAAGCTGCGCACCGGACAGGTAGAGGGAGCGCCCACCCCGACCGAGAAGGGCGTTGCGGGGATAGATGTCCAGCCCAACGGAGTCTGCGAGGTGGAGGGCGAACGCCAGCGAATCCCCCTGACCGCGCGTGCGCCAGCGCTGGTTCAGCCGCGCCAGCAGCGACGTGGGGACATAGCCGTTGAGGACGACGGGCCGACCGGGATCGAGATGCCGGACGGCCGCCACCTCGGCCTGGACGAACTCCCGGGAGAGCCTCCAGCTGTGCTCCCAGCCCAGGGGGTCGAGGGCCTCGTTCTCCACCTGCCAGGCGCTGACGCAGTCGTACTCCCGATACCGCTGCACCAGAGCGCTGACGAAGTCCAGGGCAGCCCGGTGCAGCTCAGGGTGGCTCGCGGAGGTGATGACGCTGCCCTCTGGCAGGCCCTCGGGGGCCAGGCGGCGGGGGATGAAGTGCTCAGGGTAGCCAAACGTCTTGACCGCCCCCACCGCCAGCACGACCCGCTTGCCCGCCTGCGCGGCCGCGTCCAGGGTCGCATCCAACGCCCCCAGCTCGAGCGTCCCCGGCTCCCGCTCGATCCGGTCCCAGTAAGCGCCAACCCGAACGCTCTCGATCTCCAGATCCAGCAGCCGCCGGAGGACCCAGCTGGGTTCGAGGCCCAGAGCCCTGGCCTGCAACGGCCGGTAGGAGACGCCCAGACGGCAACCCTCCCGGCGCCTGACCGGCACCCGACGCCAGTCGTCGCGAGGCGGCTGCAGCACCCGGCGCCAGCGCAGCTCCAGGGCAGGCGCCACACCCAGGGCGACCAGTACGGCCAGGAGTCCCGCCGCCCCCAACCTGGGCCGGCCTGGGGCGGGCATCACGTGGGCGACCGCTCGGCGAAGTGTTCCGCCGGCATCAGTGTCGCCAGCGGCCACGTTGGAATCGATCGAGCCCAGCCCTGGCCGATGGCCCGCCGCTGACTGCGGTGCGCGCGCCAGGCCCGGGCCTTGGCCAGGCGGCTCTGGGCGGAGAGGGCGACGCGCAAGTTGGGCTCGGCCGCGGGGTGGGGCAGCTCCGCCTCCCTGGGCAGAGCCCCGGACGCGGCCAGGA
>JBOHUL010000062.1:0-17563 GCA_050734425.1 Candidatus Dormibacteria bacterium
GGATGGCGTCGGCCAGGGCGTGGCAGAGGACATCGCCGTCAGAGTGCCCCTTGAGGCCCCGGGGATGGGCGATCTCGACCCCGCCCAGGCGCAGCGGTCCCGGTGGCACCAACCGGTGCACGTCCAGGCCCAGGCCCACCCCGGGAAAGGCCGACATCAGAGCTGGGCCCAGCCGGGGGTGGCCAGCCACGATCGCAACGCCAACAGGTCTTCTGGTTTGGTCAGTTTGAGGTTGCGAGCATCCCCGGGCACTGCCGCCACCGGCTCCCCCAGGGCCATGACCAGAGCGGCGTCGTCGTCAGCGGCGAGTGCCACGGTGCGCGCGGATTCGTGGGCTCGGAGCAAGAGCTGGCGCCGGAAGGCCTGCGGAGTCTGGATCGCCGCCAGCTCACCCCGGTCCAGCACCTCCTCTAGCCGCTGGCCCCTAACTCGGGCAGTGCTGTCCGCTACCGGGAGCACGGCGGTCGCCGCGCCGCCCAGCAGCGCCGCCTGCAGGACCCGAGCGCAGAGCTCCGGGGTCACACCGGGCCGGGCGCCGTCGTGGACCAGGACCATCTCCAGCTGGCAGACGGCCAGCCCCCGGGCGACGGAGTCCTGCCGGCGGGAGCCGCCCTCGACGCAGCGGCAGCCCAGCCGGGGAGCGACGGCCGCCGCCAGCGCCATCACCCGACGGTGGTCTCGCCGCTCGGTGACCACCACCAGCTCGTCCACCCCGCTGGCCGGGTCGCCCAGCGCCCGCACCACCCAGGCCAGCACGGGCTGACCGCCGAGCGGGGCCCAGAGCTTGGGACCCCCGAATCGCGCCCCGGCACCTGCCGCCGGGACCAGGGCGGTCGTCCCCCCCGAGGGCCGCTCCCGCGTCACTTGCCCGAGGCGGTCTGGCGGGCTGGGCCCCTGCGCTTCGGAGTCGGTGCCACCAGGGGTGGGGTGGGCTCGTCTGTGGCGGACTGGAGCTCGAGGAAGACCATCCGCCCCGAAGCCGTCTGGATCACGCTGCGGACGCTGGCGTCGACCCTCTGGCCAAGGTGCTCTTTTCCGCCCTCCACCACCATCATGGTGCCGTCGGGGAGGTACCCAACCCCCTGATTTGGCTCCCGCCCGGGCTTGATCACGTCGACCTCGATGGCCTCGCCAGGAACCAGCGCCGGCCGCAGCGCCGTCGCCAGCTGGTTGAGGTTGAGCACGGGCAATCCCGCCACCCGGGCCACCCGGGCCAAATTGAAGTCCACCGTCAGCAGGGCCGCCGACTGCTCGCGGGCCAGCCGGAGCAGCCGATCGTCGACCTCGGGGATGGATGGATAGTCGACCTTGGGGAACTCGACCTCGACCTCCGGCAGGGAGCGCAACTCCTCCAGCATCGCCAGGCCCCGACGACCCCGGGCCCGGCGCACCGGATCACTGGCGTCGGCGACCGACTGGAGCTCGGTCAGCACGAACTCCGGCACTATGAGCCGGTAAAGGCAGAACCCGGACCGCGCCACGTCCAAGAGGCGGCCATCGATCACGGCACTGGTGTCGACCACCACCCGGGTGGGGGTGGGCACCACCCCGAGTGGGGTCGCCAGCTGCGAGATCTCCTGGCGCCGCCGACGGCCCACCGAGATCCCGAGTGGCACCAGGATGAAGGCGCAGACGATGCCCACGAGCCACCCGAGACCGCCCGGCAACCCCGAGGCGATGAGCGTGACCAAGGCTGCGATCAAGAGGGCCGCCAAGAGCCCCCCGAGGGCCCCCACCAGTTCGGTGAACGGCACCCGGGCCAGCTCCTCCTGGGCCCAGGCGTAGGGCCTGACGCTAAGCGCGGGCCCCACCAGGTAGCCGATGCCGCAACCCAGTCCCAGCCCAACCACCAGGATCACGGTCTTGGCCTCCCAGCTGGCGATGCTGTGGGAGAAGGTGGTGAGGATGACGGTCGCGTAGAGGGTGCCTAGGACCGCCCCCACCGACATCCCGAGGAGGCTGGCGATCCGGGAGGCCCGCTCCAGGTCCGGCCGCCCTGGCTCGGGGGAAAGGGCGGATGCCGTCACCACGGCTCCGGGAGCTGGCCCCGGATCAGGCGCTTGCGCCACCTTCGCCGCCACCGCCGGCGGCGCCAGCGCCCGCCGGCACCGGCGGCCCTTCTTCTTCGGGGTGGGCCGGGGGAGGCGGCCCCGGGACCACGTGGGTCCGGATCGTGCCCTCCTCGACGTCGATGGTCACCAGGTCACCCGCCGAGTACTCCACCTTGAGCAGCTCCTCGCTCAGAGGGTCTTCGATCTCGGACTGAATGACGCGGCGCAGGGGCCTGGCGCCGAACTGGCGGTCAAACCCCAGCTCCGCCAGGCGGTCCTTGGCCTCCTCGGTGACGTACAGGCTCAGCCCCTGGCGCTGGAGGTGCTCTCGCACCCGGACCAGCAGCAGATCCACGATCTGGCGGATCTCATAGGTGTGGAGGCGGTGGAAGACGACCACGGCGTCGACGCGGTTGAGGAACTCCGGCCGGAAGGCCCGCTTGAGCTCGTCGGTGATGCGCTCTCGCATCTTGGCGTGCTCCTGATCCTCACCATTGGGCCCCGGCATCCCGGTCTGGAACCCCATGGAGATGTTGGAGCCCACGCCCTGGATGCCCAGGTTGCTGGTCATGATGACGATGGTGTTGGCGAAGCTCACCGCCTTGCCCTTGGCGTCGGTCAGGCGCCCGTCCTCCAGGATCTGGAGCAGCATGTTGAAGAAGTCGGGGTGGGCCTTCTCGATCTCGTCGAATAGGACCACGCTGTAGGGACGGCGCCGCACCGCCTCGGTCAGCTGACCGCCCTCGTCGTAGCCGACGTAGCCCGGCGGCGAACCCACCAGTCGGGCGGTGCTGTGGCGCTCGGCGAACTCCGACATGTCGAGGCGGATCAGGGCCTCATCACTGTCGAAGAGGAACGCCGCCAGCGACCGCGCCAGCTCGGTCTTGCCCACCCCAGTCGGGCCGAGGAAGATGAAGGAGCCGATCGGGCGCCTCGGGTCCTTGAGTCCGGAGCGGGCGCGGCGCACAGCCTGGCAGACGATTCGCACCGCCTCGTCCTGGCCGATCAGGCGCTTGTGGATCTCGGACTCCATCGCCAGAAGCCGCTTGGTCTCCGCCTCCACGAGGCGGCTGACTGGGACCCCAGTCCAGGAGGACACGATGTAGGCGATGTTCTCCTCGTTGACCTCGGGAGTGGTCTTGCCCAGCTCCTCCCGCCAGGAGGCCTCCTCCAGGGCGTACTCCGCCTTCAGCAGCTTGGCCTCCTCCTCGAGCTTGGTCGCGCTCTCGAAGTCCTGCTTCTCGACCGCCTCCTCCTTCTGCGCCTGCAGGGCGCGCACCTGGCGCTGCTTGGCTCGGAGCTCGGGCGGCGTGGTCGTCAGCTTCATCCGGACCCGGGCCGAGGCCTCGTCGATGAGGTCGATGGCCTTGTCCGGCCAGGAGCGGTCGCTGACGTAGCGGCCGCTGAGCTCGGCGGCCGCCGCGACGGCGTCGTCCGTGATGGTCACCCGGTGGTGCTTCTCGTAGAGGCTGCGGACCCCCTTGAGGATGGCGACCGTCTCCTCCAGCTTGGGCTCCTCGACGAAGACCGGCTGGAAGCGGCGCTCCAGGGCGGCATCCTTCTCGATGTACTTGCGGTACTCGTTCAAGGTGGTTGCGCCGATGCACTGGATCTCACCCCGAGCCAGAGCCGGCTTGAGGATGTTGGCGGCATCGATGGCGCCCTCGGCGGCGCCGGCCCCAACCAGAGTGTGAAGCTCGTCGATGAAGAGGACCACCTCCTTGGAGGAGCGAATCTCGTCGAGAATCTTCTTCAGCCGCTCCTCGAACTCGCCACGGTACTTGGTCCCGGCGACCAGGCCACCCATGTCAAGGGTCAGGACCCGCTTGTGGGCCAAGGACTCCGGGATCTCCTGGTTGACGATGGACTGGGCCAGGCCCTCGGCGATGGCGGTCTTGCCCACTCCCGGCTCTCCGATGAGCGCTGGATTGTTCTTGGTCCGCCGGGAGAGGATCTGGACCACCCGCTCGATCTCCATCTCACGGCCGATCACCGGGTCCAGCTGGTGCTTGGTGGCGAGGTCGGTCAGGTCGCGGCAGAACTGGTCTAGGAGAGGGGTCTTGCTCGACTTCTTGCGCTCCGGCGGGGGCTCGTCCTCCAGGCCCTGCTCCTTCAGCAGCGCGTCCAGCTCATGGCGGACCTTGTCCTGGTTGGCGCCCAGGTCCTCCAGCACGTGGGCGGCGATGCCCTCACCCTCGATCAAGAGGCCGAGCAGCAAATGCTCGGTGCCGACGTAGCTGTTGTTCATCCGCTTGGCCTCTTCGAAGGCGATCTCGATCACCTTCTTGACCCGGGAGGTGGGGATGATCTGCTGGACGATGATCCGCTCATTGCGCCCCAGGACCGACTCGATCGTCTCCCGGACCTTCTCGATCTCGACACCGAGATTGGCCAGCACCTTGGCCGCCAGCCCGTCCCCCTCCCGCAGGAGGCCGAGCAGCAGATGCTCGGTACCGATGTAGGAGTGGTTGGACTTCTCCGCCTCGTCCTGGGCCAGGGTCAGGACCTTCTTGGCCTTCTCGGTAAAGCGCTCAAAGGGGTACACGGATCTTCTCCTGGAGCCGATGGGCGGGACAACTGGCGGGAACCGCCAGCGGGGCGGGTATGGCTCTCGGGCTCGATGCGGTGCCGATCACAAGCGCATTATGCCCAACCCACCCCCCGCCAACCGCCCGGGGTACTCACCCTTCACCAAGCTGCGTCAACGGCGACCGGGCTGCGATCGCTGCGAGATCAGCGGGCCGCGGTCGCCGGCGACTGGGGTCCAAGACTAGTAACAGGGCCAGCCCCAGGCCGGCAGGACCGCCTTGGGCGCCGGCGGTTGAGCGCCCCGCGCAAGAGGGCCCCGACTGGACGCTGCGGCGCACGTCGTCAGGCTCGGGAGGACCTGCGGAAGTTGATGGATCAATCGGCCCACGCGGTGGCCGCGGCGACACTCCCCTGACTAGAGGCAGGTTTCACTCAGAGGCTTGGACCTTTATCGCCCTCTCATCCGGGCGTGCCGGTTGTGGCGCCGCAGTAGGTACACCAACTCAGTGCCGCGCGCCGTCATCTGAACCACCTCGTACCCGTTTGTGGCGGCCAGGCGGTTGACCTCCTCGATGCTGTCGACCAGGCAGTACTCGT
The DNA here is from genome assembly GCA_050734425.1 of Candidatus Dormibacteria bacterium. Taxonomy (GTDB): domain Bacteria; phylum Chloroflexota; class Dormibacteria; order Aeolococcales; family Bog-877; genus Bog-877. The sequence goes on from JBOHUL010000062.1 coordinate 5,178, forward strand.
CGATCTGGGCCGACCCCTGACCTTGATGGGCGGGCTCCGCCCCCACTCCCTGCTGCAGCAGCTTGTCGAGTTCAGCGCGGACCTTGTCCTGGTTGGCGCCCAGGTCCTCCAGCACGCGGGCGGCCAGGCCCTCACCCTCGAGCTGCAGGCCGAGCAGCAGGTGCTCGGTGCCGACGTAGCTGTTGTTCATCCGCTTGGCTTCCTCGAAGGCAAACTCGATCACCTGCTTGACCCGGGAGGTGGGGATGATCTGCTGGACGATGATCCGCTCATTGCGCCCCAGGGCCGACTCGATCGTCTCCCTAACCTTTTCGATCTCGACCCCGAGATTGGCCAGCACCTTGGCGGCCAAGCCGTCCCCCTCCCGCAGTAGACCGAGGAGCACGTGCTCGGTGCCGATGTAGGAGAGCTTGGCCTTCTCCGCCTCGTCCTGGGCCAGGGTCAGGACCAGCTTCGCCTTCTCGGTAAAGCGCTCATAGGGATACACGGCCTTCCTCCTGGAGCAAGTCGACGGCCTCCAACTCACCCAAGCCGCGTTGTGGTCGTGGGTCGCGCGCTAACAGCAACTGAGCTCGTGTGGTGACCGGAAGAACATACGTCGGGGTGGCGGCCATGGTCGCCGTGGAGCCGCCCATGACTGTGCCAGAGCTCGCGCCAGTCCAGAGCTGGCCGATCCCGCCCACACGCTGGCCGATGCCGGCAGCAACCGGCAGGAGAGTGCGACCTGGCGCCGGCTCGGATCGGCCCAAAGCACCGCCATCTTGACCGCGTCCCCGAAAAGGGAGCACCTCACCGGCTGCTCAACCAGCTACCGGGAAAGCTCACCTCTGCGGACCAGGGAGTCCCGGCCCACGCCGATCCCGGAGCCACACCAGCTGAGACGGGTCCCCTGGGACTGAGCCCCTCGCCGACCGCGAGCCTGAGGAAGTCCTCAGCCCGCGGCATGGTCATTCCTCGGGGGCTGGCTCCGGCGACTCGGGTCCGGCGGCTTCGGGCTCTGCTGGCTCCGCTTCGCCGGCCTCCGACTCTTCCTCAGCGGTAGCGGTGTCGGGTACGGGCGCTACCGCCTCGGCGTCTGCGTCACCTTCGGCGTCGACAGCGGCCTTGGCCTGACGCCGCCGGGCCCGGGGCTTGGGGGTCTCCTCGCCGCCATCGCCAGGCTCGTAGTCGGCGGCCGCGGCATAGTCCTCGTCGCCAGGACCACTCTCGGCCGGGAGGTTCTCGGGACGCGGCAGCAGCTGCCGGTACGAGAGGGAGATCCGGCGCCGGCCCCGATCGGCCTGGAGCACCACCACCTTGACGGTGTCCCCCACCCGGAGCACGTCCTCGGTCCGCTCCACGTGCTCCCAGGAGAGCTCGCTGATGTGCAAGAGACCCTCCACCCCATCGGCGATCTGGAGGAAGGCGCCGTACTTCTTGGTCTTGGTGACCACTCCCTCGATCTCGGTGCCGGCCGGGAAGCGGGCCTCGATGCTGTCCCACGGGTCGTCGCTCATCTGCCGAAGCGAGAGTGAGATCCGGGACAGCTCCGGATCGAGCTTGATCACCTTGACCGTGACCTCGTCGCCAACCGCCAGCATGTCTGAGACGTTGCTGACCCGGTCCCAGGAGAGCTCGCTGATGTGGATCAGGCCGTCCGCCCCGCCCAGGTTGACGAACGCCCCATACGAGGTGAGCCCGCTCACCTTGCCGGTGACCACGTCGCCAACGTTGAGCCGCTCGAAGAGCTCCTCCCGCTGCCGGGCCCGGTCCTCGTCCTGGGCCGCGCGCTGGCTGACGATCAGGCGGCTCCGCTTGCGGTTGACCTCGAGGATCTTGACCACAATCTGCTGGCCGACCAAATCCATCAGGTTGCCAGAGTGGGTCCGGGCCACCTGGGAGCTGGGCAGAAAGCCGCGCAGCCCCATGATGTTGACGATCAGGCCGCCCTTGTTCTGCTCTTTGACCTCAGCCTCGACCCCCTCGCCCGAGCTCTCCTTCTCGGCTGCCTTGGCCCAGATGCCCTCCGCCCGGGCCTTTCGCAGGCTGAGCACGACGTTGCCGTCGTCGTTCTCGGGGTTGAGGACGTAGACCTTGATCTGGTCGCCAGGGTTGAGCACGACCGCGTCCTCGGCCCGGCCTGAGAGTTCCCGGTTGGAGATCACCCCCTCGGACTTGGCCCCGATGTCGACCAGCACCTCGTCGGGATCCACCCTGACCACCGTGCCGTCGACTATGTCCCCGTATGCCAGAGTCCTGATGGACTCGGCGCTGTTGAGCAGGTACTCCTCCATGGAGCTGAAGGTGGCCAGCCCCTCGGGGGGTGCCGCGGTGGCAAGTTCGGGCAAGTGCTTGTTGGGTCCTCCAGATGCGAGCGCCCAGCGCTCTTCTGGGGAGCCGCCAGCGCGGGCGAGAGTATAGCAGCGAGCGTGGGAACTCCACCCGATCGTAAGGCTTCGGGCCGCTGAGGGCCGGGCCCCTGCCCCGGGGTGGGACACTGGTCCCAACCGCCGACCAGGGCCTGCACGGGCCGGGAGCGGATCCGGGAGGTTTCCTTGAACGTAAGCCCCGCCCACGCCACCTACGAGTACCGCCTCGCCGAGAGCATCGAGGAGGTCAACCGGTTGGCCGCAGAGGAGGGCTGGGAACTGCAGCAGGCCGTCTTCAGAGGCGGTGCCGACTACGGGTTCGTGCTCCGGCGCCTTCGCGAGGGGGATCTGGGCCGGAGGGTCGGCTTCTCCGGCTAGCTACCGTTCCCGATCCACCTCCAGCGCCAAGTCCAGGGCCGGGGCGCTGTGGGTCAGCCTGCCGACAGAGACGTAATCCGGCCCGGCCGCGGCGAAGGCGGCCAGAGTTTCCAGGGTCACTCCCCCGCTGACCTCGACCAGGGCCCGTCCCCCCACCCGCGCCACCGCCTCCCCCACCATCTCGGGGGTGAAGTTGTCGAGGAGGACCCGCCCCACACCGAACCGCAGCGCCCCCTCCAGCTCCGAGGAGGAGCGCACCTCGACCTCCACCTCACCTGGGGAATGGCTTCGGAGGACGCGCGCGAGGACCGACTCCAGGCCGCCCCCCAGATCTATGTGGTTGTCCTTGATAAGAATGGCGTCGAAGAGTCCCATGCGGTGGTTGCGGGCGCCCCCGCAGCGGGTGGCGTACTTCTCCAGCTGGCGCAGTCCGGGGGTGGTCTTGCGGGTATCCAGGATCGCCACCCCGTAGGGGCGCGCGATCTCGACGTAGCGGGCGGTGAGGCTGGCGACCCCCGAAAGGTGCTGCAGGAAGTTGAGGGCGGTGCGCTCTCCTGCCAACACGGCCCGGGCCGGCCCCCCAACCCAGGCCAGAGTCGCGTCTGGCAGAACTGGACCGCCGTCCTGGCGGCAGGGCCTGAACGCCACTCGCTCGTCCACCTGGCGGAAGACCTCCAGCGCCAGCGGGACCCCGCAGAGAACGCCCGCCTCCCGGCCGACGACCCGAGCCCGGCAATCCAGCTCGTCGAGGGCGGCCCGACCGGTCAGGTCCAGGCCGCGGTAGTCCTCGGCCAGAGCCCGCGCCACCGCCCGCTCGACCTCAGCTGGGTCGAGAGGCGGTGAATCCGGCTGGCTGCTCTTTGGGTCTGAACTCAAGCGGTGCCCCCTGGCGCTGGATCACCGAGCCAAGGTAGCGGCTGTCGATCTCCGGGTGGTCCCTGCGGAAGTGGGCTCCCCGGCTCTCAGCACGGAAGGCCGCGGCCTCGACCAGCAGCGAACCGGTCCCGACCATCCCCTGGTACTCGGCCAGCTCCGGCCGCGCGGGTTGGTCCGGCACCTCCTGCCGGAGCCGCTCCAGCTCCAGCCCCAGCTCCGCCAGCCCTTCGGCGTCCCGGGAGATACCGGCGCCCAGCCACATCGCCCGCTGCAGCCGCTGGCGCCGCTCCGGGAGCCAGCCTTCGGGCAGCGGCTCCGGTGCTGGCAGTCGCCGGATCTCGGGTTCCGGCAGCCGCGGTCGCTCCCCCTCTCCCTGGACCGCCTCCACCGCCCGCGCGGAGAAGACCAGGGACTCGAGCAGGCTGTTGCTGGCGAGGCGGTTGGCCCCGTGGACCCCGGTGCAGGCGACCTCCCCCGCCGCGAAGAGTCCGGCAACGGTGGTGGCGCCGAAGAGGTCGGTGCGGATCCCCCCCATCTGGTAATGGGCGGCGGGGGCGACCGGGATCGGTTCCTTGGTGATGTCGATCCCGTGGCCGGCGCAGGTGGCGACGATGCTGGGGAAGCGGACCCGGGCATGGGCACTGCCGATGGGGCGGAGGTCGAGCCAAACGTGGTCCAGGTGGCGTTCGGCCAGCCGCTGGCTGATCGCCCTGGCTACCACGTCCCGGCCCGCCAGCTCCCCCTCCGGGTCGGCCCGGAAGAGGAAGCGCTGGCCCAGGTCGTCAACCACCTGGGCTCCCTCGCCTCGAACCGCCTCCGAGATCAGGAAGGGGGGCGCGCCCGCTAATGCCAGGGCCGTGGGATGGAACTGGACGAACTCCAGGTTGGCGATCTCCGCCCCTGCCCGGTAGGCGAGCCAAACCCCGTCCCCGGTAGAGGGGAGGGGGTTGGTGGTGAAGCGGAACAGCCGACCCGAGCCGCCGGTCGCCAGCAGCACCGCGCCAGCCTCCAGCAGCTGGGTCGAGCTCGCGCCCCGGCTGAGGACCGCCTCCACCCCCCAGCAGCGGCCCTCGCTCAGGAGCAGGCGCCGCACCAGGTGCTCCTCTAGGATCAGGTCCACCTGCTCCTCGGCGCGGCGGGCCAGGAGCTGCTCCACCTCCCGGCCAGTCGCGTCCCCTCCAGCGTGGACGATCCGGGAGCGGGAGTGGGCCGCCTCCCGAGCCACCAGCAAAACGCCATCCTGGGTATCGAAGCGGACCCCCAGCTCCAGCAGCTCGTGGATCCGCCCGGGGCCCTCCTCCGCCAGCGCCCGCACCGCCGCCTCGTCGCATAGACCCCGCCCCGCCTGGATCGTGTCCGCCGCGTGCAGCTTGGGGCTGTCCTCGGGGTCTACGGCAGCGGCGATCCCCCCCTGGGCGTAGCGGCTGCTGCACTCCTGCATCGTCGCCTTCGTCAGGACCGCGACCCTGAGGCCCGCCTGCTTGGCCTTGACCGCGGCGAAGAGCCCGGCGATGCCGCTGCCGACCACGACCAGGTCGAAGCGGTCGTGGGTCGGACGGGAGCCCTTCGCACCGGGCGTCATCGGGCCTCCGCCCTGGGGGGCGACGCCACAAGGCACGTGTCAACCAGGTGCACCCCTTCGATCGCCACCGCCAGCATCAGCCGCGACGAGGCCGCCACGTCCTCCTGCGGCTGGAAACTCAGCGGGTCCACCACCCCAGCGTAGTCCAGCTGGGCTTGGGGCTCGGACTGAACCGTGACGGCCAGCTGGCGCACCAGCTCCGGTCCTCCCCTGGCGCCCCGGGAGAAGGCGGCACCGGCCCGCGCCAGGGCCAGGGGCAGGCAGCGGGCGGCCATCCGGCCGGCTGGGCTCAGGAGGCGGTTGCGACTGCTGAGAGCCACTCCGTCCGAGTCCCTGACGGTGGGGCAGACCACCACCTCGATGCCGAAGTCGAGGTCCAGGGCCAGCCTCCGCACCAGGGCAGCCTGCTGGGCGTCCTTGTCACCGAAGTAGGCCCGGCAGGGGCCGGCGGCGGCGAAGAGCTTGCCGACCAGGGTCACGACTCCGCTGAAGTGGCCGGGGCGGCGGGCCGCCTCCCAGAGCTGGCTGTGGCCCACCTCGACGCGGGTGGCGAATCCCTCCGGGTAGAGGGTCTCATCCTGGGGGCAGAAGACCGCGTCCACCCGCTCCCGCGCCAGCAGCGCCAGATCTGCGCTGAGCTGGCGCGGATAGGTCCGGTAATCGTCGGAATTCTCAAACTGGAGGGGGTTGACGAAGACCGAGACCACGACCCGGGCACAGTCGCGACGGGCCCTGGTGATCAATGAGACATGCCCCAGGTGGAGCGCACCCATGGTCGGGACCAGTCCCACCCCGGCGCCTTGGCAGCCCCAGTCGCGGGTGAGACGGCGCAGCTCCCAAGGAGTGCCGAGGATTTGGGGCGAGGACCGGGTCGCCGAAGGCCCCTCGGCGACCTCAGCCGTAACTGTGCTCCACGTCGGGGTAGCGCCCCTCCTCCACCTCCTCACGGAACCGCTCCGCCGCCTGGCGCATGGCCGGGCCTAGCTCGGCGAAGCGCTTGACGAACTTGGGCGCCGGCCCCGCGGTCAGGCCCAGCATGTCGTGGAGCACCAGCACCTGGCCGTCACAGGTAGGCCCGGCGCCGATCCCAATCGTGGGCAAGGCGCCAGCCTGGGTCAGCTCGGCGGCCAATGCCCGGGGGATGCCCTCCAGGACCACTGCGAAGGCCCCGGCCTGCTCCAGACCTCTGAGCGACTCGCGCAGCTGGTCGGCGGCATCGGCGTCCTTGCCCTGGGCCCGCAGCCCCCCCATGGCGTGGACCCGCTGCGGCGTCAGCCCCAGATGGCCCATGACGGGAATGCCCCGGTCGACGAGGTGCGCGACCACCTCGATCATGGGACCGCCGCCCTCAAGCTTCACGGATTGGACCCCTCCCTCCTTGAGCAGGCGGCCAGCGGAACGGGTGGCCTCGTCCAGGCCCAGCTGATAGGAGAGGAACGGGAGGTCCCCCACCACCAGGGCGTGGCGGACGGCCCGGGTCACAGCGGCGCAGTGGTGGACCATGTCGTCCAGGGTCACGGGGACGGTGTCGAACAGGCCGTCGCGAAGTCGGTGGCCCAGGATCACCCCCCCCAACGAGTCGCCTACCAGCAGCACGGGGATCCCCGCCTGGTCCAGCCAGACGGCGCTGGTGAAGTCGTAGGCGGTGAGCATGGCAAAGCGCCGCCCCTCCCGCTTCCAACGTCGCAGGTCTGTGATCTGGACCGGTTTGGGAACCGACGCTGGCTCAGGCAATGTCTTCCTCCGGCTCGCGGCGGCTCGGGGCCAGAGCCGCCGCCAAGTGCTCGATGGCGTGAAATAGGTCGACGAGTCGGGGATCGGCGCGGCCCAGGGCCGCCAGGTCGCGCCCGATGGTCTCGTGATCTCGGCGCCGGGCCGGGCCGCTGATACCGGCGTCGGGTCCCAGCCTCTCGACGTTTCCGCCGCTGGCGCGGTAGAGCGCCCGCAAGGCGGGCCCCAGATCCGCGCCCAGCGCGGCCCTTCGGACCAGCTGTTCGCCGATCTGCTCCAACAGGACCGGCATCACGGCGGCGAAGACCGCCCCAGCGTGGTACAGGTCCCGGTCCGCCACCTGGGGCTCGGCCACCTGGCAGCGGAGGAGCCGCGCCAGGCGGCGGAGGGCCGGTCGGGCGTCGGGGTCTGCCTCCAGGCAGATCCAGGTCCCCTCCAAGGACCCCGGGTCGCCGTCGGGGACTGGGGCCAGGGGATGGAACGAGCCGACTGCCCAGCCTGAGGCCCGCATCGGCGCTAGCGCCTCTGGCCCCAGGCTGCCGGCGCAGTGCACCGCTACCCGGCCCTGGCCCGGACCCAGCTTCGCCAGCTCCGCCCCCACCCGAGCCACCTGCGAGTCGGGGACGCAGATGAGGACCAGCCGGCAATCCCGGGCCAGCTCTGCCAGGGGTACCGCCCGCCACCCCCAGCGACGCCCCAGCGCCTCGGCCCTCTCAGCGTGGGTCGAGAAGAGCAGGCCGGGAGGGTCTCCCGCCTGCGAGAGTCGGCCGACGATGGCCGCCGCCAAGCGGCCCGCACCCACGATTCCGCAACCCGTTTCCGTCTCGGTCACCTCTGGGATCCAAGCGGACGAGGTCTGGCTCTCGGGCCGACGCGGCCCGCGCCATCATAAGCCCGCCCCGAGATCGGCAGGGAGCGCCCCCCTCAGCTGGCCTGGGGCTGCTCCTCCTCGCTCTGCTGGATCACCTCGTCCATCTCCTTGCGGTCCATGGACTCCACCTGGATCAGGTGGTCCGCCAGCGCCTGCAAGGTGTGACGTCGCAGCGTCAGCACCTTCTTGGCGGTGAGGTAGGCGTTGTCGACCAGGGAGTGGACCTCCTGGTCGATCTCCCCTGCGACCTCCTCGGAGTAGTTCCGCTGCTCACCCAGGTCCCGGCCCAAAAAGACCAACTCCTCCTTGGTGCCGAAGGCCAGCGGCCCCAGCTTCTCGCTCATGCCCCACTCGGTCACCATCCGCCGGGCCAGCTTGGTGGCCTTGCCGATGTCGTCCGAGGCGCCGGTGGTGATATTGGCGTCGCCCAGGAGGAGCTCCTCCGCCACCCGTCCCCCCAGGATTCCCGCCAGTTGGTCGGTCAGCTCCGCCTTGCTTACCAGGACCTTGTCGTGCTCGGGCAGGGCCATGGTCCAGCCCAGCGCCATCCCCCGGCTGACGATGCTGATCTTGTAAGGGGGGTCGCAGTGGGGCAGGGTCCGCATCACCAGGGCGTGGCCCATCTCGTGGAAGGCGATCACCGACTTCTCCTCGTCGGTTATCCGCCGCGACTTGCGCTCGGGCCCGGCGATAACCCGGGCGATCGCCTCCTCACATTCGGGCATGCCGATGACCTTCTTGTTCTGCCGGGCAGAGAGGATCGCAGCCTCGTTGATCAGATTGGCCAGATCGGCGCCGCTGAAGCCCACCGTCTGCTTCGCCAGCACCTCGAGGGTGACCGAGGTCTCCAGGGGCTTGTTGCGGGCGTGCACCTTGAGGATCTCCACCCGACCCCGAATGTCGGGGCGGTCCAGGGTCACGTGGCGGTCGAAGCGTCCGGGGCGCAGCAAGGCCGGGTCGAGGACATCGGGCCTGTTGGTGGCGGCGATGACGATGACGTGGGTATTGGTCTCGAAGCCGTCCATCTCCACCAGGAGCTGGTTCAGGGTCTGCTCCCGCTCGTCGTGGCCGCCGCCCAGGCCCGCACCCCGCTGCCGACCCACCGCGTCGATCTCGTCGACGAACACTATGCAGGGGCTGTTCTTCTTGGCTTGGTCGAAGAGGTCGCGCACCCGGCTGGCGCCCACGCCCACGAACATCTCGACGAACTCGCTGCCCGAGATGCTGAAGAAGGGCACCCCGGCCTCGCCCGCGACCGCCTTACTGAGCAGGGTCTTGCCCGCCCCCGGCGGCCCCACCATCAGCACCCCCTTCGGGATTCGGGCGCCGAGGGCGGTGAAACGCTCGGGGTACTTGAGGAACTCCACCACCTCGGTCAGCTCCTGCTTGGCCTCGTCCACCCCGGCGACGTCTGCGAATGTGACCTCGGGCTTGTCCCCCGCCACCAGCCGGGCGCGGCTCCTCCCGAATGAGAGCGCCTGGTTGTTGCCGCTCTGGCTCTGCCGGAGCATGAACCAGATGAAGGCCAGGATCACCAAGACGATGATCACGTTGGGGAGGATCAGGGTCAGGAACACGTTGTCCGAGCTCGGCTGCTGAACGTTGTAGTTGGTGAACCCATATTGACTGAAGAATGCGGTCGGGTCGCTGGCCTCAATGTTGGACTGGTACTCCTTCCCGGCGGTAGTCCACCAGGTGACCGTCTCGTTGGAGTTTGTGACCTGAGCCTCATGGTTCGCTGAGATGATCGGCTGACCGGCGGGGACCGGCTTGCCCTGGGACTGGCGCTGGTAGTTGGCCAGGGCCCGCTGCAGCGTCCCCGTGGACCTGGTCGCGATGGACTTGCTCTGGGGCACCCTGAAGGCGAGAATTGCAATCGCCAGAAGGGCGAGCAGGAGGATCCCATAGGCGAAGGCCCGGCGCTGTCGAGGCATCGCGGCGATTGTACCCAGTCATCTGAGAAAGCCCCCGCCCCAGCTCGGTGCCGCAGACCAGTTCCAAGCTTGCCACTCTGAATTCGCCGGCCGCCCTGGCGCACCGCGATTGGACCGAGTCGCTGGAGCACCGCAGCGGATGCCGGGCCTGGACCCCCACAGGGTTGGGCTGCCGAGTGCGAGGCGGCGCGCGCCTGAACCGCTGCCCCCGACCCCGGGGGCGATGCCCCGAACCCGAACACCTAACCTCCCGGGCGAGGCGGTGGACCCCTTGCACCCCGCCGCGGCGCCGCCCCCCGCATTCGTCAATACAATCCGCGGCAGGGTGCGTCGCTTCGTCGTTACCAACGGGCGTGGCCCCGGTTGGGACCGCCACCGGCCGACCCGGGAGCAGCCGGGATGGAGTGGGCACGCCGCCTTCATGGACGGCCTGGTCGACCAGGGCGTCGTTCTATGTGGCGGCCCAGTGGGCGACGAGGAGAGATTCGTGCTCGTGGCCGACGCCGCCAACGAGCCTGCACTCCGGAGCCAATTGGGGGCTGATCCCTGGGTCGGGACCGGGGTCCTGGCGAACACCTCCATTGAGAGGTGGACAATCTGGCTCGGCGCGGATGAGCGGCTCAAAGGAGCTGCCGCCTCCCGCCTCGCCCTGGTCCGCTACCGACCGGGGCCGGACTGGGACTCAAGCAAGCCCCGCCGCCAGCAGATCGGCTGGAGCGCACACGGCGCCTTCATGGACGAACTCACCGAGAGAGGCGTTGTGCTTCTGGGCGGACCGCTGGACCAGCAACGGGCCCTTTTGGTGGTCCGGGCCAGGGAAGGAGCGGAGGCTCTGGCAGAGCTGGCCGCCGACCCCTGGCTGGGTCGGGTCCTGACCTTGGACTCGCTCGAGCCGTGGACCTTATGGGTCAGTCCCCCCACCTTGGGCCCGAGACAGAGAGCGCCCGACCACCCAGAGACGGGCCGCCGCCCTCCCGAGGCCGGCGGGCTGGCCAGCGCCGGCTGAGCGCCAGCTCCCCTGGACCACCTGACCCCCGACCAAGACGCCGAGCGCGGGCCCACGCCTCCCCCCGCCCACGCCCGCCGCGCGGCCCAGGCTCGGCTGGCCGCGCAAGTGGTCGCGCTGCTTACGAGGACTTCTGCTCCGCCGCCCACGCCTTGACCCGACGGGCACTCTCCTCCGCCGAGATGTCCTCGACCCGGGTCATGACCGTCCAGCGGAGGCCAAATGGGTCGACGAGCGAGGCGAAGCGATCGCCCGAGACGAACGTGGCCGCCGGTTCCCGCATCGTCGCCCCGTGCGCCTCGGCGCTGGCGGCAACCTCATCTACGTTGGGCACGTACAGAGCGAGCGAGTAGGTCGCACCCAGGGCGGGATCACCCGCCACCAGGCCGTAGGCCTCGATCGGGTCGCTCAGGGTGAGCATGCCGGCGCCGAAGTCGAGCACGGCATGCGCCACGAGGTCACTCCCTGGGAAGCGGGTCACGTCCACGATGCGGGCGCCGAACGCGTCGCGGTAGAACTCGAGCGCCCTCCCGGCAGGACTGACCACGATGTGCGGGGTCAGCGAGGTCGAGCCGTGCGGCAGTCCATTGCTCGTGTGCTGCCCCGTCGCGGGAGTGCTGTCAGCCACGCCGAGGATTCTAGGCGGCGACGGCCCCTGGCTCGATTGGAAACCGGGTCCCCGCAGACCTTGCCTCTGGCGCCGGAAGGCAACCCTGCTGGTCGAGAGACCCCCCGGCTACGGAACTGGGTCGCGCGGGTGGGGACCGGATCGGGTCGCCAGGGGCCAGGGGCATGATCCTGGGCCGCCCGCATGCTGGTCCTCCCATTCCTCTTCCAGCAAGGCAAGGTCAATCTCATCACACCACTCACCCTTGAACCACTCGTTCGCGATAAGGCAAGCTTCCTGGCGCATTCCCAAGCGGGCTGCCAGGCGGAGCGACGCGCGGTTGCGAGCATCGACTCGCGCCACCACCCGGTGGAGCCCCAGTTGGTCGAAGGCCAGGTGCAAGATGGCGTGGGAAGCCTCGGTGGCGTACCCCTGGCCCGAATGCTCGGGATTGAAGACCCAGCCGATCTCACCGCCTCGGTGCTCGGCGGAGCCGGAGGCAAGGTCCACGTCGCCGACCAGAACTCCAGTCCCGGCGACCTCGGCCCCCAAGGTCAGGGCTTCGCCCGCGGCTGAGATCGCGGTCCTACCCCAGCCGCCAGCCAGCTTGCCGGCGACGACCTCGGCCGTCATGGGGGCGAAGGGCACAAAGCGGCAGACATCTGCCAGCGATCGGTAGGCGAGCAGCGATTGGCAGTCGCCGGCGGATAGGGGCCGCAGGCGCAAGCGTGCGGTCCGCACCGGATCGTTGGGACGAAGCTCCACCAGGGCATGATGCCAGAGCACGGCGCGAGCCCAGGGTGAGCCTGGTTCGAGCAGGTCGGCTGCACAGCTGACACTTTGCTAGGGGCCGGTCGGGACGGGGCAGCGGGGCGGGACCGGGGTCGATGGACTGGCGTCATCGTGCCGTCAGGACTTGTCCGTGCCCAGAACGTGGTCCCGGGACCCTGAACTGGACATCGGCTTCCGTGCCTGCTTCGGCCGCTGGGCGACCTACGTGGCCTGGAGGGTCACGACGAACTGCGACACCCGTAGCGATCCCGGGGTTTGCAG
>JBOHUL010000063.1:0-52506 GCA_050734425.1 Candidatus Dormibacteria bacterium
CTCCACGATGCCCCGGGGCCCCCGGCCGCCGAAGCCGCGGCCAGGGGCTGGGCGGACCCTGGGAGCACCGCTCTGGCCCTGACCGGGGGGCTGGCCGGCGCCGCCTTCGGGACCTCCACGTTCGGGCCGGACCTACAGGGCATCGGCGACGGGGTGCGGCAGCGGCTGCTGGGGCTCAGCGCCCAGCTGGTGTCCCTGCAGGCCGGGCCCCGAGGCCGCGCGGCACCCACCACCGGCCGGGGATCCCGGGTGGGCAACGGCCAGGGGCCTCACTGATGGCCTCGGCCGAGCTGATAGTGGACGGGACCAACCTCGCCTGGGCCTGGCCCAGGACCCGAACCCACCTGCTTCGGAAGGCGTACGGCGCCGCCCAGCGGGTGCTGGTCGAGGAGGCGGTCCGAGCGCAGCTGCAGCACCGCTACCGCCGGGTCACCTTCGTCTTCGATGGCCCCCCACCGGACCAGGGCCCCACAAGCCAGGGATGGGTTCGGGTCCTCTATCCCGGGCCTGGGCAGAGCGCCGACCAGCGGATCGTGGAGCTGGTCGAGAGCGGCGCCGCCGGGGGCGCGACCACGGTGGCAACCAGCGACCGCGGGCTGAAGGACCTGGTCCGCCGGCACGGCGCGGCCACGGTCGGGGGGATGGTGCTGCTGCAGGAGCTGGATCCGACTCTCGGGAGGCCGGCACGCCCACGCCCGGCCCCGGCCCACGACCGCGAGAAGCCGTCACCGTCGCGGGCAGACACCGATGACTGGCTGCAACGGTTCCAGGAGGACGAACTCCCCAGCCGCGACGCGTAGCCCCGCGACTTTTCGCCAAACCGGCAGGGTCCGAGCCGAACGAAACCTGACCCTGAGCTCAATCCTCTAACCGGTCGGTCGAACGGCGCGCCAGGTGTTTCAGGGTGAGTCAGTGTCCCTGGCGCCTGAGTCCCAGTTGGTTTCCTGGGGCAGTCGGGCTGCCACCTTGGGACAGCGGCTCAGAAGGCAGGTCGCTCTTGGTAGGAGCCGAAGACGTCGCCCAGGGTCTGAATGATCTCGCCCTCGGTTCCCCGCGCCTTGACCACCTCGATGATCGGGAGCATGAGGTTGTCGCTGCCCTCGGCGGCGCGGCGCAGGTCCTCCAGGCGGCTTTGCACCGCCTCGGAGTCGCGGCTCGAGCGGAGCCGGGCCAGCCGCCGCACCTGATCCACCTCCACCTCCTGACCGATGTGCAACAGCGGCGGAGCCTGGTCGTCCTCGGAGGTGAACGCATTGACCCCGACCACGACCCGCTCGCCCCGGTCCAGCTGCTGCTGGTAGCGGAAGGCGGCGTCGGCGATCTCGCTCTGGAGGTAGCCCGACTCGATGCAGGCCAGAACCCCGCCGCGGGCGTCGATCTCTTGGAAGTAGGCCTCCGCCGCCGACTCCATCCGGTTGGTCAGGTCCTCGATGAAGTAGGAGCCGCCCAAGGGATCGATGGTGGTGGTGACCCCGGTCTCGTAGGCGATGATCTGCTGGGTCCGCAGCGCGATCTGGGCGGCCTTGGCCGTGGGCAGGGCCAGGACCTCGTCCATGGCGTTGGTGTGCAGGGACTGGGTCCCGCCCAAAACCGCGGCCAGTCCCTCCAGGGCGGTGCGCGCGATGTTGTTCTCCGCCTGCTGGGCGGTGAGGGAGCAGCCGGCGGTCTGGGTGTGGAAGCGCAGGAGCCAGGACCGCTCCTCCCTGGCGCCGTAGGTCTGGCGCATCCGCCTGGACCAGATCCTGCGGGCGGCCCGGTACTTGGCCACCTCCTCGAAGAAGTCGATGTGGCTGTTGAAGAAGAAGCTCAGCTGGGGGGCGAACTCATCGACGTGGAGTCCAGCTGCGATCCCGGCCTCGACGTAGGCGAAGCCGTCCGCGAGGGTGAAGGCCAGCTCCTGGACCGCGGTCGAGCCCGCCTCGCGGATGTGATAGCCGGAGATGGACACCGGGTGCCACTTGGGCACCTGGCGGGCGCAGAAGGCGATCACGTCGGTCACCAGGCGCATGCTGGGATGCGGCGGGAATATGTACTCCTTCTGGGCGATGTACTCCTTCAGGATGTCGTTCTGGAGGGTGCCCCCCAGCCGCTCCCGGCCCACGCCCCGCTCCTCGGCCACGACCACATACATCGCCAGCAGGATCGCCGCTGGCGAGTTGATGGTCATCGAGGTCGTGACCGTGTCCAGCTGGATCTCGGAGAGGAGCTGATCCATGTCGGCGATGGAGTCGACCGCGACGCCGCAGCGGCCCACCTCGCCCTGGCTCTGGGGATCGTCGGAGTCACGGCCCATCAAGGTCGGCAGGTCGAAGGCCACCGAGAGCCCGGTCTGACCCTGGGAGAGGAGGAAGCGGTAGCGCAGGTTGGTCTCCTGGGCGCTGCCGAAGCCCGAGAACTGGCGCATGGTGAAGAGCCTGTCCCGGTACATGGAGGTGTACACACCCCGTGTGTAGGGATACTCCCCGGGGTAGCCGATCGCCTCGGGGTAGTCCTCCCTGGCCAGCGCGGCCGGGGTGTACAGGGGATCGATCGGAAGGCCCGAGAGGGTCTCGGGCAGCGGGTGCGGAGTGGCCGCGGCTCGAGCCCTCCGGGAGGCCCGGAAGCGCTCCGCCCACCGCTCCAGGGCCGCCTCGTCATCGACCATGGCGGCGGTTCTCTGATCAAGCATCACCTGTCTCCTCGTGGGGACGGGGGCCACGCCCAGCCGTCCCCTCCATCTTGCGCCCGGACTCCGCCAGCCGTCCCAGCAACCGGTCGGCGATGAGATCGGGGTCGGCCAGGTCCGAGAGGGAGGTGGCTCCCGCCCCGCCGTCGTCGGCCAGCAGCCGCCGGGCCTGGTCGGCGGCTTTGGCCGCCACCAGCTCCACCACCTCGTCCACCAGCCTCCGCCGACTCTGCTCCGCCTCGGCGCCGCTCTCCTGCAGGAACTGCCGGTGTCGCTCCAGGGCCTGGGCCAGCTCGGTCATCCCCTCGGTGCCCTGGACCGCCACAGTCGACAGCACCGGCACCCGCCAGGTGCCGCTCTGGCGCCTGGCGCGCACCAGGTCCCGCAGCTCCCGCACCACCCGGTCGGCACCGGGGAGGTCGGACTTGTTGACGGCGAAGAGGTCCGCGATCTCGGTGATCCCGGCCTTGATCACCTGGACCCCGTCTCCGGCGGCCGGGGTGGTGACCACGACCACGGAGTCGGCCAGGTCGCAGATCTCAAGCTCCGACTGGCCCACACCGACCGTCTCCACCAGGACCATCTCCCAGCCCAAGGCGACGAAGAGCCGCACCGCTCCGCGGGTGGCCAGCGACACCCCTCCCAGGTGGCCCCTGGCCCCCATGCTCCGGATGAAGACCCCGCGGTCCAGGGCATGGCGCTGCATCCGCACCCGGTCGCCGAGGATGGCGCCGCCGCTGAACGGGCTGTTGGGATCGACTGCCAGCACCGCCACCCGCTTGCCCTGGGAGCGCCAGAGCCCGGTGAGGCCGTCGGCGAGGGTGCTTTTGCCACTCCCCGGGGGGCCTGTGATCCCGACCACGTGGGTCGGGGTTGCGGTCCCCTTCCGGGACGCCTCGGACAGCCGCGAGATGAGCTCCCCCGAGCCCGGTTGTCGCCCCTCGATTAGGGAGATGGCGCGGGCCAGGAGACGGGTGTCGCCCTGAAGGAGCCGGGAGAAGTCCACTGCCGCAAATGGTAGGTAGCGGCTGGCTGAACTCCCCGATGTCGGGACGAGGCCCGGCTTCAGTCCCGCGCCCCCTTCACCACCACTCGTCGCAGAAGCCGGTCGACCATCTCGACGGAGTCGCCCAGGGCGTTGTCCTCCGCCACCGCCCGGTCCCGCTCCCGGGGACCCGGGTAGACTCGGCGCAGTCCGAGAGCAGTCGCCCCCCCGAGCTCGTCAAAGGTGAGGACGCAGCGCCAGCGATCTATGGGGTCACTGTAGACCAGGCGCTGGGGCGGCCGGAGTTCGTCGTAGACGAGCGTCCGCCGCCGACTCCGGCCATCCAGTCCCCTGAGCTGGAACTGCCAGGTACCTCCCGGGCGGACGTCCATCTCCTCGAGGCTGAGCTGGAACCCGAGAGGGGGCCACCAGCTGGCCAGAAGATCGCGCTCGGTGAAGAGCCGGAAGACCTCCTCCGGAGGAACCGGCAGGGTTCTCGAGAGCACGATCTGGCGCTCGAGCGCCCCGCTGATGACATCCTCCAGCCGCTGCAGGCTCTGGGACCAGCCCGCTTCCAACCCGACCAGCATCGCCTCGGCCCCTGACACGAGGGCCGAGGCCTCAGCCTCCAGCGCCAGCTCGGTCGAGTCTCCCCGAGGCTCCAGGCGGATCGTGTGCCGCGAACGCAGTCGGGCCTCTTCCCCCAGGCTTCGGATGCTGGCCCGAACCTCCAGCATCCGGGGCGGCACCGCCTGGGCGTAGGTGGCCTCCAGGGGCCGGTCCAGCCCATCCGGGCCCCGGCGGGTCAGCCGCAGCCGGCCATTGGGCCGGGGATCCGACTCCAGCACCCGGATCAAGTAGCCGTCGGGGGCCCACCAGCGCGCCAGCTGCTGCGGCTCAGTCAGCGCCCGGTAGACCAGCTCCGGGGGTGCCTGGTAGGTGCGAAGGAGGCGCAGTCCGCGCCGCACTCCCGGGCCATCCAAGCCTGGCTCTCCTAGCGGGGGCAGCGAGACCAGCCCCAACCTCGCGCGTGGGCGGGGGGGCGGGAGTCGTGGTCCAGGACAGTGATCGCCATGCACGAAAGATTGCTGGTCACGCGTCGCCTCGCTGAGCTCGCAAGCATCTGCGGCAACTGTACGACCGCTCCGCTGATCGGAAGCGGTTCCAATTGACGGCCTCTTGACGGCCTCGGCCGCCACCGGACGATGCGCAGCGCACCGAGCCCCTCCGCGTAGGTGGCATGCATTGGCGCTGCGCAGTCTGGTTCTGCCATTGGGCTGCCGCCGCGGCCGCACCCACCTTCCCACTCGGACGCTCCCGGCCCGCGTACACCCCCGGCGCCGGAGCGTCCGGAGGGTTGCCTGAGGCCGGCGGAGGCGCCAAGCAGAGCCGACGACCCCAACAGACTTGCGTCGTCCGTGCGTCGCCGCCGCGGTGGTGGCGCTGAGCACGTCCGGGGTCGCGGCGCGGGTCGCGCTCACCGCCGCCACGCCGACCCGCCAGCCACAGCCAAGCGTGAGTTCGAGTGCCTCAGCAATCACGAGCAATCACGCCCCTGCTGGAACCGCACCTTGAGGCGGTCGCTGACCGTCGGGCGGCGGTGGCGGAGAATGGATCTGGCGCCCCTGGCATCTTGGGCCAGGTGATGCGTTGCCGAGCCACCCGTCGCCTCGTCTCAACGGTCAGGGCCGCCGCAGAACATGGAGGTTCGAATGAGCCAGTCGGAGACAGAGCTCTGGGCCCACGTTGACGGCGTGCTGGAGGCGGCCCTGCTCCGCTCGGCGCCGGATCTAGACTGGGTGATAGCTGCCGGGCAGGAGGCGGGCCTGCCCCAGATCCAGGTCTCCCCCACCCAGGGCCGGCTGCTCCAACTCCTGGTCTTGGCGTTAGGCGCCCACCGGGTGCTCGAACTGGGGACGCTCGCGGGCTACAGCGCCATCTGGATGGCTAGCGCTCTTCCCCCCGACGGCAAGCTCATCTCCCTGGAGGCAGAGCCGCGCCATGCCGAGGTGGCCAGGGCCAACATGGAGCGAGCTGGCCTGGCGGAGAGGGTCGAGGTCCGCGTTGGGCCAGCCCTGGAGGAACTGCCCCGGCTGCTGGACGAGGGCCAGGGGCCTTTTGACCTGACCTTCATCGACGCGGACAAGGTCGCCTATCCCGAGTACCTGCAGTGGGCCCACCGCCTCAGCCGAGTTGGTTCGGTGATCATCGCCGACAACGTGGTCCGACAGGGCGCGGTCGCTGACCTGCAACCCAGGGATGAGTCCGCCGGGGCGGTCCGGCGGTTCCTGGAGCAGGTGGGTGGGACGGCGGGCCTGAGCGCGACAGCCATCCAAACCGTCGGGGCCAAGGGCTACGACGGCTTCTGTCTGGCCCTGGTGACCGCCCCCGCCCACGGTTAGCGCGACGGCTTTCTGAAGCCGCCCCAAGCCGCATCCCCTCCGACCCACCTCGGCCCCGGTCCCGGGCCGGGTCGGCCCGCTCAGTCGGGCTTGATGGCGGCCGCCCGCCGCGACTTCCGGCTCAAGGGGCGACCGCCCGACGCCGCCGCGCCCAAGGCCTCCTGGGCTCCCAGCCTCAGGTCAAGGGCGTCCACCGCCGCCAATTCAGCCGAATCAACCGAGTCGCTCAGATCCTCACCGCAGACCGGGCAGACCGCTCCCGTCATCACCCACCTCCGGAAGAACTCGAGGCCGAGAGTCGCGTTCGCACCGTTAACGGTCGCAGCGACGGTTTGGTGTCAGTCGGGCCGGGGAGGCTCTCCTAGGCCCCCCTGCTTATCGGCGGGGGCGCGATGAAGACGCCGCGCTCCTCCAGGTGCCCGTTTATGCGCAGGAAGCGGGCCATGGCGTCCATCTGCGCCTCCAGCGTCTGCCGCCCCTTGTCGGTCAGCTCGTAGGGGCGGCGCCGGCCCTCCGCCGGCAGGGCCCGGACCAGACCGTAGTGCTCAAGCCGCGAGAGCGCTCCGTAGAGGGTCCCCGGCCCCAGGGTGATGGTGGCCTGCTTGCGCACCTCCTGGACGATGGCGTAGCCGTGCCGAGGGCCGTCCACCAAGGTGGAGAGGACCAGTAGACCCGGGTCTCGCCAGCTGGGCCTACCGGGTTGCTTCACTTCGCGACACTCCGATCTGGAGCAGGGCCAGGTGCTCTCTTGTTAGTACGTACCATGGTGTATCGTAGTGCAATATACTCTGCCGGGACCTAGCGTGTCGCGAACCGGTGGATCAGGCGAGGAGTCGCTTGGCGATCACCAGCCGCTGAATCTGGTTGGTTCCCTCGTAGATCTGGGTGATCTTGGCGTCCCGCATCATCCGCTCCACCGGGAACTCGCTGACGTAACCATAGCCGCCGAGCACCTGGACGGCGTCGGTGGTGACCCTCATGGCACCATCTGAGGCCGCCAGCTTGGCCATGGCTGCCAGTCGGGTCATGTCAGGGTCGCCGGCGTCGACCGCGCGGCAGGCGGCATGGGTCAGGCAGCGCGCCGCCTCGACCTGCGTCGCCATCTCGGCCAGCATGAACTGGATGCCTTGGAACTCCGCGATCCGGCGCCCGAACTGCCGCCGCTGACGGGCGTAGCGCACCGCCTCCCCCAGAGCGCCGGCGGCGATCCCCAGCGCCTGGGCCGCGATCTGGGGCCGGGAGCGGTCCAGCACCCCCATGGCGATCTTGAAGCCATCGCCCTCGGCGCCGAGGCGTCGGCTGGCGGGCACCCGGCAACCGCTGAAGACCAGCTCGGCAGTGTCGCTGCCGCGGATGCCCAGCTTGCCGTGGATGCTGTTGCGCTCCAGGCCCTGGGTCACCCCGTCGACGACGAAGGCCGAGATGCCCTGCGCACCCGATCCCGGGCCGGTGACGGCGAAGACGACGATCAGGTCGGCGATGGTCCCATTGCTGATCCAGGTCTTGACCCCGTCCAGGAGGTAGGCGTCACCCTCGCGGCGGGCCCTGGTCGTCATCGAGGCCGGATCGCTGCCGGCGTCGGGCTCGCTGAGGGCGTAGGCGGCGAGCTTCTCCCCGCTGGCCAGCTGGGGCAGGAACTCCCGGCGCTGGGCCTCGTCCCCGCCCAGGACGATGGGACATCCGCCCAGCCCCTGCAGCGCCAGCAGCAGCGCCGAGGTGGCACACGCCTTGGCCAGCTCCTCCACGGCCCGGGCCATGGTCAGGGACGAGCCGGAGACACCCCCGTAGTCGGGGCTGAAGGGGATGCCGTAGACCCCCTGGCGCCGGTAGAGCTCTACAACGTCCCAGGGGAACTCCTGGGTCCGGTCAATCTCGGCGGCGCGCTCTGCGACCTTGGTCTGGGCCAGCTCTCGCACCGAGGCGACAATGGCCTCGGCGTCTTCTCGGACCTCGATCGCCATCCAAGCTCCTCCCTTGCGGCCTCCGCCCAGAAGAAATTCTAGGCGGCGCCTGAACTTCGCCCCTAGGCCACCTCGACCAGGGTCGCCTCCCCCTGGGCCGTGCCGGAGCAGATGGTGGCGGCGCCCACCCCACCCCCGCGGCGACGCAGCTCCATCACGCAGGAGGCCAGGATCCGAGCCCCCGAGGCGCCCACCGGATGGCCGATGGCGATGGCGCCCCCGTTGGGGTTCACCTGCTCCTCGGTCAGCTCCAGCATCCGGGAACTGGTGATGACCACGGAGGCAAAGGCCTCATTGATCTCAACCACCTTGAGCTCGGGCGTGGTCAGGCCGCCCCCGGTCTTGCCCAGAGCTTGGTTCAAGGCGAGGGCCGGCACCGTCGCCAGATAGGGATGCTCCGCCGCTGACTCCCCGAACCCGAGCCAGGTGGCCAGCGGCTCCAGCCCCAAATCCTTGGCCCGCTGCCGGCTCACCACCACCACCGCGGCGGCCCCGTCGTTGATCCCAGGGGCGTTGCCCGCGGTGACCGTTCCCTGGGGCCCGCCGAAGACCGGCCGCAGCGCCTGCAGCTTCTCGAACGTGGTGTCGGGCCGGGGCTGCTCGTCCCGGTCCACCGTCAGAGGGCCGCCCCTGGCGGGCACCTGAACCGGGACCATCTCCTCTTGGAAGATCCCCCGTTGCCGAGCCGCCTCGTAGCGCTGCTGGGAGCGCAGGGCGTAGCGGTCCTGCTCCTCCCGGCTCACCCCCAGCTCAGCCGCGACCTCGGTGCCGTGGTTGCCCATGGGCACGTCGTCGATGGGGCAGGTGAGCCCGTCGAAGAGCATGGAGTCGTACATGGTCAGGTGGCCCATGGGCACCCCGCGACGGACCCCGGGGAGGAGCATCGGCGCCTGGGACATCGACTCCATGCCGCCGGCGACGACCACGTCGGCCTCGCCCGCCTTGATCAGGAGCGCGGCCAGGTTGACCGCCTTGAGAGAGGAGGCGCAGACCTTGTTGATGGTGAGCGACGAGACGGTCGCCGGCAGCCCCGCTTTGATCGCCGACTGCCGGGCCGGGATCTGCCCCTGGCCCGCAGTGATGACCGTGCCCATGAGGCATTGGTCGACCTGCTCCGGCGCGACTTTGGCCCGCTCCAGTGCCGACCTGATGGCGTGGGCACCCAAGTCCACAGCCGAGATCCCACTCAGGGTTCCCCCCAGCTTGCCAAAGGGGGTCCGCGCCGCCGCCACTATCACCGGATCACGATCACTCATGGCTCAATCGTATACCTGGGCCAAGATCCCACAGGGCGGGAGTTGCTTGACTTGCTGCCCATTCGCGAAGGGGTCCAGACGCCGGCAGAATGGGCCGGATGATCCCCGGGCCAGATGAACTTCTCGCCGCTCCCGTTGGAGTCGCTCTGCTCGATCGACTTGAATGTGCAGAGCGCGGTCGGCGCATGCCCGATGCACTGGCCGACAGCGATCCGGCCGCGGTCGAACGGGCGATGGCGGCGGTGGAGGTGATGACCATCGGGCACCTGCTCCGCGTGGCCCTCAACGCCGCCGACTCGCTCACCGGTCCCTGGGATCCGACTGCCCCCCAAGCGCTGGCCCTCGCCTACGAGCTGGCCCCGAGCAGGCGACTACTCGCGGGCGCAGTCTGGCGGCGCTTCGGCGACGCGCTGGTCGGCTCCGTACGTGGCGACCCCCAAGAGCACTGGCGCTGCGAGCTCCATCCTCAGCAGCGAGTCGGCCCCGGGATCACAGACTTCTCCTGGGTCTACGGCAGTGGCGAGTTCCCATGGGCCGGTTACTGGACCGTAAGCGCGCCCCCCAGCGAAACCCACGCCGCCCTCATGCGTGCCTGGGAGATGATTTGCGGGCCAATCTCCAGGTGGCGGCTGCCGGTTGCTAGCGGCGTGAAGGTATGGAACATCGATCACCCGGCAGACTGGGTACGCCTGGTTGAGACCTTCCCCAAGCCGGCAGCCCGGGAGCACGACGGATGGGAGCTGCCCGGGCCCAACCAGTCCCGCTCCGACGTTGCGCGCCTGGCGTCGGTACCAGGTCAGCATGCCCTTCGGACGGCGGTCGGCGACCACGTCGTTCCTGACTGGACCGCCGTCGCCCGGGACTACGACGGCGTGCACCTCAGCTGGGCTGGATTCCTCACCGCCGAGGGGTACGTCAGCGAGCTCCCCAGCGCTGGAGTGACGATGCTGCGCTACTGGAGCAGCGAGCGGACGCTGTGGCTGCGGGACGTGCTCGGGGAGCCGGAGGCTCTCGGAGCGCCTCTTAAATGACAGAACTCCCTGGCCTTGACCTGCCTCACCCCCGGGCGTCGTAACGGTTCAATTCCAGAGCTCGGGCGGTCGTCAAAGGCGCGGCCTGCGACCGTGCGCTACAACTCCCAGCGCCCCGCACCAACGCGCGACGCGACATCGCCCCAATCGCCTCCAGGGCGTCAGTGCACCTCCGGTTAGGGCCCTCGCCGGGGTCACCGCCCCGCGCCGTCGCGCGGCTATCGCAGAACGAGCAGCGGCGGCTGCGACGTCGCGGTAAGCAGAGACGGACTCAGCCGTCCTCCAAGGCCAGCAGCTTCGACACCGAGCCGCCCAGTCCGAGCAAGTGCGAGGCGACGATCAGGCGCTGCACCTCCGACGTCCCCTCCCCGATCTCGTTGATCTTGACGTCGCGGTAGTAGCGGGCCACCGGCAGGTCCTCCATGAAACCGGCCCCGCCGTGGATCTGCACCGCCTCGTTGGCGCACCAGGTGGCCGTCTCCGCCGCCTGGAGCTTGGCCATTGCGGCGTAGCGCCCGGGGGACCGTCCCTGGTCGATCATGGTTCCGGCCCGCCAGACC
This sequence comes from Candidatus Dormibacteria bacterium, assembly GCA_050734425.1. Lineage (GTDB taxonomy): Bacteria > Chloroflexota > Dormibacteria > Aeolococcales > Bog-877 > Bog-877. Next base: position 10,861 of record JBOHUL010000063.1, read on the forward strand.
ATGAGCCGACTCAACTCGGTCTGGGTCGCCATGTCCGCCAGCTTGAGCTGGGTGGCCTGGAAGCGGCTGATCGGCCGCCCGAACTGGCGCCGCTGTTGGGAGTAGCTGAGGGACTGGTCCAGGCAGGCCTGGGCCAGCCCCACCGCCAAAGCCGCGATCGCCACCCGCCCCGCCTCCAGGGTGCGGAAGAACTGGCCCAGTCCCCCGCCCTCCTGGCCCAGGAGGTTGGTATCCGGCACCCGGCACCGGGAGAAGGTGAGGGCCCGGGTGTCGCTGGCGTGCCAGCCCAGCTTGCGGTAGGGGGGCGCCACCTCGTAGCCAGGGGTGCCCCGCTCCACCAGGAGAGCGCTGATCCGCTTCCGCCCGCCCTCCTCTGCGGTGGTGGCGGTGATGGTCACCCCGGCACTGATCTCCGTCCCCGAGTTGGTGATGAACGCCTTGCCCCCATCGATGACGAACTCCTTCCCCTCGCGCCGGGCCCGGGTCTTGCTGCCACCGGCATCGGAGCCGGCCTCGGGCTCGGTCAGGCCAAACGCCCAGAGCTTGCGCCCCGAGCAGAGCTCGGGGAGCAGGCGCCGGCGCTGCTCCTCCGTGCCGTAGTTGAAGATGGGCGCGATCCCCAAGGAGACCCCCGCCTCCAGGGTGATGGCCAAGGAGGCGTCGGCCCGGGCCACCTCCTCCACGGCCAGGAGGTAGCTGACGAAGTCGGCCCCGGCACCGCCCACCTCCTCCGGGAAGGGAAGGCCGAAGAGCCCGAGCTCCCCCATCTGCTGAACCAGGGGATAGGGGAACTCCTCCTTGCGGTCCCACTCCGCCGCCTGGGGTGCGACCACCTGGGTGGCGAAGTCGCGGCAGGTCTGGCGGATCGCCTCCTGCTCGGGGCTGAGCTCGAAGCTCAGCCCCATCTGGACTCAGGAGCTGAGGACCGCACCCAGGCGCTCCCGGCAGAGGTCGACGATCTGCTCGATGGTATCGGCCACCGCCACCCCTGCCTTGTGCATGGCCTCGACCTTGGACTGGGGACTTCCGGAGCTGCCGCTGATGATGGCCCCGGCGTGTCCCATGCGCTTGCCCGGAGGCGAGCTGCGGCCGCTGATGAAGCCCACGACCGGCTTGGGGTAGCCCTGAGCGATGAGCTCCGCCGCCCGCTCCTCTTCTGATCCCCCGATCTCTCCGGCGAGAACCACGAGGTCGGTCTCCTGATCCTCGGCGAAGAGCTGGACCACGTCGCTGAAGCTCAGACCCAAGATCGGGTCACCGCCGATCCCGACCGAGGTGGACTGACCGAAGTCCGCCCGGGCCAGGGCCTGGATGATCTCGTAGGTCAGAGTTCCAGAGCGGGATACGATCCCCACCCGGCCGGGCCTGGCGATGTGGTTGGGGATGATCCCCACCTTGGCCCGCTCGCCGGGGGACATCAGCCCGGGGCAGTTGGGGCCGATGAGCTTGGTGCCGCGGCGGTCGAGGAAGGCGCGGGTCCGGACCATGTCGTTGACCGGGACCAGCTCGGTGATGCAGACCACCAAGGGCACGTTTGCCGCCGAGGCCTCCATGATGGCGTCGGCGGCAAAGGCGGGCGGGACGAAGACCCCGCTGACATCGGCACCGGTCTCGGTCACCGCCTCCTCCACCGAGTCGAAGACCGGCAGCCCCAGATGGGTGGTGCCACCCTTGCCCGGGGAGACCCCCGCCACCACCTGGGTGCCGAATTCGCGCATCTGCTCCGTATGAAAGGAGCCCTCGCTCCCGGTCATGCCCTGGATCAGCACCTTGGAGTCGCGGCGGAGGAGGATGCTCACGCGCTCGCCCCCACCAGCTCCACGATCTTGGCCGCCGCCTCCGGCGCCGAGACGGCTGGGGTGATCCCAGCCTCCTGGAGCAGCTGACGCCCCTCGGCCTCCCGGGTCCCGGTCATCCGCACCACCAAGGGCAGGCGCAGCTGCAGCTGGTCCCGGGCCTCGATCAGGCCCCGAGCCACCTCGTCCCCCCTGGTGATCCCGCCGAAGATGTTGACGAAGATCCCCTTGACCGCGGGATCGAGGAGGATCATCTCCAGGGCCCGGCGGACCACCTCGGCCTTGGCCCCGCCCCCGATGTCGAGGAAGTTGGCCGCCCGCCCACCGTGCTGCTTGACCAGGTCCAGCGTGTTCATGACGAGCCCGGCGCCGTTGCCGATGATCCCGACCTCACCCCCCAGGTGGACGTAGGTCAGCCCCCGGCGCCGGGCCTCGGCCTCAAGGGGGTCGTCACCACTGACGCCGGCGGCTGAATCCCCCCCGAGCTCCCGGATCAGGTCCCGGTGGCGGAACTCCGCGTTCTGGTCGATCTCGATCTTGGCATCCCCGGCGATGATCTGACCCCCCTTGGTGACCACCAGTGGGTTGATCTCGCAGAGGGTGGCGTCGAGCTCCTGAGAGAGCTGATAGAGACGGCGGACCAGTCGCCCCAGCTGGGAGATGTAGGCGGCCTTGGCCAGGGGCTGCTCCGGGTCGACGGCTCCCAGTGCCAGCAACGTCAGCTGCCGAGCCTCGAAGGGTTGCGGCCCGGCAAAGGGGTCGGGCCAGAGCTTGGCGATCTTCTCCGGCGAGCCGTGCGCCACCTCCTCGATCTCCATCCCCCCGGCGAATGAGAGGATCACCGCCGTCGAGCGGTGATCGCGGTCGAGGGTGACCCCCAGATAGATCTCCTGGGCGATCTCCAGCGCCTCCTCGCAGAGGACGGCGGGGACCGGGTAACCGTGGATCTCCATCGCCAGAATCTCGGCGGCCCCCTGCCGGGCCTCGGCGGGGCTCGCGGCCAGCTTGACGCCGCCCGCCTTGCCCCGGCCGCCGATGGGTACCTGGGCCTTGATCACGACCCGCCCCAGCTCCTGGGCCGCGCGCTCCGCCTCCTCCGGGCTGCGGGCCACCCTGCCGGTGGGGCACTCGATCCCAACCTGCCGCAGGCGTTCCTTGGCCTGGTATTCCAGCAGCTTCACCGGCGCCTCCCGTGGGCCGGTGTGACCGGCCGCGACCTCGTCTCGCCCAGTTTAGGCGACACCCCCGATCTCCCCGAGGCTGCTCCCGCAACCTCCCCCCCTTACCAAGCTGATTGCGGGAGCCTGGTCCTGTCATTGGGGCTGCTGGGGCGGTCAGCTGTGGGACGGGTTCGCCCCGGTAGCATGCCCTGGATGGCAGCCGCCGGGCCCACGATCCTGGCGACCTCGGGCGGCGGGCGGCCGGGGACCCGCACCCAGCTCGAGTTCGGGCCCTTGATCCACTACGGCCTGGAGCTGGCGGGGGTCAACGCCCGCACCCCCCGGATCTGCTTCGTCAACACCGCGTCCGGGGACCAGGCCTTCTGGGCCGCCCTAGAGCATGAGGCGGGCCGGGCCGTGGGCATCGCCGTCAGCCACCTGAACCTGTTCCCGATGCCCAATGTCGCCGACATGAAGGGGTTTCTTCGTGAGGCGGATCTGGTCTGGGTGGGAGGGGGCAGCACCGCCAACCTGCTCTCTCTCTGGCGACTCCACGGCCTGGACCAGATCTTCGGCGACCTCTGGCGCGAGGGCGTGGTGCTGTCCGGGGTCTCGGCCGGATCGGTCTGCTGGCATGCGGGCGGGACGACCGACTCCTTCGGCCCCGAGCTGAGGCCGGTCACCGACGGCCTGGGGCTCCTCCCCTACTCCAACGGCGTCCACTACGACAGTGAGGCGCAGCGCCGGCCCCTGCTGCAGCGCCTGATCGCCGCCGGTGAGCTGCCCGACGGCTACGCCACCGACAACGGGGTGGGGCTTCTCTACCGGGGCACGCAGATGGTGGAGGCGGTGACCGAAGTGAGTGGCCAGGGCGCCTACCGCGTGCTCCGAGAGGGCGACAGTGCCCGGGAGGAGCGGATCGAGCCGCGCGCGCTCCCGGGCGCGGGCTAGGGTCCCGGGCCACACCCCGTTTGGCCGGGCCGGGCCGGGCCGGGCCGGGATTCAAGGCGGTGACAGCACGTAGGGTCGCGGCCGCACCCCCCGGGGGACGTAGAGCGGGTGGCGCGGGGAGCCGGTCGAGGTGGTCCCCAGACACCACAACCGACGCACCAGTTGCGGCAGCACTGCCGTCAGTGCCAGCAGCCGCCTCTGGCGCAGCCATGGTACGCCGCTCCCCCACGCGGCCACGACGAGGGCCGCCCGCATCAACGCCCGCTCCAGCCAGGTGTCGTTGTCAGGGCCAACCGGATCGGAGGCACGGAGTAAAACCCGAGGCTCCGGCCCGCAGATGGCGAAGAGGTTGGCGACAGCCATACCCCCAAAGCCCCAGGCGGAGGCGAGGTTGCCACAGCGCCTGATGGTCGGGTCGTCACGGCCTTCATCGGCGGTCGAGGGGTTGAGCATGAGGAAGAGCGGCGCGGACCCCGTGCCCCAGCGTCGGGTCAGGAGATAGCGGTAGCGGCGGTCCGGCGAGAACACCGCAGCGCCCCTCAATTCTCTTGGCGGCACGCTCAGAGGGGGATGTTGCCGTGACGTCGTCGCGGACCCGATACCTGTTTGCCCCGGACCATCGCCAGAGCGGATATCAGAGAGCGCCTGGTATCGCGCGGCTCGATGACGTCGTCGATGTAGCCCCGGCCGGCGGCCACATAGGGATTGGCGAACTGCTCACGATATGAGGCGATCAGCGCATCCCGGTCCAGCTGAGGCTGCCCTGGACGCGGGCGGCCCAGGAAACGGACCGCGCCCTCGGCCCCCATCACCGCGATCTCCGCAGAGGGCCAGGCGACGTTGTAGTCGGCTCCGATGTGCTTGCTGCACATGACGTCGTAAGCGCCCCCGTAGGCTTTGCGCGTTATCACCGTCAGCTTGGGCACGTTGGCTTCCGAGAAGGCGTAGAGGAGCTTGGCCCCGTGGCGGATGATGCCCCCGTACTCCTGGTCGGTCCCGGGCAGGAATCCAGGAACGTCGACCAGCGTGACCAGGGGCACGTTGAAGGCGTCGCAGAAGCGTACAAACCTGGCTCCCTTGACCGAGGCGTTGATGTCCAGGGCTCCGGCCAGGTGCCGGGGCTGGTTGGCCACCAACCCCACGCTCTCACCTCCGAGACGACCGAACCCAACCACGATGTTGGGGGCGAAGTATTCCTGCACCTCGAAGAAACGGCCATCGTCGACCACGCGCAGGATGACGTCACGCATGTCGTAAGGCAGGTTCTGGCTGGTGGGAATTACCTCCTGGAGCGCCTCGTCGACTCGGTCCTGGGGATCGTCGGTCTCCAGGAAGGGCGGCGCCTCCCAGCTGTTCTGGGGGATGAATCCGAGCAGCTCGCGCACCTGGGCAAACGCCTGATCCTCGGTCTCGGCCTCAAAGTGGGCGACCCCGCTGCGCTGGGAATGCACGTCAGCGCCTCCCAACCGCTCCTGGTCAACATCCTCTCCCGTCGTCACCCGCACCACGTCGGGACCGGTGATGAACATGTACCCCACCTTCCGGACCATGAAGGTGAAATCTGTGATGGCGGGCGAGTAAACTGCGCCACCGGTGCAGGGACCGCAGATGAGGGAGAGCTGGGGAATGACGCCGCTGGCTCTGACGTTGCGGTGGAAGATGTCGGCGTAACCGGCGAGAGAGACCACCCCCTCCTGGATCCGGGCTCCGGCGCTGTCGTTGATGCCGATCATCGGCGCGCCGGTCCGTTCCGCCAGGTCCATTACCTTGCACACCTTCTCGGCAAACGCCTCGCCCAAAGATCCACCCATGAACGAGGCGTCGTGGGAGAAGACGAAGACCTGCCTGCCAGCGATCAGGCCGAAGCCGGTAACGACCCCGTCACCCAGGGCCGTGCGCTCCGCCATGTCGAACTGGGTCGAGCGGTGGCTGACGAAGGCGTCCAGCTCGACGAACGAATCCTGGTCCAGAAGGCGACGGATCCGCTCGCGCGCGGTCAGCTTTCCCTTGCTTCGTTGCATCCGCTCCGGTTCGCCACCTCGGTGGACGGCGTCGTGGCGGCGCTTGCGCAACTGGTTGATCAGTCGTTCGTTGGCGCTGGGCGCAGCAGCCACTGCCGGAGACGGCGGCGCCCTGTGGTGACCCGTTCCCCCATCGGCATTGGCCGCGGGTCTGGGCGGCTTGCGCTTGGACACGGGGCCATCTTCGCCGATAGTGCCGGGCGGAGTGGTCCAAGTGCCCCGGCGGCCAGCGCCGTTGCGGCTGCGGCCTACCGCGAAAGCCCCGGCTGATAGGCGCCGAAGACCTGGCGCAGCCGCCCACAGATCTCGCCCAGGGTGACGCCTTCGCGCAGCGCCCGACCCATGGGCGGAAGCAGATTGTCAGTGGTTCGGGCCGTGGCCTCGACCTCCCTCAGCCGCGCCTCCACTCTCTCTGGGGAGCGCGCCTGGCGGTGGCGGCGGAGCCGCTCCTGCCGCTCTTGCTCGAGGGCTGGGTCGACCCTGAGGATGGGGACCTCGGCCCGTCCTCCCTCCTGGAAGCGGTTGACGCCCACGATGACGCGCTCGCCCGTCTCGACCAGCTGCTGTTGGCGGTAGGCGGCCTCCTCGATCTCCGCCTGGTAGAAGCCCTCCTCGATGGCCGCCACCGCTCCCCCGCGCCGGTCGACCTCGGCGATGACCCCCGCCGCCGCCCCGACCAGCTGCACGGTCAGCTGCTCGACCAGGTGCGAGCCCCCCAGGGGGTCGGCCACCCGGGCCACCCCCGACTCGTAGGCCAGGAGCTGCTGGGTCCTGAGCGCCAGGGTCGCCGCCTCCTCGGAGGGCAGCGCCAGCGCCTCGTCGAAGGAGTTGGTGTGGAGGGACTGCACCCCACCCAGCACCGCCGCCAGTCCCTGCAGCGCCACCCGAACCACGTTGTTGAGGGGCTGCTGCGCGGTGAGGGTGGCGCCCCCCGTCTGCGCATGGCAGCGCAGCTCCAGGCTGCGCGGCTCTTGGGCGTGGAAGCGGTCGCGCATGATCGAGGCCCAGAGGCTGCGGGCGGCGCGGAACTTGGCCACCTCCTCGAAGAAGTCGTTGCCGACATTGAAGAAGAAGCTGAGGCTGGCGGCGAGGGGCTCAAGCTCGAGCCCGGCGCTGAGGGCCGCCTCCAGATAGGCGATGCCGTTGCTGAGCGCGAATCCCAGCTCCTGGGGGGCGGTGGCGCCCGCCTCGCGGATGTGGTACCCGGAGATGGAGATGGGGTGCCAGCGGGGAAGGCGCTCGCGGCAGTAGCTCAGGGTGTCGACGGTGAGTCGCATGCTCGCTTTGGGCGGAAAGATGTAGGTGCCCCGGGACACGTACTCCTTGAGGATGTCGTTCTGGATGGTGCCACCCAGACTCGCAGCCGGCATGCCCCGCTCCTCCGCCACCAGCTGGTACATCAGCAGCAAGAGGCTGGCCGGCGCATTGATGGTCATCGAGGTGGTTACCCGATCGAGCGGCAGCCCCTGGAGCAGCTCCCGCATGTCTTCCAGGGTGTCGATGGCCACGCCCACCCTCCCCACCTCGCCCCGGGCCTCCTCGGCATCGGAGTCAAAGCCGGTCTGGGTCGGCAGGTCGAAGGCTACCGAGAGTCCTGACTGCCCCTGCTGCAGCAGATAGTGGAAGCGGGCGTTGGTGGCCTTTGCCGAGCCGAAGCCTGCGTACTGGCGCATGGTCCACAGCCGGGAGCGGTAACCGTCGCGACGGAGCCCCCTGGTGAATGGAGGCTCGCCCGGTCCCTCCGGCGCCTCCGGCCCCTCGACGTACCAGGGCTGCAGGGGCAGATAGGAATCGGTCTCGTCGGCCTGCTGGTGCGCCGGCTCGTCGCTCACCTCGACCCTGGCGGAAGCTGGCAGAGCTCGGTCAGGACCCCCAGCGCCGAGCGCGGCTGGATGAACGCCACGAGGCGGCCGCGGGCACCCGGGCGAGGGTGCTCGTCGATCAATTCCGCCCCCAGCTCCCGCCAGCGTCTCAGCTCCTTCTCCAAATCAGCCACCCGGTAGGCGACGTGGTGCAGGCCCGGCCCCCGACGGCTGAGGAAGCGTGCCAGCGATGAGTCCGGCTCTGTGGCACCGATCAGCTCCAGGCTGCCATGGCCCAGGTCGAAGAAGCTGGCTTGGATACCGTCCCCGGCCACCTCCTCCCGGTGGGCCGGCCGGACGCCGAGAAGCTGTCCGAAGAATGCTTCGGCGCCATCGAGGTCGGAGACGGCGATGCCAATGTGATCGATCTCACACTCTGCGGTGCCGCCGGCCACCCTCCGATTATGCTGCCCGCCCCGGCGGCCCCGTCTCCCGGGCGCGCACGCTCTTGGTCGAGTTCACCGGCAGTGGCACAGATGCCGCCGCCCTCCGCGAGTCGAGCGAAGCCCCTTCCGGCGTCACGCCCCAGGCGAGTCCTCAGGCTGATCCAACGCCGGCGATGGTGTCTCACCCAGGGGTGGAGGGAGGTAGTCCAGGCCCATCGACTCCGCCACCAGGACCGCCAGGTCACTCGCCTCCAGGGACAGATCCTGAGATCTGATCCCCTCCTGGAACATCGTGGCGCAGAAGGGACAGGCCAGAGCCGCCGTCTCCGCGCCGGTGGCCCCGGCCTGGTCCACCCGCACCCGGTTGATCCGCGGTCCCCGCTTCTCCTCCATGAAAAGCCGTCCCCCACCAGCGCCGCAGCACATGGCGTGGTTGCGGCTGCGGCTCATCTCCACGAGCTCCACCCCGGGAATTGACCGCAGCAACCGCCGGGGGGCCTCGTACTCCCCGTTCCAGCGCCCGAGGTAGCAGGGGTCGTGATAGGTGAGACGTCCCCGCGCCAGGGGATGCTCCAGTCGGATCCGGCCCTGGTCCAGCAGCTCCATGAGGAGCTGGCTGTGATGGACCACCTCGTAGTTGCCGCCTAGGTCGGGGTACTCGCGGGCCAGGGTGTTGAAGCAGTGGGGACAGCTGGCGATGACTTTCTTCACCGAGCGCCGCCCCAGGCGCTCCACCACCTGCTGCGCCTGCATCTGGAAGAGGTACTCGTTGCCGAGACGCCGGGCGGGGTCGCCGTTGCAGATCTCCTCCTCACCCAGGACGGCGAAGCTCACACCGGCCGCTTTGAGGACCGCCACCAGGGCCCGGGCGATGGACCAGTTGGACTCGTCGAAGGCCGTGGCGCAGCCCACCCAGTACAGGAATTCGGCATCTGGGTGGTCCGCGAGTCGGGGGACGTCCAGCCCCTCGGCCCAGCGCATCCGTGCCTGCTGGGCCATGCCGAAAGGGTTGCCCCGCTGCTCAATCGACTCCAGCGCCGTCCTCGCCTCCTTGGGCAGGCGCGACTCCTCCAAGACCAGGCTGCGGCGCATGTCTACGATCGCGGGCACGTGCTCGATCAGCACCGGGCACTCCTCGACGCAGGCGCCGCAGGTGGTGCAGGACCAGAGGGTCTCCTCGCGCACGCTCCAATCCAGCAGGCGCCCGTCCTCTGGAGGCGCCTGCTGGGCTCCGCCCTCCTGGGGCCAGTAGCTCGCAGGAGGGGGGGTGCCGCGGGCGCTGGCGTACCAGGCGTCGCGGAGGTCGGTGATGAAGAGCTTGGGCGAGAGCGGCTTGCCCGTGTTGAAGGCGGGGCAGTGGCTCTGGCAGCGGCCGCACTCGGTGCAGGTGGCGAGGTCCAGCTGCTGCTTCCAGGTGAGCTGCTCCACCTTGGAGAGGCCGAAGCTCTCCGACTTCTCGATGTCGAGCAGGGGGAGGTGGCGGCCGGGCGGCTCCAGGCTGCGGAAGAAGACGTTGGGCAGGGCGGTGAGGATGTGCAGGTGCTTGCTCTTGCCCAAATAGACGCCGAAGCCGGCGACGAGCAGGAGGTGGGCCCAGAGAAAGAACTGGTGCAGCGCCCGGATGCCGAAGCCATGCAGCCCCATGAAGAGCTGGGCCACCGCCGCCGAGACCGGGCGCAGGTTGACCACCTGGTCCCCCCCGGCGGCGATCTGGGTGGAGTAGATGCCGATCTGGGTCAGGATCACCAGCGCGATCAGGAGCAGGATCAGGCTCGCGTCGCCCAGGTGGCTTCCCTGGAAGCGGCGGGGCCGGAGCAGGTAGCGGTTGAGCGCCGCCACCGCCAGCCCGGTCAGGACCAGCACCGCCAGGAGGTCCTGGGTGAAGGCGATGGGGCCCCACCAGAACTGCCGCTCCAGGTTGAGCGGCGGCGCGATCACCTCTAGGAATGCCTCCAGGATCTCGAGATTGAGGATGACGAAGCCCCAGAAGATGAGCAGGTGAGCCAGGCCGCTGAACGGCCAGCGCAGCAGCCGGCGCTGGCCCAAGACGAAGACCACCACCCCCCACAGGCGCCGGTCGAGGTGGTCGCGGCGGCCGTCCCAGGAGCCGGTCCCGGCCGAGCGCACCAGCGGCATGATCCGCAGCTGGAACAGGTACGCGGACACCACCAGGAGCACCGCCATCGCCGCCGGATCGATCCAGATCATGGCCGGTCGAAGCCCACCGCCAAAAGAAAGAGCGCCAGGCCCAAAGCGAAGGTGAGGGTGGCGGCGAGCCAGAACCACCTCGGCTCCTCCAGCCAGAAGCCGGCGCGGCGCTGGTGGGCGCCGCCGATCGAACGGTTGGGGTCCGACTCCGGCGGTGCCGGTTCGCTCAACCGGGTTGGACCGGTCCGGGTGCTTTGGCCAAGCGCCTAGCCTCCGCTCCAGCTGGGGGTGCGCTTGCCCAGGAAGGCGGCTATGCCCTCTTTGGCGTCGGCGCTGCGGAAGGTCCGATCGAAGTGCTCCAACTCCACCCCCAGCCCGGCCTCCAGCGTGCCCTCCAGCCCGTCCGACACCGCCCGCTTGATCGCGGCCAGGGCCAGGGGCGCCTGGCTGGCCAGCCGCTCACCCAGGCTCTGGGCGGCGAGCTCCAGGGCCTCCGGTTCCTCGACCTGGTTGACCAGCCCCAGCTCCAGGGCCCGGTCGGCCGAGATCTGCTCCCCACTGAGGAGCAGCTCCAGGGCCCGGCCCCGGCCCACCAGCCGGGGCAGGCGCTGGGTCCCGCCCCAGCCCGGGATGATCCCCAAGAGGACCTCGGGCTGGCCCAGCTTGGCCCTGCGGCTGGCGACCCTGAGGTCGCAGGCCATGGCCAGCTCCAACCCCCCTCCCAGTGCGAACCCGTTGATGGCGGCGACGATGGGGAAGCGCTGGCGCTCCATCTCCAGGGTCAGCCGCTGGCCGTCGGCGATCTTGCGCCGGGTGCCGTCCTCGCCCTGGCCCAGGAACTCGCCGATGTCGGCCCCGGCGACAAAGAAGCGGTCGCCGGCCCCGGTGAGGACCGCCGCCCCCAGCTCCGGGTCGTTGGAGATCTCGGCGAACGCGGCGCGGAGGCCTTCCAGCACCGCCTGGCTCAAAGCGTTGGCCGGGGGATGGTCGATGGTCACCCAGGCGACCCGCCCCCGCCGCCCCCAACTTACCGGACCTTCCGTGCTCACTCCTCCCGCCTGGCTGGTCCTTCCGCCTTGTGTAGGCTAACGAGATGGGCGGCCGCGATGAGGCGGAGGAGGTCTCTGAGACCCCGCTGCCACCGCCGGAGGAGCTGGCCCGACTCTCGGAGTCCGCCCTGGCTCGCCTGGTCGAGCAGGCGGCCCTTGCGGAGCGGCAGCTCCGGCAGCAGATGGCGCCGTTCCAGTCCCGGCTGGCCGAGCTGGGGCAGAGGACGGCGGCGCTCCAGACCGAGGTCCGGCGGCGGGAGCGCCAGGAGCACATCCGGACAAGGCAGGCGGTCCGCCTCCAGGTCAAGGAGGGCGAAGCTCCATCGCTGGCGCAGCTGCTGGCGGCCCCGGAGCCGCCGGAGCTGGGAGAGCCCGCCTTCAGTGAGCTTCAGTTCCTGCTGGAGAGCGGGGGCCAGGTGGCCCTGGGCTACCCCGGCAGCCGCCAACCGACCTTGCAGATGACTGATGGCGGCCAGGTGAGATCGGTCGTGGACCTGGCCGAGGCGCGCCGACTCTATAAGGAGGGCTGGGACGTCGGGGTGCCGGCACGTCGGGGGGTCCGGGTCCACACCCCCGGGACCCGGCTGGAGCGACTCCTGGATCCCGAGAAGTGCTTCGTCCGCCGGCCTGCGCCGGAGGCTCCGCCCGCCGCTCCCGACCCGGGATGAGCCGGCTCATCGGCCTCACCGGCGGCGTCGCCAGCGGCAAGTCAACCGTGGCCCAGATGCTGCAGGAGAGAGGTGCCCGGGTGGTGGACGCCGACCAGCTGGCCCGGCGGGCGGTGGAGACGGGGAGCCCAGCGTTGATGGAGATCCGCCAGGTCTTCGGCGAGGGGGTCATGGCCCAAGACGGCACCCTGGACCGGGCCGAGCTGGGACGGCTGGTCTTCGCCGACGCTCGGGCCCGGGCCGAGCTGGAGCGGGTCATCCATCCCCTGGTCGCAGACCTGAGCCGCGAGGAGATCCGCCAGGCGAAGGCGGAGGGCGTCCAGGTTGTCGTCTACGACGTCCCCCTGCTGTATGAGACCGCGAGGGAGGACGAATTCGAGGGGGTCGTGGTGGTGTACGTCGATCCCGAGGTCCAGCTGCTGCGGCTGCGCCAGCGCTCGGGGCTCAGCCAGGCGGAGGCGCTGGCGCGGATTGGGGCCCAGATGCCCCTCAGCCGCAAGCGCGAGCTGGCCACCTGGGTGGTGGACAACAGCCAGACCCGGGAGGCGACCAGACTCCAGGTGGACGACCTCTGGAGGTCACAGCTGATCGCAGCCGAATGACTGGAGCGCCACCGGGAGGCCGCTGCGCTATGCTCCAGTCGAACGGACGTGCCCAGCTCCCACGACCTCTGGATCAAGGTGCCGAACCCCTTCTGGGGGGCCGGCACCGTCGGCTTCAGCGCTCGCTACCCGGACCGCAAGGAGGGGCCGGGCCTGCCCGACGTCCCCTTCTTCGTCGAGGGTGACCGCGAGTCCCTGAGCCGGCTCGAGGATCCCCTGAGGCTCTTCCCCCAGCGCGAGCGCTACGTCGACTGCAGCGGAGTGGGAGAGGCCTACAGCTGGACGGAGCCGATCCGGCTCAGCGACCAGGTGACGGTCTTGGCGTTCCGCGACCGCAGCTTCCAAGGCGGGGCACCGCAACCATCGCGGATGCTGCTCAACCGACTCTCCAACCAATTGGTGCTGCTGGCGTTCCCATTTCTCCGCGACTGCGTCCGGGTGGCGGGACTACGGCTCAGCTCGCGGATCTCGGTTCGGATCGGCCTGGAGGGGGAAGAGGACCTTGATTTGACGGTGCCCGTGATCGACATCGTCGAGCGCAACGGGCTGAAGACTCTGCAGGATCGATGAGCCCGACGACCTTCTGGATCTTCGAACCCAGCAACCCTGCGGAGGTCCGGGGATCCCCTCTCAGGCGCCCAAGGAGCGGGTACCATCTCGATCCCGCGCTGGCCAGCAATGGCCAAACGGCGGCCCTAATCTGACGGACCAGTGCGGCATCCGCTGATCAAGAGCCGAAGCCGGCAGGGAGGAACGCAGACGGGCAAGCAAGAGCGGGCGACCCATGAGTGATGCCGGTAGCGGGAGCGAGCCACTCCGAGCCAGGCACGCGCCGGTCCACGAGCCGTCCGCGACGCGCCTTCGAGGCAGCCGGCAGTGGCCCACGTGGGGGCTGAACTTCGATCTGCGCAGCCTGGGACTGTTCTTCGCCATCTGGTCCATCTTCAGTCTGGCCTTGGGCGGGCTCACGCTGGCGCAATATGTGCAGCTCTTCTCGTTCCCCCACGTCGGCATCGATTTTGGGGCCAGGCCGGTGGGCATGCAGCTGGGTGGCGAGGCGGGCCTGGTTCTGGGCGCGATTCTGTCTTTGGCGGGCGGGCTCTGGATGTTTGCCGGCCGCAGCTGGGGAAGGAAGCTGGTGGTCGCAGGGGTGCTGCTGGGGATTGCGGACCAGATCGTGCTGCTGTTCCCCCTCACCTACGACGCCTGGTACTACAGCGAGAACGCGATCGGGACAGGGGAACTGCTCCTCTTCGCCTGGGTGGCCCTCGCCTGCACTCCCAGCGAGGCGGGAGGAACCTCACCGCAGCAGGGCTGACGGCGAGCCACAGTCGGCCCAGACCACCACGCGGGACCGCCTGGCAGCACACGGCAGTGGTCGAAGTGCGGGACCGAACGACCGCAGGCCCCGTGTCAATGGCGGATGACGTCGCATGACCTCGGCCCCCGCTGTGGGGCCTGGACACAGGCGTCGCCCTCTGCGGCCTGCGGCTCGCAAGCCCCGATGACGATCTGCAGAGTTCGTCGGCGTGGCCGAACCCCCCCTCAGAGATCGAGGTGCGGCGTCAGCCGACTTGCGACTTCGAGAAGCTCGGGCCGGTCGGGCGATTCGACAACACAGCGGGCGAACAGCCATCTGCCCAGACGTTCGGGGTCGACCTCGCAGAGCTGGGCGACGCCGGCTACCAGCGCGAAGGGGTCGGCCAGCAACCGTTCCTCGCAGTTGAGCAGGTGCTGCAACGGGTCGTAGGTGGGGTCCCCGAAATAGGGCTTGGGGTCTACCATCAGCCACGGCTCGCGTCGGGCCGCCAGGACGTTGCCGGCGTGGAGGTCGGTGCACAGCAGCACTCGGCCCGCGGCGGTCCCCGGCAACGAGCGAAAGAGCGCGATGCCGTCCCGCACCAGGCCGGGGTCGGTGGTCAACCGACCGCGGGCGATTTTTGCTTCGCACTCATCGGCCCATCGGTCGCACATCTGCTGCAATGGCCTGAACTTCTCAGTGAACGGAGGCGGCTTCCAGAGCCGCCGCAGGAGCCCAGCGATGACCGCGTCCTGCGTCGTCTCGGGGTGAGCCGACAGCGGCGTTCCGGGGCAGCACCGCTCCAGCAGCAGCGCGGTCGTCTGCTGGTTGACCTCCTCGACCGCCAGGAGTCGGACCGTGCCCCAACCCCGCCACTCGCGCAAGCCTTTGGCCTCGTCGTCGGCTTCGAAGTGCCGCCAGGCGACCTTTATCACGCTTGTGCCGAATCGGGTTGAGACGGCGGGGGCAACCCAGGCGGTTCGACCACCCGGCTGGAACGGCTCTCCAATCTGCAATGACCACCGCTCCGCCAACTGCTCCAGGACGTCCGCCAGCGACGCGATCCACTCGATCCGGACGGGGTCCTCGGCATCCTCACCGAGGTTGCGCGGCACGTCCACTCCCACAGCGAGAGTTTGATGCGGGACCGGATGCCGGGAGAGAAGGGCAAGCCGGGCGTGCCCTCTCCTCATCCTGGAAACTGCCCACTCTCCCGCATGGGCTTTGCCGCTGGGCCTTACATGGCGGGCCTCGGCTGCACCGCGACCCTGATCACCTGGTCAGAGCGCGGGATCCCGGGCCCGGCGTCGACGCCGGGGGGAGTTGAGGCCCGGCCGCCAGCAGGGCGCACCGTCGCCGACCGAGCTACGCCTCACGGGTCTGGAAGCTGAGCGATCCCAGGATGAGGAGCGCCGCCAGCCACACGCCGACCCCGGCCAGGTAGGCCACGCTGGGTCCTGAGCTGGAGATGAAGGCGGGACCGGAGCCGGACCCGAAGGCGATGTCGAATCCGCCGGACTCTGCCCGGGCCAGGGTCGGGGGCTCGGCGGCCCAGATGGCCGCGTGCCAGAGGCCGTCTGTGGGAATGAGCACGTAGGTGGCGACGCCGAGCGCGGTGATGGCGGAGTTGTGGAAGAACTGGCCGAACGCCCCCGCAATCCCTCCAGCCACATGCTGCCGAAGGCGATCACCGAGATGACCCCCCCGGTTATGGCAGAGATCCGGGTGCTGAGCACCAGGGCAAGGGTCAGCAGCACCACCCCCTCAGTCAGCAGGGCCGCCTCGGGCGCGGCCGGCTGCAGGGGCCAGTAGCCGGCGGTCCAGGCAACCAGACCGAACTCCGCGCCACCTCCACCACGGCCCGGTACTCAGCCTGAAAGAGCTAGGCGAAGCCGAGGCTGGGCAATGAGAGCAGCGCAGTCCGGTTCGGGGCCGGGGTCATGAGCACCGGGGCCGACGCGACGAGGGTTTGTTCCACATGTGCTTGAGCACGGCCGACGCGGATAAAGTGACCCCGGCCACCAGCCGGAGGTCCCCTTCCCTACTTCGAGGGGCTGGCCGAGGGGGAGGCCTTTGGAGTCGCACTGGCACTGGCGCTGGCCTTGGCAGTGGGCTCGGGCGTCGGCTTGGGGGTGGTAGTGGCGGTGGGGCTAGGGGTCTGGACCACGGTCTCCGGCGTGGGACAGCCGAAGGGCACGGGCTTGATCGAGATGGTGGGCGTGGGCGAGGTTGCGGGCGACGCCGGCGCCTGGATCACGATCGGGGTCGTCCGGGGGCAGGGGGCCACGGTCGGGATCGGGGTCGGAGAGGCGGCCTTGACGATCAGGGCCACGAGCACGGCGAGGCCCCCCAACAGAACGGTGACGATGAAGCCCACCGCTCCCCACTCCCTCTTGACGAAACCCCAGTTCAAGCTCCGGCACCCTCATGGCCGATGCGGCCGCGAAACCGCTGCCAGGATAGCCAGCCCATGCTCCGCGCCTGCTGCTGCAGGCGCAGGGCCAGCGACGGGCCCCGGGGGCGGCGAAAGCCCTCCAGCGGCCTGGTCGTGTGCTCCTCGATCGCCCGCCGCAGGTCGGCGGCACCCCGGCCCGGGAAGACGGTCACCGTCCGGGCCAGGTCCAGCTCGCCGAAGTGGCTGTCGCTGGAGCCGAGGGCGGCGCCCAGCGCCTCCTCGTGGAGGCGGTAGATCAGGTCCAGAGTCTGGACCCGGCCCCGGGTGGTGGGGCAGGTGTGACGGAGCTCGATCCCGTCCACCCCGTGCTTGGCGATAAGCCGCCGCAAGGCGGGCTCGGTGATCGAGGCGAAGTAGGTCGGCATCATGGGATGGGCCAGGACAGCAAGCCCACCTAGGTCGTGGATGGCCATCACCGTGTCCTCGACCGTCATGCCCATCCGCACCGGGCCTGTCAAGAAGAGGCCGAGGACGTGGACGTTGGCCGGGGCCCGGGTGGTGACCTCCTCACCCGCCACCACGTCCACCCCGTACTCGGGACCGAGTTCCCGAGCCTCGCCGCAGGCCCGGAAGGTGTCGTGGTCGGTGACCGCGAGCACCGAGACTCCGGCCGAGGCCGCAGCCGCTACCAGCTGGCGCGCCCCCACCATGCCGTCGCTGGCCAGGGTGTGGGCGTGAGGGTCGGCGACGCTGTGTCCAGGCGGCAGGGGGAGTTGGGCCAGCGGGGAGCTCAGCGACCCAGTCCGGGGCCCACGGCCGAGGTGGGGGCGGGCCGGTCCCGATCGTCCGGAGGGTGCTCCTCCTCGGCCCCAGGCCGGTTGCGCATGTTGAGGATGCGCAGGAAGTCCTGGGCGCGGGCCATCGCCTTCCAGCGCTCGGGATAGAAGTCCTGGGCCACGATGCTGGAGTCAGCCAGCCGCAGCACCGACACACACCACTTGTTGAGGGTGTGGGAAACCTCTACCTCGAAGTCTCCCTCCTGACTGCGGTAGCGCAGCAGGTCATCACTGCGCCGAGGGCGTTGGACTGCCATTGCACTACCTGAATACTTTTGCGACCAGAGAGGGATGGCCGGGGACCGATTGACATCTGGGACGGCAGTATAACGCGGTTCCAAAGCGACCAACGGCCCGCCCGTCCGGCGGTTCTCGCACCTTCGCGAGCGCGGTCGCGGCGGGTGCGGGGCGCGTGGCGGGACGCGGTCAGGCCACCATCTCGGACCCCGACTCTACCGCGCCTGCGGGGTCAGGGTCTGAGGTCGGGGGACGGACCGTTACCGGGGAGGCCGTCGTAGCGGTCCCTGGCGAGGCTGGCGCCACCCCCGCTTCGGTCGCCCCGAGCTCGTCGGGCGGCAGGGCCACCCTGCAGGTGCGGCTCAATTGAGCGGCCAGGAGGCCGGCCGTCGCCAGACAGCAGGCGCCGGCCGCGAGATAGACGAGACGGGGGCCGACCAGGCCGGCGACAACGGCGCCAAGCACCAGGGAGAGGACTGTCGCCGTGCTGACAGCGGCGCCCAGGGCGGCGAAGACCCGGCCTCGGACCTGCTGTGGGGTGCGGGTGGTGATCAGGGTTCCGACGCAGACATTGACCAGGCCGTTGCCCACGCCGCCGAAGAGCCCGGCCGGCAGGAGCCAGACCACGTTCGGCACGACCGAGAAGGCGAGCAGCGCGACCGAGATCATGGCGGCGCCGGCGACGGTCGCCTGGGCTCGCCCCAGGTCGTGGCCCACCTGGCCGGCGAGGACGGAGCCGGCGACCAGGCCCGCCGTCCAGACCGACTCTGCGCCCCCATACCACGCGGTGCTGGCGTGAAGCGTCACCCGCACCAGGAAGACCTCGACGACGTTCACCATCATGCCCAGGAAGACGAAGACCGAGAGGCCCAGGACCAGCGTGCCCACCAGGCGGTCCTGGCGAAGTAGCTTCCAGCCGCCGCGGGCACTGGACCCGGCGGCCCCGGGCGCGACGTGACGGCGGGTCCGGATGAGGACCACCCCCAGCGCCATCAGGGCGAATGAGGCGGCGTCCAGGCCCAGGGGCAGCCGGGTGCCGAAGGCTCCAGTCAGGAGGCCGGCCGCCGCCGGGGCCGCCATTCCGCCCAAGGCGAAGACGGTCTGCGACGCCGCGGTGGCGCGGCCGATCTGATCCTCGCCCACGATGGCGGGAGTCAGCGCCGACCAGGTGGGGCCGGTGAAGGCGCTCCCGACCGCGATCAGGGCCACCAGGACCAGCATCAGCTCGAAGTTCTGGGTCAGGATCAACGGGGCGCAGGCGGCGGTCTGGGCCACCGACGCGATCAGTAGGATCCGGCGGCTGCCGCTGGAGTCGACAACTCGGCCGGCCAGCCTGGCCAGGACGATCACGGGCACCAGGCCCACCGCCAGCAGGAGGGCGATCTGCCAGGGGTGCCCACCCTCTGCCTCGATTCTTAGCGTGAGGACGACGAGCGCCACCTCGTCGCCGACCAGGGAGCCGGCCCGCGCCAGCACGGCCGTGAGGAAGTCTCGGTTGCGCCAGAGTTGGGTTGACATCGGCTGCCTCCCAGATGTTAAACAATCCCTAAATAGTAAATGCTTAACATCTCCCAGTCAAGCGGGTATGCTCACCCCGTGGCCAAGAGGCTGGCCCCCGATCCCCTTGAGGGCGACACGGTCGTCCTGCGCGATCCAAAAGCCATCCGCGCGCTGGCCCATCCGGCCCGGATCGAGATCATCCGAGCCCTCTTCGAGGGCGAGGAACTGACCGCGACCGAATGCGCGCAGCTCACCGGTCTCAGCCCCAGCGCCACCAGCTACCACCTCAAGGCGCTGGCCAAGTGGGGGATCCTGGAGGCGGCGGCGAGGCGGGACGACGGCAGAGACCGCCCCTGGCGGGCCCGGGGTCGCTTTCTGCAGGTGGAGTCGCAGGTCAGGATGGCCGACGGCGTCGCGGAGTTGGCCATCCTGACCTCCTTCCTGAACCAGGACCGGGAGGCGGCGATAGCCTGGGCCCGCCAGGAGGCCCAGCAACCGCCGGAATGGAGAGACGCGCTCCAGGTGGCTTTCGGTGAACGCTGGATGACGCCCGAGGAGCTGTCAACGGTGGCCGCCACCCTCGGGAGTGCCGCCCGCCTCTACTACGGCAGGACCCGACGCAGCCGGCCCGCCGGGAGCCGGCGCGTACGCATCTCCACCCTGGTCGTTCCCGTGCTGGAGCCGATCGAGCCGGGCGGTTGACGGGTGGGCGGTGACGTCGCGCCGCCGCCGTGCTCCCCCGGGCCGCCGGCGAAGCACTCCGGGTGGATGCGGCCGACTGCCGCGGGAACCCAGGGGCGGCGGCTCAGTCCGGCTCCAGCTCCAGCTCCCGGATCCGCCGCCGGAGCAATGGACCAAGCTTGTGGTCCCGCCACACGATCTCGGCGTTGGTCGTGAGCCAGCTCTCCAGGGTGCCCACGTCCAGCAGCCGTCCCTGGAACTCCAGCCCCACCACCTGACCCCGCTGGGCGAAGCCGCGGATGGCGTCCGTGAGCTGGATCTCGCCCCCGGCTCCGGGCTCGGTCTTGGCCAGGCTCCGCAGCAGCTCCTTGGTGATGACGTAGCGGCCCATCAGGGCCAGGTCGCTAGGGGCTTCCTCCGCCTTGGGCTTCTCGACCACGTCCACCACCCGGAAGACTGGGCCCTCCCCCTCCACCCGGGCCACTCCGTAGCGGGAGATCTCCTCTTTGGGGCAGCGCCTGAGCGCCAGCACCGTGCACTGCTCCTCCTGGTAGACCTGGATCAGCTGGCCCAGCAGGGGCGGGCTGCCGGCGAAGAGGTCGTCGGGGAGAAGCACCCCCACTGCCGCCTCGCCCCGGACCCGGCCGGCGGCGCACCAGACGGCGTGACCCAGACCCTTGGGCTGCTGCTGCTCGACGAAATCGACCCGGCAGATCCTTGAGATCTCCGCCACCTGGTCGGCTAGCTCTCCCGCCCCCCGCCGCTTGAGCGTCCGCTCCAGCTCGGGGTCGTTGCGGAAGTGGGCTTCGATCAGCTCCTTGCCCGGGGCGGTGACCACCACCGCCCGCTCCACCCCCGAGGCCACCGCCTCCTCGATGCCCCACTGGATGGAGGGCCGGTCCCCGACCGGGACCATCTCCTTGGGCAGCGCCTTGGTGGCAGGGAGAAAGCGGGTGCCGAGCCCCGCCGCCGGCACCACCACCGTCCGGACCCTGGCCACGACCAGCGATTCTATTGAGGGCCGGGAACTTGGCCGACTCTGCACTTCCGCACGTCAGGGGCAGCCCGCGCGGCCTAGCGGCGCCCCGACCCCGCTCGCAGTCGGGGCCGGCTGCGACCCCCCTCACCGTTGGGTGGCTTGGGGGTCCGGGGCGAGAGGATCCGCCGCACCCGGTCGCGAAAGAGCAGTGCCGCGCAGGCCAGGAACAGGGCCGGCGCCGCCACCATCAGGGCGCGGTCCACGACCACCGCCGCCGAGGCCGCCGAGGTGGCCACACCGGCGGTGGCCAGGGTCGCCACCGTGCTGACCTCGAGCGACCCGACGTCGGTCATGATCGGCACCATCAGCGCCACAGTCACGCCGAAGGCGTAGGCAGGGAGGACGGCGAGGATGCTGAGATGACCGGCCCCGATCGCCCGGAGGACGAGGTAGAGGCCGGCCCCCCCCAAGAAGGACGTAGACCGGGCCCAGGAGCCCCTGGACGAGGAGGAGCCCCGGGTCCAGTACCTCCCTCAGGCCCTCTCCGAAGCTCTTGCTCTCCTCCGACGCCCACTTCCACGCGCGCGACCTCCGGATGCGCCCGGGGACCGGGATCCTGGGCTGCCAGCGCCAGAGAACCAGGGCCACGAGCGCGGTCAACAGCACCAGGATCCCGATCACGGGCCGGAGCCAGGGCCAGGCGGCGACCCCGAACACCAGCAGGATGAGAACAGCAGCGACCGGCTCCATCACGATGGCGGCGGTGGTGGCCGAGGTCGACAGCCCGACGTCGGTGCCCCTCGCCTCGAAGAGCACATAGTTCTGCAGCAGCGTTCCCCCGGGGAAGTACTTGGCCACCTCCCCGCCCAGGTAGGCCAGGGCTTCGGTCTGAACCGGCGCGCGGATGCCCAGGTGGCGCAGCAGATGCGACTGCAGGAGCCGGGCCGCCTCGTAGCCCAGCATCATCCCGACGAAGGGCACGAGCCAGATTGGCTGGAAGCGGAGCACCTCCTGGAACACCTTGCCGCCGCCGCTGAAGGCGATCAGGCCCCCCAGGACCGAGACGCTGAGGACCGCCGGCAGCAGGACCGAAGGCCGGAGCAGCTTGCGGGGTTCCCCGAAGACCAAAGGCCGGCGGCCCCCACCCCGGCCTGGCTCCCCCGACCTCAAGCCGCGGACGGCCGGGAGGCTTGGGGCTCACGCCCCAAAGAACGCAGCGCCGAAGAGGCGGTTTCCGCCCCCGGGCCGACCCCAAGGCCCGGGAGCGGTGCCCTCAGCTGCGGATGGGAGGTCTCCGGCCCAGGGCCAAGGCGGCCACCGCCGCTCCCGCCAGCGCTGCCGCCAGGACGATCAGGGCGGGGTGGGGGATCTCCCGGGTGGTGCGCCAGAGGTCGGCCAGGGGATCGTCGCCGGCCTCGGCACTGCCCACCCCTGAACCGGCCTCGGCCAGCGCCCTTTCGTAGAGTCGGGAGCGGGTCACAGGATGGAGCGGCGTCGGCGCCAGGGCGTCGACCAGCAGGACCGCGGTCCGGGCGATGGCCCGCACCGTGGGATCGCTGCTGGGCGTGGGCCCCGTCCCCTCCAGCCAGCCTGCAATCTCCGCCGCCTGCCTGCGGTCCGACTTGCTGGTCACAGCCTCACTCCTCGTCCACCGACTGGTCGCCGCCGCCCAGGGCGGTGTAGGGCGGGGCCTGGAACTCGCTTCCCAGCCGCCGCTCCAAGGATCGCAGCCCCCGGAAGATGAGCAGCTTGACCGCCCCCTCGCTCTTGCGCATCACCCGTCCCACCTCGGCATTGCGCAGGCCGGTGCCGAAGCGCAGGGTGATGGCCTGGCGCTGATCCGGGGAGAGCTGGCGCACCGCCGCCTGGACCCGGCGCACCTGCTCGGAGCGGATCGCCGCCTCCTCGGGCCCCTCGGACGTGTCGACGGTGTTGTCGGGCAGGGTGATCCAGCCCTGGCGGCGGTGCTCCCGCATCACCAGGTTGGAGGCGACCCGGTAGAGCCAGGCCGAGTAGGGCACCCCCCGCCACTCGAAGCGACCGATCTCGCTGTAGGCGCGCATGAAGGTGGTGGCGGTCACGTCCTGGGCCCGCTCCCAGCTGCCGGTCTGGTGGTAGACGAAGGCGTGGATCTGGTCGACGTAGCGGTCATAGAGCTTGGCGAACTCGGCCCGGTCGCGCTTGGCCGCCTCCACCAAGAGCCTCTCCTCCTCCAGCTCCTGGCGGGGACGGGGGCTGTGGCGGCGCAGGCGCGGGAAGTGGCGCTTCCGGCCATCGGTCTCAGCTTCGGATTCGGGCTCATCCAGAGGTGGCAACCCCGGGGCCATCGCCACGGTTACCCCTCCGGGGCTGCGACTTGGGATCCGACCCTGGGCTCGACGCCCAAGGCGCGGCCCACCTCGGCGAAGGCCTCGAGCGCCCGGTCCAGCTGGGCCGTGGTGTGAGCAGCGGTGACGATGGTCCGGACCCGGCCCCGGTCCCGGGCCACCGTCGGGTAGCCGATGGCGGTGACGAAGACCCCCCGCTGGCGGAGCTCCTCCGCCAGCCGGACCGCACGCTCGGCCGTCCCCACGATCACCGGAGTGATCGGGGTCTCGCTCTGCCCACAGTCGAATCCCAGCCGCTCCAGGCCCGACTTGAAGTGGCGAGTGTTGGCCCAGAGCCGCTCCTGCAGCTCCGGCTCACGCTCCATGACCTCGATCGCGGCGATGCAGGCGGCCACCACCGCCGGGGGATGGGAGGTGGAGAAGAGGAAGGGACGCCCGGCGTGGATGACTATGTCCCTCAGCTCCTGGGAACCGGCGATGTAGCCGCCCAGGACCCCGATCGCCTTGCTCAGCGTCCCCAGCTGGATCTGGACCCGGCCCTCCAGCTGGAAGTGATCGACCGACCCCCGGCCACAGCGCCCCAGCACCCCCGAGCCATGGGCGTCGTCGATCATCACTGCCGCCTCCAGTTCCTCCGCCAGCTTCACGATCCCAGGCAGGGGGGCGATGTCGCCGTCCATGCTGAAGACCCCGTCCGTGACCACCAGGACCCGGCGGGCCCCGTCGCGGTGAGCCGCCCGGAGCTGCTCTCTGAGCCCGTCCAGATCCTTGTGGGGGAAGCGGTAGCGGCGGGCCTTGGTGAGGCGGATGCCGTCGATGATGCTGGCGTGGTTGAGCTCATCGCTTATGACCGCGTCCTGGTCGGTCAGGACCGCCCCCAGGACCGCCATGTTGGCGGTGAAGCCGCTCGGCAGGGTCAGAGACGCCTCGGTCCCCTTGAACTGGGCCAGGCGCCGCTCCAGCTCCTCGTGCAGGGTCTGGGTCCCAGCGATGGTCCTGACCGCCCCCGAGCCCGCCCCCCACTTCTGAGCCGCTGCCACCGCGGCCTGGATCAGGTGGGGGTGGGTGTTGAGCCCCAGGTAGTTGTTGGAGCTGAGGCTGAGGTAGCGCCGCCCGCCCAGCTCGACCTCCGTCCCCTGCGGTCCCTGCAGCACCGGGGGCGCGTGCCAGCGGCCCTCCCGGCGCAGCTCCGCCAGCTCCTCCGCCAGGCTCCGCTGGAAGTCAGTCATGACGACCCACCAGAGGGAGGATAGAGCACCACCTTGCCCACCTCCCCAGACCCCGCCAGCCTCGCCGCCTCCTCGAACTGGGACAGCTGCAGCCGGTGGGTGATGATGGGCCCAACGTCAACCCGCCCCCCCGCCAGGTACTCCGCCGTCCTCTCCCAGGTCTGGAACTGGCGCCGGCCGGTGATGCCGTAGAGGGTGAGCCCCCGCATCACCACCAGGGCTGAGAGGTCTAGGGCCAGGGGCAAATCGCCCAGGCCCAGGAGGCTTACCCAGCCCCCGGGGCGCAGCGCCCGCAGCCCCGCCTCGACCAGGGCCGGATGACCCGACATCTCCAGGACGACGTCTGCCTCCCCCCGGCAGCTTTCCCTGAGCCGGGGCAGCAGCTCGCCCCCCCGGGTAGTGTCGAGGACGGCGTCCGCCCCCATGGCCTCGGCGATTCGGAGCCGCTGGGCGACCCGGTCCACCGCCACCACCCGGGCGGCGCCCTCGGCCTTGGCGATCCCCACCGCCGCCGCCCCAATCGGGCCCGAGCCCATCACCAGCACCACCCGGCCCCGCAGCGGTCCCTGGACGGCGGCGTGGACGGCGTTGCCCATCGGCTCCTGGAAGGCCACCACGTCAGGGCTGAGCCCGTCCGGCGCCGACAGGCAGTTCCGCGCCGGCACCACCACCTCCTCGGCGAAGACCCCGTCCACGTCCACCCCCAGGATCCGGGTGTTCTCGCAGACGTGGAAGTCGCCGCGGAGGCACTGGGGGCAGCTCAGGTCGACCAGGTGGGTCTCGACCCCGACCAGCTCGCCGACCGAGGGGTGCGCCACCCCCTCCCCCTGTTCCAGCACCACTCCGGCCATCTCGTGGCCCATGACCCGAGGCGGTCTGACCCGGCCCGCGGCCCAGGGGTTCCACTGCAGGATGTGGAGGTCGGTGCCACAGATCCCCGCCGCCACCACCTGGAGCCGGACCTCACCCGCCCGGGGCCGGGGCCGGGCGATGTCGACCCATCCCGCGCCCGGGCCCTCACCCTCCTTGACGAGCGCCTGCAACTGACCCAGTACCTCCAGACCCGCCGTCCCGCCGCCGGTGCTCCCCGGTGCTCCCATGATGCGGTTCGGACCGCCCCCGGGCGCGCGCGGATGGGCTATGGTGACCCGACAGGTGGGCCGCGCCCCGGCCCAGGATGGCCGCGTTGAGGGAGGGCCGCAAGTGGTCCGGGCCTACATCTTGATGACGCTGGAGCCGGGCAAGGCGATCGACGTTGTCAGTCGTCTGCGCCAGGAGAAGGGGGTGAGCCAGATCGATGCCATCACCGGGGAGTACGACGCCATCGCCCAGATCGAGGCGGCGGACGTGAAGGGCATCGGCCGGCTGATCGTGGACCAGCTCCAGGGGGTGAGCGGAGTGGTCCGCACCATCACCTGCCTGGCGGTGGAGTAGCCCCTCTCTCCGATCGTGTCCGGATCTGCAACTTGGCCCCTTGGGGGCCGGATCTATACTGACCTGCGCCGGGGCTCCGGCATCGGCAGACTGGGAAGGAGGTGCGCTTGGAGCTGAGCGCGACCCAGGCAATGCGGCGGCTGGTCGACGCGATCCAGACGGTGATCGTGGGCAACCGCCGCCAGGTCGAGCTTTGCGTCATCGCCTGGATGGTCGGGGGCCACGTCCTGATCGAGGACGTGCCCGGGGTGGGCAAGACCCTGCTGGCCAAGGCCCTGGCGCGGGCCAGCGGCTGCGAGTTCGACCGCATCCAGTTCACCCCCGACCTGCTCCCGGGCGACATCACCGGCGCCAACGTCTTCCAGCCCCAGCGGGGCACCTTCGAGTTCCGCCGAGGCCCCGTCTTCACCCAGATCCTCCTCGCCGACGAGATCAACCGGGCCACTCCCAAGACCCAGGCCGCCCTGCTGGAGGCGATGGAGGAGCGCCAGGTGACGGTCGACGGCAGTACCCACCCTCTGCCCCAGCCCTTCGTGGTCCTGGCGACCCAGAACCCAGTCGACTACCAGGGCACCTTCGCCTTGCCCGAGTCCCAGCTCGACCGCTTCCTGATGCGGGTCTCCCTGGGCTACGCCGACCTCCCGGGCGAACTCGAGATCCTGGAGCGCTTCGGGGCCAACTCACCCCTGCCGGACCTGCAGCCGGTGCTGCAGCCCGAGGACTTCTTGGAGCTGCGCCAGGCGGCGGCGCGGGTGCACGTGGCGGAGCCGCTGCGGGCCTACCTGGTCCGGATCGTCCAGCGAACCCGCGACCATCCCGAGCTGGCCCTGGGAGCCAGCGCCCGGGCCAGTTTGGGACTCCTCCGCACCTCGCAGGCCAGGGCCCTGCTGGAGGGGCGTGACTTCGTCCAGCCCGATGACATCAAGGACCTGGCCGAACCGGTCCTGCTCCACCGACTGGTGCTGCGGGCCCGGGCCGAGCTCGAGGGCTCCAGTGGCCAGCGGCTGATCTCTGAACTGCTGGAGACCCAGGCAGTCCCCGTCGGGGGTCGGCAGGCGGTCGGCTGAGGCCGCCCCAACCCCAGAGCCATGGCCCGCGCCTCGATGCTGGCGGTGCTGGCGGTGGTGGGCTTCTTCGCCTTCCTCGACGCCAGCCCGCTGGCCTTCATCCTGATTTACGCGGCCCTGCTCCTGGCGCTGGCCGCGTGGGCCTGGAGCCTCTGGTCGGTGCGGTCGGTCACCCTGACCCGGAGGGCCAGTGCCGGGCTCCACACTGCGGGCGAGCTCTTCTTGGAGCACTTCCTGATCGCCAACCGGAGTTCATTGCCAATCGCCCCGATCCAGGTCCAGGACCGCTCCCGGGTGACCGGCTATGACACCTCGAGGACGGTGGCTGTCGGGCCGCACCAGGAGCTGGCCTGGGAGACGGCCCTGCGGCTGCGCCGGGGCCGGCACCAGCTGGGCCCGACCGAGGTCAGCCTCTCAGACCCCTTCGGGCTCTTCCCCCGGCGGCTCAAGTACCCAGCCAGGTCGACTGTCCTGGTGCTGCCGGCGCTGCAGCCGGTGCCCGAGCTGACCGGCGGCTGGTTCGCCACCGGCCTTGAGGCCGGCCGCCACCGGGGACTGCGCGACATCCCTCCCAACGCCTCGGGGATCCGCGAGCACGACCCCGCCGACGGCATCGGCCGGATCCACTGGGTCTCCACCGCCAGGACCGGGCGACTGATGAGCCGGACCTTCGACAGCGAGGACTCGCCCGACCTCCTGGTGCTGCTGGACATGCGCCACCGGCACACGCTGGATGAGAGCGGGCGGAGCTCGCTGGAGGCGGCGGTCAGCGCCGCCGGCTCGGTGGCCCACGCCGCCCTCGGTCAGGGGCAGGCGGTGGCCCTGCTCCTCTCCGACCGGCAGATGAGCATGGTCCCGGCCGGCAGGGGTCAGGCCCACGAGCGCCGCCTGATGGAGGCCCTGGCCCTGGCCCTGCCCGACGGCCAGGTCCCGCTGGCCTCGGTGATCCAGTCCCACCTTCCGCCCCGGCCCAAGACCGGACAGCTGGTCCTGATCACGCGCGACGAGAGCGGGGCCTGGGTGGACGCCATCGCCGGCTACTGCGAGCCTGGGCACCGGGCCCTCGGGGTCTTCGTCGACGCCGGCACCTTCCGCAAGCAGGGTCGCCCGACCCCCGTTCCGGCCCAGTGGCGACTGGTCCTCGACCTCTGGGTCATCCGCAACGGCGACGACTTCGTCGTCCGAAGCCAGCCCGAGGAGGCGTCACTTGGCTGAGCTGGTTCTGCCGCTGCTGGGCCTCCTGGCGCTCCTGGGGCTGGTCGCGGCCCTGCCCTCGCCGGGCTCGCTGGCCCGGCTGCGGGCCGCGGGCACACCCAGAGACGAATCGGCCGCCGCAGACCTGGTCAGCCTGGGTCTGGCGGTGGCCCTGGTCCTCTTCTCGGCGGACATCGTCGCGGTGACAGTCCTGAGCCAGCAGACGGGGTTCGTCCTCCTGGCGGCCCTGGCCGGGGTCCTCTGCGCCGCCGGGGCCAGCCGACACCTCGGCGTCCGGCGGCGGGCGCTGCCGGCGCTCTTCCTCTCCGGGGTGGCGGTTCTGTCCCTCCTCATCTACCAGTTGGCTCGGCCGGGCGACAGCCTGGACCCGGCCCAGCTCCTGGTCCAGGAGCTCCAGGGGCTGGACCCCCTCCAGCTCCAGTACCTGACGCTGATCCTGGTCTGCTGGCTGATGGGCGCCTGGGTGGGTTGGTGCGCCATCGCCGAGCGCACCGGCCTGGTCGCGGCTGGAGTGCCCCTGGTGGTGCTGGTCTCGGATCTGATCAACTCCCCGCCCGCCACCCAATCCCTACCCCTGGTCCAGGTGGTGCTGGCGGCGATCGCGGGGGTGGCGCTAATCGGCTGGACCCACCAGGTGCGCCAGCTCCCCCTCCTCAGGAGCATGCCCCGGGCCGGCGCCGGGCTGCACCACCTTGATCTGGGCCGGCGCCTGCGCCTGGTGGGGGTGATGGCCCTGGCAGTGGGACTGGTGGCGCTGGTCCTGCCCCCCGCCAACCGCCAGAACCTGACCGCCCACCTGTTCGGCGGCAGCCAGCCCGGAGGGCCACCGATCGACTACGCCGAGGCACCCAGCGGGTACTCCACCTATGTCGTCCCCGGCGGCGCCATCGCCGAGGACGGCACCGAGGTCCTGACCTACACCACC
This sequence comes from Candidatus Dormibacteria bacterium, assembly GCA_050734425.1. Classification (GTDB taxonomy): domain Bacteria; phylum Chloroflexota; class Dormibacteria; order Aeolococcales; family Bog-877; genus Bog-877. The sequence goes on from JBOHUL010000063.1 coordinate 39,629, forward strand.
AACGCCCCCTCGGGGCGGACCTACCTTCAGGGAGAGGTCTTCAGCGAGTTCAGCTCGGGCGACTGGTTCACCGACTACCAGACCACGCTCCTGCTCGGCCCGCGCCAGACGATCCCCTACGACCGAGAGCACCAGGGCCTCCTCGGCCAGCGCACGGTCCGGGTAACCGTCCATTACCTGGACAGCTCCACCTCCGAAGCCCCCGACCTGCTCTTCGGCGGCGAGCCCGCGCTCATCCCCGGCGGTGGCAGTTACAGGGTCAGCGGCGAGGGGGACGCGTCCCGGCTCCAGGACGTGGAGCAGGTGGCGCCGTCGACGGATCCGGGACGGGTCCTGAGCCGGGGGCGGACCCTGACCACCTACGCCACCATCTCCAGCGCCACCCCGGCGGAGCTGGAGCGGGCCGGAAAGGACTACCCCCGCTGGGTCAGGCCGGACGCCACCCTTTACGGAAGCGGGGCCCAGGACCAGGTTGCCGCGATCACCAACATGGCCCACGTCATGGCCCGGGGCGCGACCGACCCCTACCTGATGGCGCTCAACATCCAGAACTCGCTCCGCCACGACGAGACCTACAACCTCAACCCCCCGCCGGTGCCGGCCGGGATGTGGCCCATCACCTACTTCCTCGAAGATTCACACCAGGGGTACTGCCAGTACTTCGCCTCGGCGATGGGGGCGATGCTCCGGGCCCTGGGGATCCCCAGCCGGCTGGCGGGCGGCTTCGACGCCGGCCTGGACGGGACGGTCACCCGCTCGGACGCCCACGTCTGGGTCCAGGCCTACTTCCCCCAGTACGGCTGGATCAACTTCGAACCCACCCCGGCGGCGTTCGAGCGCAACACCCCTGGGATCGCGCCGCTGGTGCCGGCCACGACCGGCCCGGGGCTGGGCGGCCGCAGCAAGGGAGTCCCCCACCCCGGGGTACGCTCCGTCGCCGGGCAGACGCACCACCATCCGGCCCGGGCAGCGCAGGCCGGACCTCCGGTCCTGGCGATCGCTTTGGCGGCGATCGCCGCCGCTCTGCTCCTGCTGCTGCTGCTGTGGCTCTGGTGGTCGTTCCGGGTCGAGACCCCAGAGCAGCTGCGAGCCCGGCTCGGGCTGCTGCTCTCCCTGAGCCGACGCCGCCCTCCCCGGACTCAGACCCTGCACCAGCTGGCGCTGGCGGCGGCGGAGCTGGACCCGGAACTGGCACCGCACCTGTCGGCCCTGGCGGACCAGGCGGAGCGGATCTCCTTCGGACCCCCGGGGACCAGCCGGCCGGAGCCTCTGCGCGGCTGGAGCCAGGTTGGGCGGCGTTATCCCCGGCTGCTCTGGCGCGCCTGGCGCCAGAGCCGGGGGCTGGTGGCCCCGGCGGGTGTCCGGCCGCTCAGGGCCTGATCTGGCCCCAGCGACGGGCCCCGGTCAGCTGAGGTAGGGAGCCACCCCGGAGCCCTGCTGGGCCGCGTCCATCACCACCTCGCTGACGGTGGGATGGGCGTGGATCACCTGACCCAGCTCGGCCATGGTGAAACCGTCGCTGATGGCGACCCCCACCTCGTGGATCAGCTCCACCGCGTGCGGCCCCATGATGGTCGCCCCCAGGAGCAGACCCGAGCTGGCGTCGGCCACCAGCTGGACGTAGCCCTCAGGCTCGCCCTCGGCCAGCGCCTTGGCCTCGCCGATGAAGCGGGCCTGGCCCAGCTTGACCTCGTGCCCCTGCTCCCTGGCGGCATCGGCGTGGAGGCCGACGGTCGCGATCTCGGGGTGGGTGAAGATGCAGTTGGGCACCACCGTCCGATCAATGGCCACGCCCGCGCCGCCACCGAGCGCGTTCTCCACCGCCAGCGCCGCCTCCGCCGAGGCCAGGTGGGCCAGCTGCAGACCACCGATGCAATCGCCCGCCCCCCAGATCTTGGGGTTGGCGCTGCGGAGCCGCTCGTCGACCTCGAGGTGGCCACGCTGGCTGAGCCCCACCCCCGCCTCCTCCAGCCCGATCCCCCTGGTCTGGGGAGCCCTCCCCACCGCCACCAGCACCAGGTCGAACTCCGCCTCCGCCCCCCCTGTGATCCTGGCCCGGACCGCCCTCTTGCCAAAGTCGAGGCCCTCCACCTGCGACTCCAGGTGGACCTGGACCCCCTCGCCCTCCAGCAGCTTTTGGAACTGGGACGCGGTGCGGCGGTCGATGCCGGTGAGGAGCTGCGGCAGGAGCTCGACCACCGTCACCTGGGTACCGAGCGGGGCGAAGAGGCTGGCGAACTCGCAGCCGATGACCCCGCCGCCGACCACTAGGAGCCGCTTCGGGATCTGCTCCAGGGACCACACCCCGTCGCTGGTGATCACCCGGTCCTGTCCCAGGTCGATCCCCGGGAGCCCCGAGGGCTCGGTGCCGACGCAGAGCACCAACTGGTCGAAGTCGAGGGCCTCGTCCCCGGCCACCAACTGGCCGTCCCGGATCCGGCCCTCCGCCTGGAGCACCCGGACCCCGTGGCGGCGGCAGGCGGCCTCCACCCCCCGGCGCATCCGCAGCACGATCTCGTCCTTGCGGGCCTGCATCCGGGGGAAGTCGAACCGGAGCTCGCCCACCTCGAGGCCGAAGTCCTGCGCGTGCTGGATCTTGCGGGCCAACGCCGAGATCGCCAGGAGCGCCTTGCTGGGCACGCAGCCGCGGTTGAGGCAGGTCCCTCCCAGCTCCCGGCGCTCGACCAGGACCACCTCGGCGCCCAGCTGGGCACCCCTGAGCGCGGCGACGTCGCCGGCGGGCCCCCCGCCCAGGACCACCAGCTTCGGGCTCAACCGGGCCCTCGCCGCCGGCCGAGCCCGGCGAAGGCCTGCTGCAGCAGCCGTTCCTGCTCGGTGCGGTGGACCCGCGTCGACCCCTCAGAGGGAGCGGCATGCTGGCGCCGGCCGGCGTAGCCGCTCTGGACCCGGGGGGGCAGCAGCGGCCGGAGTCGGGGGGCGATGAAGCCGAAGGCGCCCATGTTGCTGGGCTCCTCCTGGACCCAGACCACCTGCTCCAGCTGGGGATAGGCCTGGAGCAGCTCCTTGACCTCCGTCTCGGGGAAGGGGTACAGGAGCTCCACCCGAGCCACCGCCACCTGGCTCAGCTCCAGCTGCTCCCGGCGCGCCGCAAGCTCCCAGGCGATCTTGCCGCTGGCCAGGAGCAGCCGCCGGACCTGCTGGTGCTCCGCACCCGGATCGTCCAGCACCGGCTGGAACTGTCCCCGGGTCAGCTCCTCGACGGGCGACGCCACCTGCGCCAGCCGCAGGCCGCTCTTGGGGGTGAAGAGGATCAGGGGCCTGAGCTCCTGGGCCAGGGCCTGGAGCCGCAGGAGGTGGAAGTACTGGGCAGCGGTGCTGGGCTGGGCGATGCGGAGGTTGCCCTCGGCCGCCAGCGAGAGGAAGCGCTCGATCCTGGCGCTGGAGTGCTCGGGGCCGCTGCCCTCGTAGCCGTGAGGCAGGAGCAGCGTCAGGCGCGATTCCTGGTCCCACTTCGCCTGTCCGGCGGCGATGAACTGGTCGACCACCACCTGGGCGTTGTTGAAGAAGTCGCCGTACTGCGCCTCCCAGAGCACCAGGCTGCGATGGTCGGTGACCCCGTAGCCATACTCGAATCCCAGGGCGCCCATCTCGGAGAGGGGGCTGTTGTAGAGCTGGATCTGGGCCTTGGCAGACTCCAGGTGCTGGATGGGGGCGTAGTGCTCCCCGGAACCGGTGTCGCTGAACATCAGATGGCGCTGGCTGAAGGTGCCGCGGACCGCATCCTGGCCGGTAAGCCGGATCGGTACCCCGTCTTGGAGCAAGGAGGCGAGGGCCAGCGCCTCGGCGTGGGCCCAGTCCACCCGACCTCCTTCGTCGAAGGCCTTGAGCCGCTGCCCCATCTGCCGCTTGAGCTTGGGGTTGAGCTGGAATGGCTCGGGTATCTGCACCAGCTGGGAGTTGAGCCGCTCCAGCCGCTCCCTGGGGACCTGGGTCTCCGCCTTTGGCAGCCGCGTTGACTCGGTCATGGTGCCGGTGGGTTGGGCCGCCTCCAGAAGCGCCTGGCTGTCCCGCGTCGCCGCCTGGTGGGCCAGGACCATCTCCTGGTAGGCCCGACGCTGCTCCTCTTCCACCTGCTCGGGGGAGAGCAGTCCCTGCTCGGCCAGCGCTTGGCCGTACAGCTTCACCACCGGGGGATGGGAGCGGATCCGCTGATACATCAGGGGCTGGGTGTAGGCGGGTTCGTCGCCCTCGTTGTGGCCGAAGCGGCGGTAGCCGATGAGGTCGATGAGGACGTCCCGATGGAACTCCTCCCGGAAGCTGACCGCCAACCTCGCTGCGTCGAGGCTGGCCTCGACGTCGTCCGCGTTGACGTGGACGATGGGCATGTCGTAGCCCTTGGCGATGTCGCTGGCGTAGCGGGTGGACCTGCCCTCCTGGGCCTCGGTGGTGAACCCGATCTGGTTGTTGGCGATGATGTGAATGGTCCCGCCCACCCGGTACCCCGGCAGCCCCTGCAGGTTGAGGGTCTCGGTGACGACCCCCTGCCCGGTGAAGGCGGCGTCGCCGTGGATCAGTACCGGCACCGCTAGGTCGGTGTCCTGGATCCCCTCCGGGCTGTCCTTGGTCTGCAGCGCCCGGGTCCGGCCCTCCACCACCGCGTCCACCGCCTCCAGGTGGCTGGGATTGTGGGTCAGGACCACTCCCACCTGGCCGCCGTCCGGCGTGCGGTAGCTGCCCTCGGCGCCGTAGTGATACTTGACGTCGCCAGTGCTGGCGCCGCCCAGATAGGCGCCGCTCTCGAACTCAGCCACGATCTCGGACAGCGCGCGACCCACCACCTTGGCGGTGACGTTGAGCCGGCCCCGGTGGGCCATTCCCAAGACCACCTCCTTGGTGCCCCTCTGCGCCAGGAGGGCGATCACCAGCTCGAGCACCGGGACCAGGACGTCCAGGCCCTCCAGCGAGAAGGTGTGCTGCCCGAGGTAGGTCTTGCGCAGGAAACGCTCGAAGGCGTCCACCTCGGCTAGGCGTCGCAGCAGCGCCAGACGGGCCTCCTTGGACCACGCAACCCGGTGGAAGCCGGACTCGATCTGCTGCCTGAGCCATACCCGCTGCTCGTGGTTGGAGATGTGCTCGATCTCGTAAGCGATGGCGCCGCAGTAGGTCTGGCGCATCTCGGGCAGGGCCTCGGCCAGGGACTCCCCCTTGACCATCACCCGCATCATCCAGCTGGGCACCTGCGCCATCAGCTCCGGGGTCAGCTTGACCGTCTCCGGCTCCAGGGCCGGGTCGCCCGGGGGCTCGCTGCCGAGGGGATCGAGGTGGGCCAGGAGGTGGCCGTGGGTGCGGTGGGCCTTGACCAAAGACATCCCCGCCGCCACCGCGTACATCAGATCCTGGTTCGGAGCCGGCGACGACCCCGGGGCCGGGCCGGGGGCGGGCCGGGGCGGCAGCTGGCCCAGCTCCACCCGGAGGCTCTGCGCCACCGCCTCGTAGAAGCCGTCCGCCCCACCCAGCAACTGCTCCAGCCGTGCCAGGAGCAGTCCCGACTCCACCCCCTGGACCAGGCGGTGGTCGTAGGTGCTGGTCATGGTTATGACCGGCTCCAAGCCCAGGCCCTCCGCCTGGGAGCGGTCCAGATGGCGAAAACCCGGGGGCAGGCCGATGGCGCCAACGGCGACGATCGTCGCCTGGCCCGGCATCAGCCGCGGCACCGAGGCCACCGTGCCGACGCCTCCGGGGTTGGTCAGGGTCAGGGTCGCGCCCTCCAGTTCGTCCACCTGGAGTCCGCCCTGCCTCACCTTGGCCACCATCTCCTCGTACCTCTTGTGGAAGGCGGTGAAGTCGAGCGCCTCAGCCCCCCGGATCACGGGGACCAGGAGAAAGTGACTTCCGTCCGCCTTCTCCTGATCCACGGCCAGGCCCAGGTTGACGCCGTCAACGGTGACCTTCTGCGGCGCGTCCTTGGTGCGGCGGAAGCTGGTGGAGAAGACCGGTTGCTCCCTCGCCGCACGGACCAGGGCGAAGGCGATGAGGTGGGTGTATGACACCTTCAGCGGCTGCGGGCGCCGATGCAGCGCCTGGTTGAGCTGGCGCCGCCTGGCCTCCAAGATTCCGACCTCGAAGGTGCGGACGCTGGTGGCGGTGGGAATCTTGAGGCTCTCCTCCATGGCTTGGACCAGTGCCAGCCGGCTGCCCTTGATCGGCTCCTCCCGCCGCTGACCGCTCCCGGCCTGGACCGCGGCCGACCCTGAGTCCACGTCGCGGCCCCGGACCAGCCCGTCCGGCCCCGAGCCCTGGAGACCGACCAGGGGGATCCCCTGGCGCTCAGCCCGACGCCGGGCCAGGGGAGTGGCATCGGCCACCTGGCCACCGGAGCCTGCGGGGGTCACCTGGGGAGCGACCGGCATTGAGGAAGAGGCGGAGCTCGCGCCCTCAGCCGCAGGCGCAGTCGCCGCAGTGAGGGATCCTGGCTCGATTCGAGCCAGGATGGTTCCGGCGGAGACCGTCTCCCCCTCCTGCACGAGGATCTCCAGCACCTTGCCCGCGACCGGAGACGGCACCTCGGCGTCCACCTTGTCGGTCTGGATCTCGACCAGCGTCTCGCCCGCCTCGACCTGGTCGCCGACCCGCTTGTGCCAGCTGCCGACCACCCCCTCCGAAACCGACTCCCCCATCTGCGGCAGCGGGACCGCGACCGGCTCCTGAACCGTTGGCGGCGCTGCCGCGTCCTCGCGGGCGGGGGCTACCGCGGCGGCAATGGGCCCGGGGGACGCCGGAGTCTCAGTGGAGGCTGCCGGCGCCGGTGCGACCTGGCCATCTCCCTGCGGACCCTGTCCGTTGCCCGAGGGCAGGACCTCGATCTCAGCAAGCGACGCCCCCACCGCCACTGTCTCCCCCTCCTGGGCCAGAATCTTGGCCAGCCGACCCGAATCAGGCGAGGGCACCTCGGCATCCACCTTGTCGGTCTGGATCTCGACCAGCGTCTCCCCCGCCTCGACCTGGTCGCCGACGCGCTTGTGCCAACTGCCGACCACCCCCTCTGTGACCGACTCGCCCATCTGGGGCAGGGTCACCTCCAGGGTCTTGTTGGCCACCGGATCTCCTGGGTGTATGGCGCCCTCGCCGAAGCCGCCCGCCAGCTAACCAGTTCAGTTAGCTCCATATGAGATTCTAGGTGAGGCAGGCGAAGGCTAAACAGGGGCTTGACTCCCTCGGCGCCAGGGCCCAAGATATTGCGCCTAGGGACTGAGACAACCACCAGATGTTGTCCAAGCAGCCACCTAGGCTCACCTCATCACCACCCCACTCGTCCTGCCAGGAGGGAATCCCGTGGAACGATCCGCCAGCGACCCGACGCGATCCCAGGCCGCCTCTTCGCGCGCCTCCCAGCCGCCGTCGCGGCGCCAGGGGCGGACGGAGACGGCAGGGACCAAGGGCCTGCGGGTCGAGCGCCGCTTCAGCACCGTCGGGGTCCACCCCTTCGACGAGGTCGAGTGGGAGCGGCGCACGGCGACGATCGCCAATGAGAAGGGTGAGACCGTGTTCACCCAAGAGGACGTGGACGTTCCAGCCAGCTGGTCACAGCTGGCGACCAACGTGGTCGTCTCCAAGTATTTCCGCGGCCTCCAGGGCAGCCCGCAGCGGGAGCGCAGCGTCCGCCAGCTGATCTCCAGGGTGGCTGACACTATCCGGGAGTGGGCCGTCCAGGGCCAGTACTTCGCCAGCGACGAGGACCTGGACGCCTTCCACGCCGAGCTCTGCGCCATCCTGGTCGGTCAGCGCGCAGCCTTCAACAGCCCTGTCTGGTTCAACCTCGGCGCCGACCCCCACCCCCAGGTGAGTGCCTGCTTCATCAATTCCGTCGAGGACACCATGGCATCGATCCTTAGCCTGGCCAAGACCGAGGGGATGCTCTTCAAGCACGGGTCCGGCACAGGCACCAACCTCTCCAGCATCCGCTCCTCAGTGGAGCACCTGGCCAGCGGCGGCACCGCCAGCGGGCCCGTGTCCTTCATGAAGGGCTTCGATGCCTTCGCTGGCGTCATCAAGTCTGGCGGCACCACCCGGCGTGCGGCCAAGATGGTGATCCTCAACGCCGACCACCCCGACATCGTCGATTTCATCAACTGCAAGGTGCGCGAGGAGCGCAAGGCCTGGTCACTGATCGAGGCCGGATACGACGGAGCCTTCACCGGAGAGGCCTACGCCTCAGTCTTCTTCCAGAATTCGAACAACTCGGTCCGCGTGACCGACGAGTTCATGCGCGCCTTCGTAGAGGACAAGGAGTGGCGGACGTACGCGGTCACCGACCGCAGTCGGGTCGTCGGGACGTTTCAAGCTCGCACTCTGATGCGGCAGATCGCTGAGGCCGCGTGGCAGTGTGGTGATCCCGGACTGCAATTCGATACCACGATCAACGAGTGGCACACGAGTCCCAACTCCGGTCGCATCAATGCCAGCAACCCCTGTAGTGAGTACCTTTTCCTCGATGATTCAGCCTGCAATCTGTCCAGCATCAATCTGATCAAGTTCCTGGATGACGATGGGACCTTCGATGTTGGCAGCTACAAGCACGCAATCCAGATCATGTTCACGGCGATGGAGATCATGGTCGGATACGCCACCTACCCCACCGACAGGATCACCGAGAACAGCCACAAGTTCCGACCACTGGGTCTGGGCTATGCCAACTTAGGCGCGGTGCTGATGGCGTTAGGCATGCCTTACGACAGCCCTCAGGCGCGTGACTACGCGGGGGCTCTTACCGCCATCCTCACCGGCGAGGCGTACGCCCAATCGGCCCGGATCGCCGAGGAGGTCGGTCCATTCGTGGGCTACGAGGCCAATCGTCAGCCGATGCTCCGCGTGATGGAGAAGCATCGGGACGCCGCCTACAAGATCTCCGACCAGCACGTTTCCGCTCCGCTCTTGGCCGCCTCGCGCCGGGCGTGGGACGACGCTCACGAGCTGGGAGCTGTACACGGCTACCGCAATTCCCAGGCGAGCGTGCTAGCTCCGACCGGGACGATCTCGTTCATGCTCGACTGCGACACGACCGGGGTAGAACCAGACATCGCACTGGTCAAGTACAAGAAGCTGGTCGGTGGCGGCCTCCTCAAGATGGTCAACGGGACTGTTCCGTCCGCGCTCTACCGGCTCGGATACGGAGAAGAGGCGATTTCGGCGATTCTCGACTACGTCAACGAACACGACACGATCGAGGGTGCGCCCAACCTGCGCGAAGACGACCTCGCGGTATTCGACTGCGCCTTCCCTCCTCTAAACGGGCATCGGTCGATCAGCTGGCAGGGGCACGTGCGGATGATGGCCGCCGTGCAACCGTTCGTCTCGGGCGCGATCAGCAAGACCGTGAATCTTCCCCAGGACGCGAGCCCAGAGGATGTGGAGCAGGCCTACACCGACGCCTGGCGGTTGGGGCTCAAGGCCATTGCCGTCTACCGCGATGGCAGCAAGCGGAGTCAACCCCTTTCCACCTCCAGGAAGCAGGCGACGTACAACGGAGCCGAAGCGTCCGAGACTCCGGCCGGCCGGCCCGCCCGACACAGGCTCCCCTCCGAGAGGCAGGCCATCACCCACAAGTTTGACATCCAGGGTCACGAAGGCTACCTCACAGTCGGCCTATACGAGGATGGACAGCCCGGCGAAATCTTCCTCAAGATGGCGAAAGAAGGCAGCACGTTGAGCGGGATGATGGACTCCTTCGCCACCTCGGTGTCGGTGGCACTACAGTACGGCGTCCCACTCCGACTATTCTGTGCGAAGTTCGCGCACACTCGGTTTGAGCCAGCCGGCTACACCGCCAACCCTGAGATCCCCATCGCCAAATCTATCGTCGACTACATCTTTCGCTGGCTTGCAGCCCGCTTCCTCCCCGCCGACGATCGCGAGGCTCTGGGGATAATCAGCCGCACCCAAGAAGGATCGCAAGGGGCAAGTACAGCCACACTTCCAGTCCCTACAGAGGTTGCTCTCTCCGCATCGAGTCCGCCGAGCCAAGCGCGCGCAAAGCAATTGGCATCGGAACTTACATTCCGCAACCAAGAAGATGCTCCTTCCTGCTCAGAGTGCGGCGCTCTGATGGTTCGCAACGGATCGTGCTACAAGTGCATGAACTGTGGAAGTACCTCGGGCTGCTCATAGTGAGAGGCTCTTGCGCTTAAAGCCCAAAAGGCTTGCGCATTTCTCGAAGCAAGACGCCCGGAGAGCATTCTCCGGGCGTTTTCGCGTCCACAACTGGAAAGTCGCCCCCTGAACACCAAGATCGCGCCCCTCGGCGGCGCTCAGGCTCGCTTCAGGACGCGTTCGCTCCTCTCACCAGGGAGCAGCAGTCGGCGAAGGCTTCTCTAGGGCTGCCCTTATGGGGCCCGGGAGGCAGCGTCGACCTGGGGCGCCGCCAACGGCTCCACCAGCACCTCAACCGTCGCCACCAGGGAGCTGCGGCGGGGTTTGCGCTGCTGCTTGAGCAAGGCCGCCGCCCCCGCTTGCAGCGCGTCCCGCTCTCGCTTCAGCCAGAGCTGGAGGTTGTTCGCAGCCCACATCAACGTCACCAGGAATGACACGTTGGGGATGTGGCGATAGTGGAAGTTTCCCTTCCGGAGTCCGATCACGTCTTGGTTCTTGAGGCACGAGAAGCCGCGCTCCACGTTGGTCCGCTTGGCGTACTTCACCTCCCACTCCGGCGTCCCCCAGAAAGGCACCTGGAAGACGGCTGGCATCTCCGATGCCCTGAGCGTGGCGGTCTTGATGCAGCAGGCCTCATCGGCGCCATGCTTGCCATCACAGACCGGGAGCTTGGGGTCGCGCCGGCGCATCGACACCGGCACCAGGGGGCAGCCCAGGGCCTTGACGCTTTTCCGCCGCAGCACCGGCGAGCTGAGCCGGACCTGGCCCGGGCGGGCCTTGCCGTGGGGCATCATGGCGTACAGAGAACGCTCCTCAATCGCTGCTCGGTAGGCCTGGCGCTTCTCCAGAGGGGCCTGCGGCCCGGGCCGCACTCCGGCCTGGGCAGAGGTCGAAGCCTTCTGCCTAGTTGACGGTTGGAACCAGGTCTCGGTGGGTCGGAGTGCCGATCACCGCTACTACCGCTTGACGCTTGACGATGGCACCGCTCTGGAAACGCGGGTCTCCCACTCCTCCAAGAAGTCGATCAGCGCTGGCCGCTGGAAGGCCGTCCTTCGAGATCAACTCCAGGTCAGCGATGAGGACTTCTGGACTGCTTTGCGTCGCAAGCAACCGGTGCCGCGGCCCAGCCAGCCGCCCAAGGAGAGCGAGATCGAACAAGTGCCCCTGTGGGCGGCCGACGTACTGAGTTCCCGACTCAAGCTGACCCCCGCCCAGATCGCCCAGCTGGGCCGAGAGCGAGCAATCGAGTTGGCGCATGCGGAATGGTCCAAGCCACCCGTGTAGTCCTGGCGCCCTCAAACGATGGCACGGGATCGGAGGCAGCACGGCCCAGTGATGTCGGCCTGACTCCGCCCTTAGCCCAGAGCGCTCTACATCCGAATTCCCCTGACGTTCAACTTGGACTTAACTAGCGTCCAGTCTGGCGCCAAACTCGCGCTCGATCAGCTCTCCCACCAGCGCCCGACTCCACAGCGCGAAATCGAAGTGCAACTGGCGAGGGTCACGTCCCACCAGCAGCCGGCGCAAGCGCTCCATCGGCTTTGGAGTCAAGGTGCTGGCTCGCCCCGGAGTTGGCTTGGTCTGCAGCGCCGCCTCACCCTGGCGCCGCACCGACCGCACCCACCCAAACACCGTGGCGCGGGCGAAGGCCAGCACCTCCGCAACCACCTCCACCCGCTGGCCACCGGACACCGCCAGGACCGCCCTCAGGCGTTCATCGTAGGCGGCCAGGCGACCCAGTCTTGCCACCCTCAATTGTCCGAGGTCCGCACCCGAAAAGTCCAGAAACTAGTGAGCGCATTAGTACCGCTGTCCTACAGCGTCTATTGATGGACGCGGTGAGCTCGATTCCAGAGCTCCTTTCGGACGGGATACATCCTGATTCCAGCCACAATAGTGAAGCCACACCCGGCAAACCCTACGAGCAGCGCTAGTCCCATGACCACGAAGGACGGGATCAGGCCAGCGATCGCTCCGACGGCAAAGGACAGGCCCAACAGCAGGAAGAAACCGCCCAGTGGTAATCCTATGCCAAAGATAAGTATCCTGCGACCCATCCGATCTAAGAGAGCCTCCAACTCCACATCGGTCAGATGCGTCCAGTCAGACACTAGTCGCCACACCCAATTGGCGATGCCTCACCACCACGACTCTAACGCATTGATTCCGTCGGCAATAAGCGAGTGTGCTCCGAAGGTCAAGCCGATAGCCGACTTCGCCGCCGCAGAGGCGCCGCGGACGACAATCCCAGCGGCCGCACCCCATGCTCCGACGACAGTCCCCAAGCAACCGGCGACGGTTCCTGCCCCGCTTCCCCGCCCCAGCCGGTCAAGAATGACACTTGAGGCGCAACTCGCCATGCTAAGTGCGGTCCCGACTGCAGCGCTTGGTGCCGCAACAATTGCAGCGGCCGGGGCCACTGGCCAGTCCGTCGCGCCAATGGCCGTGGCTCCTAGGCTCACAGTATCGGCAACCACGGCTGTGGTCGCGGTGACCCTCGCCGTCGTCTGCAGCGCGTTGACAGCACCCTGGTCACCCGGGCTCGGTGCAGGGGTGGGCGGCGCCGGAGAGACGGTCGCAGTTGTCGGAGGGACGGATTCCGTGACCTGGGGAGCCACGGTGGCCGGTGGGCGGTAGGTGGTCTCCTACGGGCGCGTAGAAGTACTTCAGATCGCGTCGAGATCGTGTATTGGGTAGCCCGGTAAAACCTCCGACCCCCCCTCACGCATCTCCTCCGCCGTCACTTCCGGCGCCCGAGAGCCGATGAGCCT
>JBOHUL010000064.1:0-94339 GCA_050734425.1 Candidatus Dormibacteria bacterium
AAGGTGGTCAACATCAACCACGACCCACGGGTCGCAGTCTCGATCCATCGCCAGGAGAATCCGCAGCAGTCGCTGGCACTGGTCGGCACCGCCAGCCTTGAGACCGACCACGCCGAGGAGGTCATCGACCATCTCACCCAGAAGTACATGGGAGTGGCGAAGTTCCCTTCCGAATGGCGGGGGCCCGAAGAGGTGCGGGTGACCATCCGAGTCCGCCCGGAGAGCATCCACCGCTACGGCTACTGAGTAGCGCTGGGCCGGCCCCAACGGGCGCCGGGCGCTGGCGGGGGAGGCCCTCCGCTAGGCTCTGCGGCTGTGAGCCCATCCGTGGCCGAGGAGCTGCTCTTCGGCGTCGTCCACTGCGAGAGCCGGGGGCGTCTGACCGAGAGGCTGGAGCGGGGTGACTCACTCCGGATCAAGTTCGGGATAGATCCCAGCGCTCCTGATCTGCATCTGGGGCACTTGGTCCCGCTCAACCTCCTGCGCCGGTGGCGGGTGGCGGGCCACCAGCCGGTCCTAGTGATTGGGGACGTCACCGCCAGGATCGGAGACCCCAGCGGCCGGTCCGCGACCCGGCCCCAACTGACCCAGGCGGAAGTCGAGGCCAATGCCCAGACCTACCTCGACCAACTCTCCCTGGTGGTCGACACTTCCGACTTCGAGGTCCGGCGCCAGAGTGAGTGGTATTCGACCTTCGATCTGTTGCAGCTGCTGCGCCTGGCGAACACCGCCACAGTGGCCCAGCTGCTGCAGCGCAGCGACTTCGAGAAGCGGATCCGCGCCGAGCACGCCATCGCCATGCAGGAACTGCTGTATCCGCTGCTGCAGGGGTACGACTCGGTCGCGATCGCAGCGGACGTCGAGCTTGGCGGCACCGACCAGCTCTTCAACCTGCTCCAGGCTCGCTCGGTCCAGGACGCCTATGGGGTCCCGGTGCAGGACATAGTCACAGTTCAGCTGTTGGAGGGTTTGGACGGCGTCAAGAAGATGAGCAAATCGCTGGGCAATGCCGTCGCCGTGAGCGCCGACGCGGACGAGCAGTTCGGCCAGCTCATGTCGATTCCCGATGAGCTGATAGCCCGCTACTTCGGGCTACTTTTGGCCTCGGGGCCTGGGGAGAGGGAGGCCCTCGAGCAGGCCCTAGCCTCCGGGGGGGTCTCGCCCCGGGACGCCAAGGCGGATCTGGCCCAGCGTCTCGTCTCCTGGCTCCACGCCGCGGAGCAGGGCCAGCGCGCCCGCGAAGAGTTTGACCGCGTGCATCGGGATCGCCAGCTGCCTACCGACGTGCCGGCTGTGGCCGTCGGAACGGGGACGGCCTGGGATATCCGCGACCTACTGGTGGCCGCGGGGCTGGCCACCTCCCGCAGTGAGGCCAGGCGGATGGTGGAGGAGGGCGGAGTGGAACTGGGAGGCACCCGGGTCCGTGATTGGCGCGGTCAGGTGGAGGTCGAGGAGGATTCGGTTCTGCGCTTCGGCAAGCGGCGGGTGGTCCGGCTCAGGAAAGTGGCTGAGGATCTGGGTCCGGGATAGGCGGACGCAGGCCGTCCCGTGGGGTGCGTTGGACCGTCTGCTACGCCGTCGAGTCCGCCGGGCGCTTGGACTCCGGCGATGGCGTGCGAATCGGTCAGCCACCGGGAGTGGACGCACGGCGACGAGGTGGCGAGTCGGTCAGGGCCGCCCCGGCCGCGGCCTCGTGCCGCCGGCGTCCCTGCCTTGATAGAGATGTGTCCCTCTCGCGGCCGGACCTAGTGTAGGGTCAGATCCCAGTTAGACTGAGACGGTCAGAATGTATGTTCGGTCAGTGCGGTGCCGTGGCCGTAGCTAGCTAGTTCGGAGGTAGGCGGTGTCGGGTCACTCCAAGTGGGCGGGGATCAAGCACAAGAAGGCGGTGGTCGACGCGCGCAAGGGGCAGACCTTCACCAAGGTGGCCAGCGAGATCACGGTCGCGGCCCGGGAGTCTGGTGGCGACCCCAGCAGCAACTTCAGACTCCGGCTCGCGGTACAGAAGGCCCGCGAGGTGAACATGCCCCAGGACAACATCGAGCGTGCGATCAAGCGCGGCACCGGGGAGTTGCAGGGTGCGGCGATCGAGGAGATCCGCTACGAGGGCTACGGTCCAGGAGGAGTGGCGATCCTGGTCGACGTTCTGACCGACAACCGCAACCGTACGGTGGCCTCTATCCGCAACCTCTTCAGCCGCTCGGGAGGCAGTTTGGGAGAGTCGAACTCGGTGGGCTGGATGTTCAACCGGGTGGGCTTGATCCGGATCAACCCCGGGGGCAAAGACCCCGAGGAGTTGGCGCTCCAGGCGATTGAGTTCGGCGCCGACGACGTCCAGCTGGAGGACGGGAGTACCGAGGTCTATGTCGTCCCCGAGCGGTTGGAGGAGGTTCGCCACCAGCTCGACCAGGCCAAGGTCGAGGTGGAGAGCGCCGGGGTCACGATGCAGCCCAGCACCACCGTCGAGGTGGACGGCAAGAATGCGCCCGCCGTAGTCCGACTGCTAGAGGCCCTGGAAGAGCACGACGACGTCCGCGAGGTGCACTGCAACGCGGTGCTGCCGGACGACGTCCTGGCCGGGGTCTAGGCGGCCCGGAGATGATCCGGGGGTGGGCAGAAGTCCAACCGTGCTAGTCCTGGGTCTGGATCCGGGGCTGGCTCTTACCGGCTGGGCCCTAGTCGACGGCGCCAGTGGCCACCTGCGGCTGCTTGAGGCGGGCGCCTGGCGAACGGTCGCCCAGGAGGAGCAGGGGCAGAGGTTGCTCTCGCTCTGGGAGGACTTCTCGGAGCTGGTGGGGCGGCAGCGGCCCGACGCCGTGTCCCTGGAGAGGCTCTTCTTCAGCCGCAACGTCTCGACGGCCCTGATCGTGAGCCAGGCCCGGGGGGTTCTCGTCTGCGCCGCGGCCCGGGCGGGCCTAGAGCTCCACGAGTACACCCCGGGGGAGATCAAACAGGCGGTCACCGGCAGTGGCTCCGCCCCCAAGCCTCAGGTGGCTCGGCTGGTGCGGTTGCTGCTGGGCTCGTCCGTTCCCTCGGGCCCTGACGACATCACCGACGCCTGCGGCGTGGCAATCTGCCACCACCATGCCGCAGGGCTGCGGCGCCTGCTGCCGGCGGAGGCGAGGGCGTGATCGCCAGCCTCAAGGGGCGGGTGCTTCGAATCGAGGAGGAGTGGGTCGTCCTGGACGTCGGCGGGGTCGGCTATCAGGTCCACATCCATCCGCGGACTGCCGCTCGGCTCATGGGGGAGCGAGGCGAGGTCCTGCTCCAGGTCCACACCCAGGTCCGCGATGATGCCATCTCGCTCTTCGGATTCCTGGAGGTGGAGGAGCTGGCCTGCTTCCGGCAACTGCTGACGGTTGAGCGGATCGGGCCCAAGGCGGCGCTGGCCATTCTGGCCCGCTCGGAGTGGCCCGCCCTGGTGGCCGCCATCCAGAGCGGCGACCATGCGCTGCTGGCGTCGGTGCCGGGGATCGGAGGGCGCACCGCCCAGCGCATCGTGCTGGAGTTGCGGGGTCGGGTGGAGGAGCTGGCGCGGCCTCTGGCCGAGCCTGCGCCAGCTCCCCTAGGCCCCGTGGCGGCCCGGGCGCAGGCGGCGCTGGAGGCGCTGGGATTCAGTGCGACAGAAGCTCGGCGGGCGCTGGCAGAGGCGTCGGCGGGGGAGCCCGGGGCGGCTGACCGGACTCTAGAGGAGGTGGTCAAGCAGGCACTCCAGCGCCTCGGCCCGCGCGACCGGCAGCGCGTCTCGTGACCGGCGAGGAGAGGGTTCTGGACGCCCAGGCCACCACTGACGAGCCCGACTTCGACCGCCAGCTCCGGCCCCGGCGGCTGGGCGAGTTCGTGGGCCAAGAGCAGGTCAGAGCTCAATTGGCGATCCTGATCGACGCCGCCCGGAAGCGGCGCGAGCCGATCGAGCACCTGCTCCTCTCGGGGCCACCGGGCCTGGGCAAGACCACGCTCGCCAACATCGTCGCGGCCGAGACCGGGGTCAATCTCAGGGTCACCAGCGGGCCGGCAATCGAGTTCCAAGGCGCCCTGGCCAGCCTCCTGACCAGCCTGGGTGAGGGTGACGTCCTCTTCATCGACGAGGTGCACCGGCTGCAGCGGGCGGTCGAGGAGAGCCTCTATCCGGCGATGGAGGAGTTTGCCTTCGACTTCGTCAGCGGCAAAGGGGTGGGGGCCCAGGCCCTGCGCATCCCGCTACAGCACTTCACCGTCATCGGCGCCACAACCATGGTCGGGATGCTCTCGGCACCGCTCAGGGACCGCTTCGGTGTCAGTTTCCGCCTCGACTTCTACAGTCCGGACGAGCTGGCGGCGATCATCCGCCGCTCCGCCGGCCTGCTCGAGGTACCGGTGGAGGAGGAAGCGGTGGCGCAGCTGGCGGCGAGTTCGAGGGGCACGCCACGGGTGGCCAACCGCCTCCTGCGGCGGCTCCGAGACTACGCCCAGGTGCGCGGAGACGGTGTCGTCACCCAGCAGCTGGCGCTGGAGGCGCTGCAGCTGCTGGAGGTCGATTTCCAGGGCCTGGACGCAGCCGACCGCCGTCTCCTGCGCCTGCTCTGCGAGCAGTTCGGTGGCGGACCGGTGGGATTGGGAACGTTGGGCGCGGCCCTGGCTGAGGAACCGAGGACCATCGAGGAGGTGTCGGAGCCATACCTGATCCAGTTGGGGTTCCTCGCCCGAACCCCAAGGGGTCGGGTGGTCACGGCCGGTGCTTACCGCCACCTAGGCCTCGCGGTCCCCCGGAACCTCGCCAGTGCCCCGGCGGGCGAGGCCGCGGAGCTCTTTGCCGGGGAGACCTGAGGCGGGGACCCCGACCGAGGAGTTCGACTACCGGCTCCCGCTAGAGGCCATCGCCCAGCAGCCTCCGGCCCACCGGGGGAGCAGCCGGATGCTGGTGCTGGGGCAGCGAAACGGGGGGCGCGACGCCACGGTGAGCCAGCTGCCGCGGCTTCTGCAGCAGGGTGACTGCCTGGTCCTCAATGACACCCGGGTCAAAGCCGCCCGGCTGCGGGGGCTGGTCGGCGGCCGGGCGGGCGAGGTGCTGCTGCTCCAGGAGCTGGGGGCGGGCGAATACCGGGCGCTGGTGCGACCGGCGCGGCTGCTGCCGCCGGGGGCGGAATTGCAGGGGCCTCAATGGCAGGCCCGGGTCGAGGCCGCCTGGCCCGGGCATCCCGGAGGGCGCCGGGTGCGGCTGCGAATCCGCTCCGGACTGGATCTGGAGGCGGTGGGCGAGGTGCCCCTGCCGCCGTACCTCAAGGAGCCGCTCCGGGATCGGGAGCGCTACCAGACGGTGTACGCCCAGGGTCCTCCGGTCTCGGCGGCGGCGCCGACCGCGGGACTGCACCTGACGGACGTGCTGCTGGGCGAGGTCCAGGACCGAGGGGTGACCCTGGTCCGGGTACAGCTGGAGGTCGGGCTCGCCACCTTCGCCCCCATCCGGGCCGAGACCGTGGAGGCGCATCCCATGCACCGGGAGCGCATCCACATCTCCGAACTGGCGGCCTCCCAGATCCAAGCCTCTCACCGGCGGGGCGGGCGGGTGGTGGCGGTGGGGACGACCGCCGTCCGTTGCCTCGAGTCCCGGCCCGACGGCGCCGGAGGGGTCCTGCCCGGCTCAGAAGAGACCGCCCTCTACATCCGCCCGGGCCACCGCTTCCAGGTGGTCCAGGGCCTCTTGACCAACTTCCACCAGCCGCGCTCGTCCCTGCTGGTGATGGTGAGCGCCTTCTACGGACGGGCGCGGGTGCGGCGCGCCTACCGCACGGCGCTTGAGAACGGGTACCACTTCCTCAGCTTCGGTGACTGCATGTTCGGCTGGGCGGGCGGGTGAGCCGCGCGGCGCCCGCCTTCCAACTCCTGGCCCGGGACGGGCGGGCACGTCGGGGGCGGCTTCTTACGGCCCACGGCGAGGTCGAGACCCCCGCCTTCATGCCGGTCGGGACCCAGGCGGCGGTCAAGGCCTGCCACCCGGGGGAGGTGGCCGAGACGGGGGCCAGGATGCTGCTGGCCAACTTCTACCACCTGGCACTGCGGCCGGGGGTGGACCTGGTCCACGGGCTCGGGGGCCTGCATCGGTTCATGGGCTGGCCGGGACCGATCTTGACCGACAGTGGCGGCTACCAGCTGGTGAGCCTGGGCGAGCTGGTGGAGCTGGAGGACGGGGGCGTCACCTTTCGTTCGCCCTACGACGGGGCCGTGGTCCGCTTCACCCCCAAGGGGGTGGTCGAGGGCCAGCGCCGCCTGGGCAGCGACGTGATCATGGTCCTGGACCACCCGGTGCCCTACGGCACCGGGCTGGAGCCGACAAAGGAGGCCACCCGGCGCACCCACCTCTGGGCCCGCAGCTGCCGCGAGGCGGACGTAGGCGACTCCCTTCTGTTCGGCATCGTCCAGGGCGGCTTCGACGCGGCGTCGAGGGCAGATTCCGCCCGTGTCGTGGCGGAGCTTGGTTTCGACGGGGTGGCGCTAGGGGGACTGGTCCTGGGCGAGCCTCCTCCGGTGCGCCGGGCTGCGATCGACGCCTCCCTGGCGGAAGTCGGGCCAGAGCTGCCCCGCTATCTCATGGGGCTGGGCACCGACCTCGACCTGCTGGACTCGGTGGCGAGGGGAGTGGACCTCTTCGACTGCGTCCTGCCCACCAGGTTGGCCCGGACCGGCACCTTCCTTTTCGGCTCGGGCAGGCTCTCCTTGCGTCACGCCCGATTCCGCGCCGACGCCACGGCGCTGGAACCCGGCTGCGACTGCCCCGCCTGCGCCGGCTTCTCTCGGGCCTACCTCCGTCACCTGTTCCTGGCACATGAGATCCTGGCCCACCGGCTCCTGAGCCTCCACAACCTGCGCCACCTGGCCCGGTTGATGGCGGCCGCCCGCCAGGCCATCGAAGTGGGCCGGCTTCAGGATCTGATCACCCAGAGGGTGGGGCCGGGCCCGGTCGGGGCGGCGGGAGAGATCGCCGGGACGGGTGCCGCCTCCGTCCGTCCCTAAAATCATGTCGCCTCAGATGCAGCCCACCTCTTCCCGAATGAACTCCGACCGATGATCCGGATCAGCCGCTGGTGGCTGGCGCTGGTGATCGCCATGGTGGTCGGAGCCCTGATCATCGACGCCTACGGGCCGATCTACAACGTCCTGGTCAAGCACATCGGCCCGACCGCCACCTTGCCCCACGGCGAGAAGCCCAGGTTGGGCAACGGAGAGATCTACATCCACAAGGGGCTGGATCTCCAAGGTGGGACCGAGCTCACCATCCAGATCTGCCAGGGCGACAACAACCCGGTCGGGTCGGGATGCACCAGCGGCGTGCCCAAAGGACGGACTCTGGCCCAGGCCCAGCAGGACACCCTCACCATCCTCCAGCGCCGGGTCAACGCCCTGGGCGTCTCTGGCGCCCAGCTCCAGACCCAGGGCAACAACCAGATCCTGGTCCAGCTGCCGGGGGTGGACGTGGCCACCGCCGAGTCGGCCCTGGGACAGACCTCCGAGCTGCACTTCGCGGTCCCGGTCAAGGGCCCTCCCACGGTTAACAATGGTCCCGGAACCTGCACCACCAAGACCTGCGTCGACCAAAAGCAGCTGATCCCCGCCGGCTGCTGGCCCCATGCGAAGGTCAAGAACAAGGCCAGCAGCGCCAGGGCCAACCAGTGCCAGTTCGACAACTCGCTCTACTACCCCGCGGACGCGACCACGGGCCAGAAGTACCACTGGAAGATTGTCCCCGGCCTGACCGCCTCCGATGTGATCGCGGCGGCGGTGGGCCAGGCTCAGGGTGGGGCCTTCGCGGTCAACATCACCTTCAACGGCGCGGGCGCGTCGGTTTGGTCCAGGCTCACGACCAAGGCCTGCACCCAGAACCCGGGCTGCAGTGTCGACGGGGGGTCGACGGCATCCGCGCCACCCAGCTCTCAGCTGGCGATCTTCCTGGACGGCCAGGTCCTGACCGCCCCGGCGGTCGCCAGCCCCAGCAGCAACCAGACCCAGATCACCGGAAACTTCACCTACAACAGCGCCACCCGGCTGGTGGACGACATCAACGCAGGCGCCCTGCCAGCTCAGATCGAAGTCATCGGGGTCAACTCGGTTTCGGCGGCGCTCGGCAACCAGTCGATCACCAAGAGCCTCACCGCCGGGGCCTTCGGACTGGTCCTGGTGATCATCTTCATGATTCTCTATTACGGCTTCCCGGGGGTCCTGGCCAGCATCGCCCTCCTCTGCTACGCCGCCCTGGTCCTGGCCGTCTTCAAGCTGATCCCGGTTGTGATCGACCTGCCCGGACTGGCGGGATTCATCCTCAGCGTGGGCATGGCGGTTGACGCCAACGTCCTGATCTTCGAGCGCATGAAGGAGGAACTGCGCCACGGTCGACCGCTGGAGCTGGCGACCGAGTTCGGCTTCAAACGGGCCTGGCCCGCGATCCGAGACTCCAACATCTCGACGATGATCACCTGCTGCGTCCTCTATTTCTTCGGCGCGCCGGAGATCAAGGGATTCGCTTTGACCCTGTTCATCGGGGTCGCCACCAGCATGTTCTCGGCCATCCTCATCACCCACTCCGTGCTGCACTACAGCCAGCGCTGGTTCCCCTTCGCCCGGAGGGCCACTCTCTACACCAGGATCCTCCCCGTCTCCAATCTGGCCAAGCACTTCCGCCACGGTGGTCGCTTCGACGTGGTCCGCCACCGCAACGCCTACTTCATGGGCTCCCTGGCGGTCATCGTCCCGGGGGTGCTCGCCATCCTCATCGCCGGCTTCAACCTGGGGATCGACTTCACCGGCGGCGACAACCTGACCATCAAGACTCAGCAGAACCCAACCGCGGCCCAGGTGCAGAGTGTGGCCCTGGCGGCAGACGCTCAGTCGCGGCCGCAGGTCGAGGCGCAGGGGGGTCGGACCTACGTCATCACCACCTTGCCGATAGCGCCGGCAGCGGCCTCCAGCATCCTCCGGGCCGAGGACCGGCACTTCACCCTGCCCAAGGACCACGCCGGCAACCCGGTCGCTGAGAGCGAGACTACGGTGGGACCGACCATCGCCAGCGGGCTGGTCATCAGTTCGGTGTTCTTGGTCATAGTCTCCGCGGTACTGATTTCCGTCTATTTGGCGTTGCGCTTCGCCGGGACCCAGATCAGCGCTAGACGCTTTTCGCTGTGCGCAATGGCGGCTCTGCTGCACGACGTCTTCGTGCTGGCCGGTATCTGGGCCATCCTGGGTCATTTCAGCCTTCTGGGCCAGGTGACGACGCTCTTCGTCACGGCGGTGCTGACCATGGTTGGCTTCTCGGTGCACGACACGATCGTGGTCTTCGACCGCATCCGCGAGAACCTGCGGGTGCAGGGCTCACGGATGAACTTCGACCAGGTGGTCAATCTGTCCATCGCGCAGACACTCTCTCGGTCACTGAACACGTCCCTGACGGTGGTGTTCGTGCTCTTGGTTCTGGTCTTCTTCGGGGGCGCCTCAATACAGGGCTTCGTCCTGGCGCTGCTGGTGGGGATCATCTCTGGCACCTACAGCTCGATCTTCAATGCCGCCACCCTTCTGACCGCCTGGCGCGGCCTGGACCAGCGTCTGCGGCGGCGTAGCTCCGCCCGCGTGCCGGCCGGGGCCGCGACCGCTCGCCACTGAGCACTCCCATCCGGCCGGGACTAGAATCGCGCTACGGACGGCGTGGGGCACGCCTCCGGCGCGGGGGCACGAGTCGGCGGGATCCCACATCTGAGGCTGCGATAGCGTGTTGCAGACGGTGCCAGCGGAGACGCTGCGAAAACTCGCCGAGCCGTTGGTGCTCCAGTTGGGAATGCAGTTGCTTGACGTCAGCTGGTCTCCCAGCCGCGGCGGTGCCACCCTGCGCCTGACCGTCGACCGGCCGGGCGGGGTCACGGTCGCGGACTGTGGCCAGGTGAGTGAGGCGCTTTCGGCGCTGCTGGACCGCCGGGCCGAGCTGCTCCCCGACCATTACGCGCTCGAGGTGTCGTCGCCGGGGGCGGAGCGGGAGCTGCGGACGGAGGAGGACTATGGCGCGGCCCTCGGGCGAAAGGTCCGGGTCGAGGTCGGCGGTGACGCGGCGGTGACCATCCTAGAGGGGCGCCTGGTCGCAGTCGGCAGCGAGCAGCTGGAGCTCGAGGTGAAGCAGCCGAAGAGCGGGAGGCGGAGGTCTGTGGTGCTGGACCGGCGGTCGATCTCCGGGGCCCGGGTGTTGGTCGACCTGTGACCACCCTGTCGGCGCTGCCCCCGGTCGACTCCGATCCCCAACCGACGGCAGAGCTGACCGAGGTTCTGCGCGTGCTCCAGGAGGAGCACGGGGTTCCGGCCCAGGCCGTGGTGGCCGCCATCGAGGCGGCGGTTCCGGCCGCCTGGTCCCAGGTCGAGCCCCGCCGGCCGCCAGTCGAGGCCAGGCTGGACCCTGCCACCGGCGAGCTCACCGTCGAGCTGCTCCGGCTGGTGGTGGAGGGCGAGGCGGTGGGCGAGGAGCAGATCAGCTTGATCGGGGCCCGGGAGCTCGACCCCCAGGCCGGGGTGGGGACTTCAGTGCTGGAGAGGGTGGCGCTGCCCAAGGCGGTGGCGGCGCGCGCCGCCCGCCTCGTGCGCCAGGCGGTGGGCAGCCGGCTGCGCCAGGCACGGCGCGAGCGCCTGTCCGAAGAGGCGGCTGCGAGCCGGGGCCTGCTCGTGGCCAGCATCGTGGAGCGGGTGGAGGCGCAGACCGTCTTCTTGCGCGCCCACCGCCTCCAGGCCTACCTCCCGGCCGCCGAACAGATCCCCGGGGAGGTTCTGGCCCGCGGGGACCACGTCAGGGTGGTGCTGCTGGAGGCCCGAGCGGGTGGCGGCGAGGAGCTGCTCCAGGTGCGCGCCTCCCGGGCCAACGCGCTGCTCCTGCGACGACTCTTGGAGGCGGAGGTCCCCGAGGTGGCCGAAGGCCTGGTCCAGATCCGGGCGGTAGCCCGGGAGCCGGGGGATCGCAGCAAGGTGGCGGTGGAGTCGCTCCGGACCGCGATCGACGCCAAGGGGGCCTGCATCGGTCCCAAGGGGGTCAGGATCCGGGCGGTGGTATCCCAGCTAAACGGGGAGCGGGTCGACGTCATCGAGTGGGCAGACGATCCGGCCGAACTGGTCGCTCGGGCCCTGGCGCCGGCGCGGGTCGGTCGGGTGGCGCTTGAGGGGGCGGCGCACCGGGCGACCTTGTGGGTCAATCCCCAGAGCCTCTCCCTGGCGATTGGCAAGGAGGGCCAGAACGCGCGCCTGGCGGCTCGCCTCACCGGCTGGCGCATCGACATCCGGCCCGAGGAGGAGAGCCGGTAGCCGGCAGGGAGCCGGGGCCGGTGCGCACCTGCGTCGGCTGCCGTGCCCGCCGGCCCCAATTGGAGCTCGTTCGTGTGAGCCTCAACCGAGATGGTGAACTCGAACTCAGGGCGCCGGGGGAAAAGCGTCAGGGGCGGGGCGCCTACCTCTGTGCCAATATGGGTTGTTGGGAGAAGGCCCGGCGTCGCCGGGCGCTGCCGCGGGCCCTGCGGCTGCGGGGCGAGGCCCCCGACCTGAGCGGGGTAGCGGCGGCGCTGGCGGGTATGATCTCTGGTTCGCCGGGTCGGACGGAGTAGGACCCAACGTGGGATTGCCAGGAGGTGAGGATCATCGCTGAGGTGGCCAAGCAGGCCGTGCTTCCCGCCAGCCTGACCGTCAAATCGCTGGCGGAGGCCCTGGGGGTGTCCGCGGCCGAGGTCTCGAAGGTGCTCCTCCAGCACCGGATCCTGGCGACTATCAACCAGAACATCGACGTCGGCACGGCCCGCATGGTGGCCCAGCAGCTCGAGGTCCAGCTGAGCGACGGTGGGCTGGCCGACACCAAGCCGGTGGAGCGGATGGGGGAACGGGCCCAGTACCAGGAGGATGCCAAGGCTGGGCACCTCCGCCCCAGGCCTCCCGTGGTTACCGTCTTGGGTCACGTCGACCATGGCAAGACCAGCCTGCTCGACGCCATCCGCCAGACCGCGGTCGCCCAGGGCGAGGCGGGCGGAATCACCCAGCGGATCGGAGCCTCGGTGGCCACCAGCCAGGGGCGGCAGATCACCTTCATCGACACGCCCGGTCACGAGGCCTTCACCGCCATGCGTGCCCGAGGGGCCAACATCACCGATCTGGCGGTGCTGGTGGTGGCCGCCGACGACGGAGTGATGCCCCAGACCGAGGAGGCGATCAAGCATGTCCGCAACGCCCGCGTGCCCCTCCTGGTCGCACTCAACAAGATCGATCGCGACGACGCCAACCAGGACCGCGTCAAGCAGCAGCTGGCGGAGCGGGAGGTGGTGGTCGAGGACTTCGGCGGCGACGTGGTCTGCGTCCCTGTCTCGGCCAAGACCGGCGAGGGCATCGACCAGCTCCTTGAGCTGATCCTGCTGGTCAGCGACCTGAACCAGCCTCTGGCCAATCCTGACCGCCCCGGAGAGGCGGTGGTAATCGACTCCAACCTGCAGAAGGGCCAGGGGCCGGTCGCCAGCGTGCTGGTCCAGGAGGGCACGCTCCGGGTGCAGGACTACTTCGTGGCGGGGGCGGTGGCGGGCAGGGTCCGGGTCCTCTCGGACGACCGGGGCCGGCGGACCGAGGGGGTCACCCCCGGTCTGCCGGCGTTGGTTTCGGGGCTGGCCGAGGTGGCGACGGCGGGCGACCGTCTCCTGGTGATGGGCAGCGAGCGCGCGGCCCGCGCTCTGGCCGAACAGCGGCGCCTGGCGCTCCGGAGCGGCCGCGGCGAAAGCAACCGCGTGAGCCTGGCCGGACTCAGCAATCGTCCCCAGGGAGAGGGCATGCGGGACCTGGACCTGTTGCTGAAGGCTGAGAGCCAGGGTTCGTTGGAGGCGCTGCGCTCAGCGCTGCTGCGCTTCTCCGACCCCGGAGTCAGGTTGCGGCTGGTGGCAGACGGCGTCGGACCCATCTCCGAGGCCGATGTCGACCTAGCGGCGGCCGCCAACGCCATCGTCATCGGCTTCAACGTCCGCCCCGATCCGGGGGCCAAGGCTCGGGCGGACGGGCTCGATGTCGACGTCCGCACCTACGACGTCGTCTACCAGATCACCGAGGACATCGAGAAGGCGATCCGGGGTCTGCACGAACCCACCTTCGAGGAGGTATTCGAGGGCCGGGCTGAGATCAAGGCGCGCATCAGGGTGCCCCGCACCGGGTTCATCGCCGGCAGCCAGGTGACGGAGGGGAAGGTCAGCCGAGGTTCGCTGGCGGTGGTGATGCGCGATGGGCGCGAGATCCACCGCGCCCAAATCGCGTCCCTGCGCCGCTTCAAGGACGATGTCCGCGAGGTGGCCCAGGGGTACGAGTGCGGCATCGACCTGGGGGACTACCAGGACTTTCTGGAGGGGGATGGGCTCGACTGCTATGTGGTGCAGCAGCGCAATCGCTAGCCCGGGCGACCCGGGTCGCCCGGGGCTGTGAGAGTGGCCCGAGTGGAGGCGGTGGGCCATCGGCGCCAGCGCATCGACGCCCAGCTCCACCAGGAGCTGGCGCTGGCACTGGCCGGGGACGCCCAGGACCCGAGGCTGGGCTGGGTGACGGTGGTGGGGGTCAGCTGCGATCCCGACCTGTCCTACGCCAGAGTCCGGGTAAGCGTCCTCGGCGACGAGGCCCAGCGGCAGGACGCCCTCCGGGCCCTCCGGGGCATGCGCGGGTTCCTGCGCCACCGACTCGGTGAGCGGCTGGAACACCTCCGGCGGGTGCCGAGGCTGGACTTCCTCCTCGACGACTCGGCGGCCCAGGGCGTTCGCCTGGGGGGCCTCCTCGATGAGCTCAGCCGATCGGAAGGGGGCGGCGGTGGCTGAATCCATGGACCGAATTCTGGAGACGGTGGCTGCCCACAGCGACTTTCTCCTGGTGGCCCACCAGGATGCCGACGCCGACTCCCTGGGCAGCGTGCTGGCCTTCGCCGACTGTCTTGGGGCGATGGGCAAGCGGGCCTACCCGTGGGCCCCGGACCCCGTCCCCCGCAGTCTCGATTACCTCCCCGGCTACGAGGCGGTCAACCGGGAACCGGCGCCGGCGGAAGCGGTGGTGCTGGCCTTCGACGCCGGAAGCCCCGGCCGCTTTGGCAACCTCCGCCCCCGGATCGAGGCAGCCCCCCTGACGGTGGTGATCGACCACCACGCCAGCAACGACGGCTTCGGCGACATCTCCCTGGTCCTTCCGGAGAAGGCGGCGACGGGAGCCATCGTCTTCGAGATGCTGCGGCGGTGGGGGACGCCCGTAAGCGCCGCCGCCGCCACCAACCTCTATGCGGCCATCTTCACCGACACCGGGGGGTTCCGCCACGACAACACCACCAAAGAAGTGCTCCATCTGGGGGCCGAGCTGGCGGACCTGGGTGCCGACCCGGCTCAGGTGGCGTTGAAGAGCTACAAGTCCCGGCCCGAGACGACTTTGCGCCTGCAGGCCCGGGTCATGTCGGCCACCCGCTACGAGCTGGATGGGAAGCTCATCTGGAGCGAGGTGACCCAGGGCATGCTCCGCGACGCCAAAGCCGAGATGGAGGAGAGCGAGGGGATCATCGACATCCTCCAGAGCCTGGACACGATGCTCTGCGCCATCCTCTTCAAGGAGTCGCCGGCGGCCCTGGTCCGGGTCAGCGTCCGGACGCGGGGAGCCATCGAGGCCCACCAACTAGTTGCCCACTTCGGCGGTGGCGGGCATCGCCGGGCCGCCGGGGCCGAGGTCGAAGGCGGACTGGCGGCAGTGGAGGAACGGGTCTTGGCGGAGGCGCGGCGGTCGGTGAGGGCGGCTCGGACTTGACGGCCACGACCAAAGCCCGGATGGCCGCTACTGGCGCTGGCCCCCGGCTCAACGGGCTGCTCAACCTGGCCAAACCCGAGGGCATCACCTCGTTCGCCGCCATCCGGACGGCGCGGGCGGTCCTGGGAGAGCGGCATATCGGCCATGCCGGCACCCTGGACCCGGCCGCTTCCGGCGTCCTTCCCCTCTGCGTGGGCCGGGCCACCCGGCTGGTGGAGTACATCATGCGCCAGCCCAAGACCTACCACGCCCGTCTGCGCTTGGGGCAGGTCAGCGACACCGGCGACCTCGAGGGCCAGGTGCAGCCGGGGGCGTCCGCCGCCGCCCTGAACCGAGCCAGGGTGGACGAGGCGCTCCGGAAGTTCGTTGGCACGGTGCAACAGGTCCCCCCGATGCACTCGGCGGTGCGACACCAGGGGCGCCATCTCTACGAGCTGGCCCGGCAGGGGCTGACGGTCGAGCGCCGGCCACGACCGGCCCAGATCCTGGCGATCTCCCTCAGCGATTACCTGGAGGGGGAGGTGGCCGAGGCGGAGGTGGAGGTGGTCTGTGGCAGGGGGACCTACCTCCGGGTGCTGGCTGCAGACCTCGGCGAGGCGTTGGGGGTGGGCGGCCTGCTGGCCTGGCTGGAGCGCACCCAGTACGGCCCCTTCCGCCTCCAGGAGGCGGTGACCCTGGACACCCTCACCGGCACTTCGGACCCGCAACAGTACCTGCTGCCCCCGGAGCTGGCGCTGGAGCAGGTGCCCCGGGTCGATCTCCTGCCCGCCGGGGCCCTGGCAGTGCAGCGGGGCCAGTCGGTGTGGCTCCAGCGGCGACCCGAGGTCCAGCCTGAAGACGCCGGAGGGGCGGTCGAGGTCCGGGCCCACGCCCCCGACGGCCGCCTATTGGCGCTGGGGGAGGTCGCAGGCCTGAGATTTCGCCCCACCAAGGTGCTCCTCCCCGTCGGTGGTTGAGGCGGCTTTGGCCTCGATCCCCGCTGCCGGGGCTGCCGACTTCGGCGCCGGCCTGGCGGCAGCGACCGGGAGGGCCTCTGCCGGCTGTCTGGTGCTGGGCAACTTCGATGGGGTCCACATCGGCCACCGGGCCATCCTGGGGGCCGCCCGGGAATGGGCCGATCGGCTTGGGCTACCCCTCACCGCAGTGACCTTCGAGCCGCACCCCCGGACCATCATCGACCCCGAGCTGCCGTTCTCCCTGCTGACCCCGCTGGAGCTGCGGCGTCGGCTGCTGGCGGAATCGGGGGTGGACCGGATCTGGGTGATCCCGTTCGATGAGCGCTTGCTCCGCATGAGCCCGGAGGCGTTCATGGGCCTGCTGCGCGGCCGGGTTGAGATCCGAGCCATGGTCGCCGGGACCAGTTTCTCCATCGGCAAGGGGTCAGTGGGCCGGCTCGACTTCCTCCAGAGGTACGCGGCCCGGGAGGGGATCCAGGTCCAGGTGATCCGCGCCCTGGACTGGGAGGGGGAGGCGGTCAGCAGCTCGGCCATCCGCGCCCGGCTCAGGGCCGGGGCCATCGACGCGGTCCAGTCCATGCTGGGACGCCCCTTTCAGGTGCTGGGGGAGGTGATCCACGGCGAGGGCCTGGGACGGCGCCTGGGCTTCCCCACCGCCAATCTCCGCCTGGCGGCTCGGCAGGCGCTCCCCCCTGATGGCGTCTACGCGATGCGGCTCACGACCGAGTCCGGGCTCACCTACCCGGCGGTGGGCAGCATCGGCGACCGGCCCCATTTCGGCGGCGGCGAGCGCCAGTTCGAAGTGCATTGCCTGACCGAGCCAGCGGAACCCCTCTACGGACAGGCAGTCCTAGTCAGTGTGCTCCGGCAGACCCGTCCTCAGCAGAGGTTCGCCAGCGACCAGGCGCTGGTGGAGCAGATGGGGCGGGATGCGGCGCAGGCACGGAGCTACCTGGCCGGAGCCTGAGTCGGCTCGCAGGCGCGACCCCTCAGTGCCCTGAGGGGTGGTAGCTCCTCCGGTTCTGGCTCATGTTGGTGGCCAGGACCGCCAGGCCGCCCAGCAGAATCGCGACCACGATCGCGATCACGATCGAGCCGTACTTGCCGCCGGAGGTCTTGCTGCCGATCTCCGCGAGCGAGATGAAGCCTCCCAGGAGAGACCCCACCAGCCCGCCCACGACCCTGATCAGGGCGGCGAGACCTCGGCTCTTGCGCACCCAGAATGCGCCGACCACCAGCCCGATCACGATGAATGCGACTAGATGAAGCACGACTAACCTCCTGTGCGCTGGCGATCCGGTGGCGGTTCCGAGGCGGCTGGTTCCGGGCCGACCGATGAGGAGTGCCGGTCGTGGCGGAGCTGGGCCAGCTTAGTCTCCACATTGGTGCCGGCGCTGCCCGGGCGGAGCTGGGCGTCGATATCGTCGCCCTCCGAACCCAGGCTGGACCCGATCCCGGAGGCGACCAGCTGCTGGATGGCCTCGGCTCGGGCCTGGAGCTGACGCACGTTGTCCTCGCCCCGTTCCAGCATGAGACGGGTGTCGCCCGAACCCTGGGCCAGCCCGGTCAGGACCTCGCCGGCCTGAACGCTGGCCTGGGCGGCCGCGTACTGGGCCTTGAGGCTGTCGCGCTGGGTGCGGAACGAGTCGACCCGGCCGCTCAGCCGTTGGACAGTCATCGCCAGCTTCTGCTCCTGGCTGCTCAGTGCCTCGATGTGGTGCTCGAGGGCGCGCATTTGGTTCTCCGTCTCGAGGGCCCGAGCCAGCGCCAGCCGGGCCATGTCGTCCCGGCCGCGGATGACCTCCGCCCGGGCCTCCTCCCGGAGGCGCTCCTGGCGCTGGCGCAGCTCACCCGCCTGGAGCTGCAACCTCCGCTCCGAGGTGACCACCTCCGCGACCCCCCTGCGGACTTGGCGGAGCGCCTCCAGCTGCCGGCGATAGGAGAGGTCGAGCGCGTCGGCGGGATTCTCGGCCTGGTCGAACAGCCGGTCGAGTCGGCGTTGGACCCTTGTGAGCAGGCGCCGCCCCAGAAGCGTGCGCGATGCGATCGCGAGCGCCACTGCGGCTGCGAGTATCTCCAGACCGAACAAGCCCGCGGGCCTCCAAACCCTTGCACCGAAGCGACCGCCCTGTGGCCGCCATGTTAACGTCGCGCTGAGATCGCCGATCCCACGCTCTGACTCGCCGCCATTCCCAGGGGGCGCGACACTCCGGTCGGCTCCAGGGGGAGGCCTTGGCCCCCGCCGGGGCCAGCGGGTGGCAGGCACGGCTGCTTTTGGCGGCCCCCACACCCTGGTGCTGGACGAAGCCACCTCGATCCTCGACCCTCGCTCCGCCCGGGCACCAGGAGCGCTTGCCGGGCAAGGCGCTGGAGGGCAGGACGGTGATCAGCGTCTCCCATCGCCGGGGCAGACTGCAGCCGCCGACCTGGTCGTGATGCTCAACGGGGAGCGGGTGGGTTCGCACCACCAGCTACTGGGGGAAGGCGGCCGCTACGCCGATCTCTGGCGCGCCGACGGAGGGGAGATGGACGACACTTCGGCAGGGGGAGGCCAACCCTAGCCGTGCCTCTGCCGCGCGTGGGCAGGACCCAAACGGGTATATAGGGGCGTATGCATCGCAAGCTGGGCGCCGACATCGGGCTCACCGCCCGAATGTTCTTGGCCCTGTTCCTCCTGGGGGTTCTCTATCTCGCCTTCATAGGGGTGCTCTTGCTCCTCCGGGTGGACATCGCCGTGATCGTCGTGGTGGTCGCGGTGCTGCTGGTGGCCCAGTACTTCTACTCCGACAAGCTGGTCTTGAACAGCCTCCACGCCCACCTGGTGACGGCCTCGCAGCAGCCACAGCTGTTCGACATTGTCGGCCGCCTCTGCCAGATCACCGGGATGCCGATGCCCCAGATCGCGGTCATCCCCTCGCCGGTGCCCAACGCGCTGGCAACTGGGCGCAATCCCAAGCACTCGGTGGTGGCGGTCACGACCGGCATCCTCAACCAGCTGGAGCCCCAAGAGCTGGAGGCGGTGATCGCGCACGAGCTGAGTCACGTGATCCACAAAGACGTGAAGGTCATGGCCATGGCCAGCTTCTTCGCGACGGTCGCCTCGCTCCTGGTGCAGTCCGGGCTTTGGTTCGGCATGTTCGGCGGATTCGGAGGGATGGGCGGTTATGGTCGCGGCCGTTCCAGCGACGAAGGCGAGGGCATGATCCTCGTGATCTTGGCGGCGGCCGTGGTCTGGGCGGTGAGCTTCGTTCTGATCCGGGCCCTCTCGCGCTACCGGGAGTACGCGGCTGACCGGGGCTCGGCCATCATCACCCGCGACCCGAGCCAGCTGGCCTCGGCGCTGCAGAAGATCAGCGGGACCATGACCCGCATCCCGAGCCGCGACCTACGCCAGGTGCAGTCGGCTAACGCCTTGATGATCTTCCCGGCGGTCCACATGGGCAAGGGCAGCCTGGCGGAGATCTTCTCCACCCACCCCTCCCTGGAGCACCGGCTGCGCCGCCTCAGCCAGCTGGAGCGGGAGATGCTGGGCTAGGCGGTCCCGCCTTGGGATTCCTCGATTCCCTGATCGGGCGCACCAAACTTCCCAAGTCCAACGAGGACAAGATCTTCGCCATCGGCACGGCCGCGGTCGGCCTGGAGGCGTCCGCTTCCCTGAGCCCCGCCGGTCGGGTGGGGGTGGTGTTCAAGTCACTGCCCCCGGGCCGCTTCGACCAGCTGATCCAGGACACGGTGCAGATGCTCCAGATCAAGGACAGCACCAGTCCCGATGACCCCCTCAAGGTCAAGGACGTCAGGGACGAGCTGGGCTACGAGTGGCTGATTGTCGACGGAGACGACTTCGACGGCCTGGTCGCCGCGCTCCACGGGGTGGCGCTGGGCTTGGAGGAGGAGGGGCTGGGCGGCTGTCTCTTGGCGGCGGTCTTCCCCTTTCTCCAGCGGGACCGGCGGGTCTACTTCATCTACGGCTACAAGCAGGGCACCTTCTACCCCTTCGTCCCCAGCGGCGACCGCCAGCGCGACAACGCCGCCGAACTCGACCTGGCCACCAGGGCCAAGGAGGACCTGCCCATCGAGCCCAATCTCAGTTCCTGGTTCCCGCTCTGGGGGGTGCCGGTCTAGATGGACCGGGGTCAGGAGGCCTGGGCGCTGGCCTCCACGACTGTGCCGCCATCGGACATGAGCTTGGTCGCCTCCTCCAGGGTCATGTCCTCTGAGGGCAGGACCACGTCGGAGGGCAGCAGCGAATCGTTGGGCAGCTTGCTGCCGTGGGCGCGGACGAAGTTGAGCATGGCGCCGAGGGCGCCGGTGTAGGCACCCTGGTCCTGGGAGTCGATCGCCTTGCCCAGGGCGTTGTCCAAGGGCTCCAACTGGGGGCGCTCCGCGATGCTGAGCCGGTATTGGTCCTCGCCTGAGATCCGAACCACCACGCTCGGGGCGCCGCCGTTGCCGGCTGGGGCCTGGGGGCTGGCCGCCTGGCTCTCTTCGGCGGCCGATTGGTTGGAGGAGGCGATCCGAGGTGCCGACTCGGGCGCTCCCAGCACCTCCTGCTTCAGCGCCGCCAGCTGGGCGTCGACCTGGGAGTCGGTGAGGTGCCCCTGCAGCTGGCGGTCGATGTCGTCGCCGGAGTTCAGCCCGATGGTGTCCAGGGTGCCGCTGTCCATCAGGGAGTCGATCGCCTGGGAGCGTGCCTGCATCTGCTGGGTCTTGTCCTGGGCCCGCTCGACCATGAGGTTGACGTCGGTCATCTGCTCCGAGAGGCCGGTCACGGCCTCTCCGATCTGGGTCGAGGCCTTGGCTGCCGAGTACTGGGCCTTGAGGGTCTCGCGCTGGGTCTTGAATGAAGCGACCTTGGCGGTCAGCTTCTGGGCGGTGACCTCCAGCTTCTGCTCTTGGTCTTTGAGCTGCTGGATCTGAGCCGTCATCGCGTCAGCCTGGGCCTTGGCATCCTGGGCCCGGGTCAAGGCCAGTCGCGCCAGGTCCTCACGGCCCTGCTGCAGCGCCAGCTTGGCCTGGGTCTGGCACTTGTCCTGCGTCTGCTGCAGCTGGGCCTGCTGCATCTCAAGGCGCTTCTCCGAAGTCAAAACCGTGGCCACGCTGGCCTTGACCTTGGAGAGAGCCTCCATCTGCTTCTGGTAGGAGAGGTCCAAGGCATCCATCGGGTTCTCGGCCCGGTCCATGACCTTGTTGGCCTTCTGCTGGAACAGGTCGGACATCCGGCGCATGATGCTCATCTCGGTCTCCTTGCTCGGCGGTGGCGGCCCCGCGCCCCCAGCGGCCCAGCCCCGATCTTAGCGGCTGATCGAGCTCAACTCTGCCACATTAGTTGATGTCCTGCGAGGGCGTCGGTCACGCGAGACGGCGTCCTTTCATGCCCGGTCGATCCGGCCCTATCAGGACCACATCGGCGGGGTCATCCTCGGAGACAAGCCCTAGCACCAGGACGTCGCTGCGATAACCGGCGATCCGGCGTGGCCCGAGGTTGACCGCCGCCAGCACCTCGCGCCCCTCCAGCTCCTCGGGTCGGTAGCGACGGGTCAGCTGGGCGCTGGACTGCAGCCGCCCGAGCCCCGGGCCGAAGTCGATCTCGAGCTTAATCGCCGGCCGCCGAGCTTCGGGGAAGTGCCGGGCTCGGACCACTACCCCGCAGCGGATGTCAATTCGTTCCCAGGCCCCGGCGGCGTCGGTCCCTACTGGCTCGTCCGGTCTGTTCATGGGGGCCACCCCCTCCTGGGTCGTGCTTTGCAGGGGCCCGGATGTCGATCGGGCCCTCGGTATACTCCGGCGCGGGCGGGTACCGAAGTGGTTAAACGGGGCTGACTGTAGATCAGCTGGCTCATGCCTACGGGGGTTCGAATCCCTCCCCGCCCAGTGACTGGCGGCCCTACGCGCCTCGGCGCGGAGGATGAGCGTCTACCTCGCCTCGGAGGAGACCGCCCACCTCGCCGCGATTGCCGAGCGCGAGCGGACGTCCCAGCCAGAGGTCAGTCACCGTGAGGTCCGGCTCCACGACCCGAACACAAGGGCAACCGCAGCGTCGCGCCCATCGACATCGCCGAAGCTCGCGGCGCGTCGATCGCCGGCCTCCGCGACGACGCCTTGCTCGTGGGCCCTGCGGCTGCCACACTGCGGCGCAGCCGGGCCCCGTCGGATCTCAGTCCAGGGGAGCTGGCGCTCGGCCCCGCCCCGGGCTGGAGGGCGTCTCCATAATGACGCTCGGCACGCCCAGGTAGCTCAGTGGCAGAGCGCTTCCTTGGTAAGGAAGAGGTCGCGGGTTCAATCCCCGCCCTGGGCTCTTCTGATCTCAAGGCCACCACTTAGCTGGTAATGATGCACACCGCGACGTTGTCGGACCCGACCTCGCCGTCATTCGCCAAGAGCGCAGAGTCAGCTGGCGCGGAAACCCGCGCCTAGCTGTACCTCCCACGTAGGTTGTTGCCACGAGTCACTGGAGGGAGCCTGCCAACCGCGGTGTGGGCGCGGTGATAGTTGTAGCGGTGCACCCAGGCGGGGAGCACGCGGGTCCGGCTGCTGTTGCTGATGTAGGGGCGGAAGTAAGCCCACTCCTCGAGCAGGGGGCGGTTGAAGCGCTCCACGTTGCCGTTCAACTGGGGGTGGTAGCGGGGGGTGAGCAGCTGGCGGATCCGGAGCTCGGACAGTGCGTGCCGGAAGTCGTTGGAGATCCGGTAGGCCTTGGCGTTGTCGGACATCACCGCCCCCACCTGGATCCCCAGCCCCTGGTAGAACTGCTACGCCCGGCGCAGGCAAGCCGCGCACGGGGTTGCTCGCGGTGCGCCTCCACGTAGGCCAGCTGGCGGTGGTCGTCCACGGCGCAGTGCAGGTAGTCGTAGCCCTGCCCCGTCGCGTGCGGTACCTGCCCTCGCCCCCGGACCGGACCCGGCCCCACTCCGGGCGCGGCCGAGTGGCAAGAACCGGAGCCCTGCTGCGCCCACTCATCGGGGAGGCGGCCTTCCGGGCCTGCGTCCGCACCCACTGGCTGCTGATCGCCCTGGCCGTGGCGGTGCCTCTGGGCCTGGCGGCGGCGTTTGCTGCCGCCCTCAGCTCCGGTGCTCTCCGGAGCGTGCTGGCGCTGGTCTGGCTGCTCTGCGCCCTCGCCTGTGTCATCGCCGCCTTCCTAGGTCTCATCTGGAGCCGGCGGGCCAACGCCCTCACCAGCGACCGGCTCACCTCGCAGCTGGATACCCGCTTCGGATTCGGGGCGGGGGCGCGAGGCTCGATGTGGCGTCGTGGAAGCGCCAGATCGATCGGGCGCTGCGCCGCTATCGCCAGACCAACCGTCGCAGATGGCCTCACCAGGTAACGGGGACGGCCAGGCAGATCAGCGGCGGCCGGGGCAAGCGGGCGCAACCTCGCGCGCGACCCGGCCTGGGCACTTTGGCACATCTCGATCTGTCGTGCTCTGGCGATCCCTGCCCGCCCGCGCTAACCTGCCCTAGACATTTGAGGTCTGTCTTTGATTTGTAGCAATTGTCAGGCGGAGACGACTCCTGGGCGGCGGTTCTGCGGGCAGTGCGGAGCGCCCCTGGCTCATGCTTGTGCCGCCTGCGGGGCGGCCAACCCGCCGGGGGCGAGGTTCTGCGAAGAGTGCGGCACGTCGCTCCAGCCGGTCCCGGCGGCGACTCCCGCGCCCGCTGCGGCAGCACCGCCACCGGCGCCTGGCAGCGAGACCATCGAGCTCAGATTCGTCTCGGTCGCGTTCGCCGACCTGGTCGGGTTCACCACCCTCGCCGAGGGTCGGGACCCGGAGGAGGTCCGCGAGCTCCTGACACGCTATTTTGAAGTCGCCAGGGAGCTGGTCAGCCGTTACGGGGGGACGGTGGAGAAGTTCATCGGGGACGCGGTCATGGCGGTCTGGGGAACCCCCACCGCCCAGGAGGACGATGCCGAGCGCGCGGTCCGCGCCTCCCTGGACCTGGTCGAGGCGGTCGGCCAGCTGGGGCTGCAGATGGGCTTGCCCGGGCTCTCGGCCCGAGCGGGGGTGCTCAGCGGCACGGCTGCCGTGACCGTCGGGGCCAGGGGCCAGGGGATGGTAGCCGGGGACCTGGTCAACACCGCCTCGCGGATCCAGGGCCAGGGTGCACCGGGACAGGTCCTGGTCGGGGAGACCACCAAGCGGGCTACCGAGGCGGCGATCGCCTACCAGGAGCTGGGGACGAAGAGCCTCAAGGGCAAGGGCGAGCCGACCGCGCTCTTCCAGGCGCTGCGGGTGGTGGCGGGGCTCGGAGGGATGCTCAAGTCGCAGCGCCTGGAAGCCCCTTTCGTGGGCCGTGAACGAGAGCTCCGCCTGGTCAAGGAGGTCTTCCACACCTCGACCGAGGAGCGCCGCGCCCACCTGGTGCAGGTGACTGGGGTGGCCGGGATCGGCAAGTCCCGGCTCGGTTGGGAGTTCTTCAAGTACATCGACGGGCTCCAGTCCGGCTACCTGTGGCATCGGGGCCGCTGCCTGGCCTACGGCCAGGGCATCACCTACTTCGCGCTCGCCGAGATGGTGCGCGGGCGGCTCGGGATCGTGGAGCAGGACCCGCCCGAGGTCGAGCAGGCCAAGCTCACCGCGACCCTGGAGCAGTACCTCCACGACGCCGACGACCGCGCCTTCGTCGCTCCCCGCTTGGCCCACTTGATCGGGTTGGCGGAGCGAACCGCCCCCGACCAGCAGGATCTCTTCGCCGCCTGGCGGCTCTTCTTCGAACGCATGGCCGAGGACAGCCCGGTGGTTCTGGTCTTCGAGGACATGCAGTGGGCGGACTCGGCCCTGCTGGAGTTCATCACCTACCTGATGGAGTGGTCCCGGAACTTCCCCCTGTTCGTCATGAGCCTGGTCCGCCCTGAGACGGCTCAGGCGGGCCTCGGGGCAAGCACTCGAAACGCCACCCTGATCCACCTGGAGCCGCTGTCCCCCGGGGCGATGGAGCAACTGCTCACGGGACTGGTCCCGGGCATCCCCCGCCTTCTGGCGGAGCGGATCCAGCAGCGGGCCCAGGGCGTGCCCCTCTATGCGGTGGAGACGGTGCGGATGCTCCTCGACCGGGGCTTGCTGGTCGAAGACGGAGCCGCCTACCGGCCGACGGCCGAAATCGAGACGCTGGAGGTCCCGGACACTCTCCAGGCGCTGATCCTGGCCCGGCTCGACGGGATGGAGCCCGCGGAGAGACAACTGGTCCAGGAGGCTTCCGTGCTGGGTAAAACCTTCACCCTCGAGACCCTGGCCCGACTCTCGGGCGACACCCACCAGGTAGTTGGGGCGGTGCTGCATGCGCTGGTGGCCAAGGAGGTCCTGGCGATCCAGAGCGATCCCCGCTCTCCCGAGCGGGGCCGCTACGGCTTTCTCCAGGACCTGGTGCGGACGGTCGCCTACGAGACACTCTCCAAGCGGGATCGGCGGTCCAAGCACCTGGCGGTGGCGACCGTCCTGGAGGCTGCCGCCGGCGACTCCGAGGATCTGGTCGAGGAGCTGGCCTCGCACTATCTGCAGGCCTGGCGCCTGGACCCGGACTCTGACGACGGCGGCGAGATCCGAAGGAAGGCCCGACGGCTTCTGGTCCGAACCGCCGAGCGGGCCGCCCAGCGGGCGGCGGTCGATGAGGCCCACGCCGCCTTCCAACGGGCCTCAGAACTGAGCGAGTCGCCGCTGGAGCGCGGTGCCCTGACTGAGCGGGCGGGGCAGATGGCGGAGCAGAGCGGCCAGCTGGACGAGGCGGACCAGCTCTACGAGGAGGCGACGCGGCTGCTCAAGGAGGGAGGCGACCACCGCGGGGCCGCCAGAGCCCAGGCGCGGCTGGCGGGGTCGGAGTACCAGCGGCTGCAGGTGGAGCAGGCGACCAAGCGAATGCAGCATGCGTACGCGGAGATGGCGACAGACGATCCCGACCCCGACGTCGCCGTGGTCACGGCCCAGCTCGGTCGCTTCCTGGCGCTTCAGGGCGATGCCGAAAAGGCAGCACCGCTGCTGGAGCGAGCCCTGCACCTGGCGGAGCTGCTGGAGCTGCCTGACGTCTACTCTCAGGCCTTGAGCAGCAAGGCGGTCGTTCTCATGGGCCAAGACCGGATGGACGAGGCAGTGGTGCTCCTGCGGCGGGCCCTAGAGGTGGCCCTGGAGCACAGCCTCACCTTGGCCGCCAACCGCGCCTACAACAACCTGGGAACGGTGCTGGAGGCCCAGGAGCGCTACTCGGAGTTGGTCACCATGCTCACCCAGCAACTTGAGTTCGCCCGTAGGGTCGGCGACCGCCCCTGGGAGCTCAGCACCCTGCTGGCCCATGTGACACCGTTGATGGGGCTCGGGCAATGGGACGAGGCCGTGGCCATGGTCGCGGAGGCCCGGGCGACCGAACTGCCCTTGGTGGCATTCGCATGGAGCCAACTGGTGAGCCTGGTTAGCCTCCACTGCCACAGGGGCGAACTGGACGAGGCCGAGAGGGTTTTGGAGGCGACGCGATCTGCCGCGGAGGCCGACGAGTGGCAGTCCCGCCTGGCCTATTCCGCGGAGAGGGGTGTCGCCCTGCGCGCCCACGGTCGGATCGAGGAGGCGCTGATGGCGGCGGAAGGGGTCCTGGCGAGCAAGAGCAAAGTGGGCATGGGGATTACCAATCCGATCTTGAAAAGGGCGCTGGTGCTGGCCGGCGACTGTGCCATCGACCTTGCAGACCCCGACCGCGCATCAAGGATCCTGGCAACCGCCCGCGACGCCCTGCCAGGCCAGGTCACCCCTTGGCTGAGGGGTCATCTGGCCAGGCTCTCGGCCAGGGAGTGCGCCCTGCATGGCGACACCCAGCAGGTGGAGCCGCTGTTCACAGCGGCGGAAGCCGGGTTCGGGGCCATCGACGACCCCTTCGACCTGGCGGCTACCCGGGTCGAGCATGCCGAGTGGTTGGTCGAGCAGGCAAGGTCAGACGAGGCCCTCCAGCTCCTCGCCGAAGCACGCACGACCCTGGAGCGTCTGGGCGCCCAGCCGTGGCTGGAAAGAGTCAGGCAGATCAGGATCGAAGAACGCCTACCCGCGTGAGGGCGACGCCCTCCGCAGGCTGGGCCTCCCGGCCGGGCAGGCGCGCAGTGTCGGCGAGTTTGAGCCAGCGACCACGCGCCCGGGCCTACGGCGCCGCCCCGGATACCGTAGCTAGGCTCAATCCCCCCTACACTTGCGGGGCAATGTGCTAGCGCTCTGCTGAAGGCGATCAAGGCCGGCCGTCGACTCTCCCCAGAGGTCGGCGCTGAGCCCGACCCGGTCGACGGAGTCGACCGAACCGCTATCGCCCCGCAGAGCCAGTCAGGTGGAGTCTTCGCCTCCGCCCTTATCGGGAGAGGTACATTGCCAGCGCGCGCGCGTCCCAGCGATCTGACCTTGATCGTGCTCGCCTGCCTGTCCAGCGAGGCGAGCGGTGGGATCGCCGCCCTGGCCCTGGTGCTCCGGCTCAGCCAGACTGGCTCGAGCTGGGCGGTGGCCGGACTCTGGCTGGCGGGCACGGTCCCGGCAGTCGCGCTTGCCCCACTGATCGGGCTGCTTCTGGACCGGGTCGAGACGGTCGGGCTCCTGCGCAATCTCGCGATCGCCTCCGCCGTCCTCGTTGTGGGCCTGGCGGTGGTGCCCGGGGTGCTTCCCGTGCTGGCCCTGGCCGCCCTCCTGGGGATCGCCGCCGCCACCACCGCGCCGGGCCTGCTGGCGATTGCCCCGGTGGTAGGAGGGGGCGCCGGCCCAGCCCGTTCCATGACCAGAATCCAGGCGGCACAGTGGGCGGGGTCGACGGTGGGTCCCGCAGTGGGCGCAGGTCTGGTCGTGGCTTGGGGTACCCGGATCCCACTTCTCCTCGACGCCGCATCCCTCCTGCTTCTGGTTGTGGCGCTCACGGCCGTCCGGGCGCGACGCTTGCCCACTCACCGCCCGTCGGGCGAGACCCGGACCAAGGCGATCACGGCTGGGCTGGCGATCCTCGCGGGCAATCGCGGTCTGCGCCGGCTACTGCCCCCAGTGCTCCTCGTGATCACCTTCGTCAACGTGGCGGTGGTGGTGGAGGTGTTCCTGGCCACCCAGGTATTCCGCGCCGGCCCCTGGGGCTACGGAGGTCTGGTGGCCCTTTGGGGCGGGGGGCTGGTGCTGGGAACCCTGACCGTGCCCCGGCTCGCGCGCCTCAACCCACTGCTGGTCGCCGGCGCGGGCGCCGGACTGGCGGCCCTGGGACTGGCCGGCGCTGGGCTCAGCCCCGGGCTCCCACCTGCCCTGCTCGCCTATCTGCTGGGCGGCTTTGGAAACGGGCTGGAGATGAACTCGGTGAGGATCATGGTTCAGAAAGTGGCGCCTGCGGCGACCCACGGACGCGCCTTCGCAGCCTACTTCGCCCTGGGCAGCGGCGCAGCCGCGGTGGGATCAGGGTTGGGTGGCGGTCTCCTCGGAGTCTTCGCCGTCCGTCCGGCCATGCTGGTCGCGTCGCTGGCAGTGGCAATCGCCGCAATCTGGCTGCTGGCAGCGTCGTCCCTGTGGGCCGGGCTGCCCCTGCAGTCTGACTTCCCCGCAGAGGCCCTCGGTGTTCGACTCCCGACCAATGGCAGTTGAGCGCCGCCTGCAAGGCCGAATGCTAGTACTGCGAGCCGAAAGCAGCTCGCCGGCTCCGAGGCCCCGGCCTAAGCTCGATTCGACGCCTCGCACGAGACAACTCATCTACGGGGTGCTGCAGCTAGCTGTACTTCCCACGTAGGTTGTTGACGCGACTCACTGGAGGGAGGCGTTCGTAGACCAGGTAAAAGTCGGCCGGAGGAGGCCGCGACCAGGAGGGTTGCTGTGGCACGGTACCTGATCTCGTTCGACGACGGTGCGATGACCTTCCCCGAGGAGGATCTGGCCGACGTGGACAAGGCCGCACACGGGGTGGTCCAGGAGGCCAAGGATGCGGGCGTATGGGTCTTCGGCGCCGGGCTAGAAAGTCAACGGGCCAGCGTCATTGCCACCGACGGGAGGGTCTCCGACGGCCCATACCCGGAGACCAAGGCGGTCCTCGGCGGCTTCGCCATCGTCGAGGTGCCCTCACGCGAGGAGGCGTGAGGGTGGGCCCCGACGATCGCCGTCGCCTGCCGCTGTGCGCAAGAGGTACGGGAGCTCCTGCACGACCGGACCGTGTGATCGAAGGAGACCCGCACCGCTGGAGTAACAGTTGCCAAGGCCGCGGGTTGGGCATGCAGCCTCAGCTCCAGTCCTGGAGTCGCCCACGGTTTCGCTCGAGCGCCTGATCGATGCGCCGCTTCCAGGTGGCGACGTCCAGCCGGGCCCGGCCACCGCGGACCACTAGTTGACGGCCGAGCCGGAGGCTGGCGGCCTGGCTGGCGAGTGCGTCGGCGCCGCGGGCACAGCCCCAGAGCACCACGATGGCGACGAGGGCGTAGAGGCAGCAGAGGGCCCAGAGCACGAGCAGCCCCGGACGGGCGGCCGACGGCGAGAAGGCCGCCACCAGGACCGCGGCCAGCCCCACGATCAGGCAAGGGATCAGGAGGCCGAGGCAGCGGTTGGCGCGGACGCAGCGGCGATAGGCCGCCTCGCCGATCAACGGAACCAGCAGCGGACGCACCCGCGCAGCCCGGCCCCGGGGCCGCCGTCGGGCCGATGAGGGGGGGTGATCTGGGGAGGGCAGAGCCTACGCTCGAAGTTGGGGACGACGCGGCGCACGGCTGACCATCTGTGAAAGTCTAGGCCCGGTTCGGCACCCCCGGTGGGGCGGATCCGGCGGGATTCGGGGCCTGGGTTTGACCCGCGTCCCGCGGGGGGATATACTCAGCCTGCTCGGCTCGCGGCCGGGCGTTTTTATTCTGGAGACTGGAACTTGCCCGCGACCATCATCACCCTGCAGTGCAGTCAGTGCCAGGAGCGCAACTACACCACTCAAAAGAACAAGCGCAACGACCCCGACCGGTTGGAACTGAAGAAGTATTGCCGTCGCTGCCGTCGGCACACGGCGCACCGCGAGACCAAGTAGAGGCTTCCACCGAGACTCAAAGGGGCGTAGCTCAGCTGGTAGAGCAGCGGTCTCCAAAACCGCAGGTCGCGCGTTCGAACCGTGCCGCCCCTGCAGTCAGATGGGGAGAGCGCAAAGGAGTTGGATTTGGCGAACGTCGCCCGGGGGGAGAGGTCCGAGGGGAGCGAGGGCAACTACCTCCAGGAGGTCTACGGCGAGTTGCGCAAGACCGTCTGGCCCACCTGGCCGGAGCTGCGCCAGATGACCGGCGTGGTGGTGGTGACGGTGGTGCTGCTGGGCGTCTTCCTCGGCCTCCTGGGATTTGGTCTCACGACGCTCTTCAAGCCCCTCTACACCACAGCCCCGGCCGCGGCCACCACGCCGGCCCCGGCCACGGTCACCCCGACTCCCACCGCCACGCCGACCCCGTCGGCCTCGGCCAGCGCCAGCCCCAGTGCGGGGGCCTCACCCAGCCCTTCGGCCACCACCAGTCCCTAGACCGACTATGCAGCGAGTAGGAGCCCACCAGTGAGCCCAGCCAAGACCAACACCGTGACCGAGCCCGCCAGCTGGTACGTCATCCACGCCTATTCGGGGCACGAGGAGAAGGTCAAGGCCAACTTGTTGAAGCGAGTTGAGTCGATGGACATGCACGACCAGATCTTCGACGTCATGGTCCCGACGGAGGACGTCATCGAGATCAAGGACGGCCAGCGCCGCCACGTCGCGAAGCGCATATTTCCCGGCTACATCATGGTGCAGATGGTTATGTCGGACGAGTCCTGGTACGTGGTGCGCAACACGCCCGGGGTGACGAGCTTCGTGGGCAGTGGCACCAGGCCGGTGCCGCTCCAGGAGGGCGAGGTGCGGGGGATCCTGCGCCAGGTCGAGCGTGAGCCCAGCGCCCGGGTCCAGGTGGAGTTCCAGGTGGGCGACTCGGTGCGGGTGGTGGACGGCCCCTTCACTGACTTCCACGGCAAGGTTGGGGAGATCAACGCCGAAAAGGGCAAACTCAAGGTCATGGTCAACATGTTCGGGCGGGAGACGCCAGTGGAGCTCGACCTGCTCCAGGTCGAGCGGCTGCGCTAGGAGGTAGCCGAAGGTGGGCAAGAAGAAGGTCAAGGCGGTCCTCCGCCTCAATGTCGAGGCCGGCAAGGCGACCCCCGGCTATCCGATCGGGCCCGCCCTGGGCCAGCACCAAGTGAACATCATGGAGTTCTGTCGCGCCTACAACGAGAAGACCCAGTCCCAGGCCGGGATGGTGATTCCGGCCGAGATCACCATCTTCGAGGACCGGAGCTTCACCTTCATAACCAAGACTCCGCCCACCAGTGACCTGATCAAAAAGGCGCTCGGGATCGAGAAGGGTTCCGCCAAGCCGCCGCGCGAGGAGGCTGGGGAACTGACCCGGGAGCAGGCCCTGGCCATCGCTAAGACCAAGATGCCGGACCTGAACGCCGCCGACCCGGAGGAGGCCCTGAAGATGGTGGAGGGCAGCGCCCGCTCCATGGGCGTCAAGGTAATTGGCTGAGCGGCTGAACAAGGTGGGAGGGCGCCTTGGGGCGTCCGTTGGGACCACTGGAGGACGAGGATGAAGGGACACCACGGCAAGAAGTACCGGGCGGCGGCCGCGCTCCTGGAGGAGGACCGGCTCCACGACCCCAAAGAGGGCGTGCAACTGGTGCGTCAGGTGAACACCTCCCGCTTCCCGGGGACGGTTGAGCTACACGCCAGGCTGGGCGTAGATCCGCGCCATGCCGACCAGATGGTCCGGGGCAGCGT
Organism: Candidatus Dormibacteria bacterium; assembly: GCA_050734425.1. GTDB lineage: Bacteria > Chloroflexota > Dormibacteria > Aeolococcales > Bog-877 > Bog-877. The sequence continues at coordinate 31,475 of JBOHUL010000064.1, forward strand.
GGTCCTGCCCCACGGCACCGGCAGAACCCGGCGGATCCTGGTCTTCGCCCAGGGGGAGAAGGAGCGCGAGGCGCGGGACGCGGGGGCCGAGATAGTCGGTGGCGAGGAGTTGGTCAAGCGGGTCCAGGACGGCTTTCTCGACTTCGACGTAGCCCTGGCCACCCCGGACCTGATGGGGTCGGTGGGCCGGCTCGGCAAGATCCTCGGGCCCCGGGGCCTGATGCCCAACCCCAAGGCGGGGACGGTGACCTTCGACATCGCCAAGGCCATCCGTGACGTCCAGGCCGGGCGGGTGGAGTTTCGGGTCGACCGCAACGGCATTGTGCACGTACCGCTTGGCAAGACCAGCTTCGAGGAGGAGGCGCTGCTGCAGAACCTCTCGGCGATGCTGGAGGCGATCGTCAAGGCCAAGCCCCAGGCCGCCAAGGGCACCTACATCCGGGCGGCTCACCTGGCCCCGTCAATGGGCCCCAGCGTCAAGTTGGACCCGCTCCAGGCGGCCCGGCTGAGCCCTTCCTGAGGCCGGGGCCTTCTCGGCTATACTCGGCGGACCAATTTCGGGAACCCAAGACCGCAGGGGCAGCCGCCGCTCAAACCCGACCCTGCGCAGGTGACCTGAGCCGGCAGCGCCGCTGGCCCCCGGTTCCACCTGGCCCTTGGGATCGCGCCGCAGTGAGGAGGAGCGCCATGGGCCAGGTGGACCGCAGGGGGGCGGCGGTGGTCCCGCAGACCAAGCAGGACCAGGTGGCGGAGCTGGCCGAGAAGCTGGGCCGGATGCGCAGCGCGGTGCTGAGCGACTACCGCGGGCTCAGCGTCGCCGAGCTGGAGGAACTCCGATCTGGCTTCCGTGAGGCGGCGGTGGACTTCCTGGTGCTGAAGAACACCCTGGCCCGCCGCGCCGGAGAGAAGGCGGGGGTGCCCCAGCTGACCGACGCGCTGGTGGGCCCCAACGCCGTCGCCATCGGCTACGACGACCCGGCCCTACCAGCCCGGCTGCTGGTCGCCTACGCCCGCGCCAACCGCCGCCCGGAGATGGTCCTGGGGGGCATCGCCGAGGGGCAGCTGCTCGGCCCCCAGGAGGTCCGTCAGCTGGCGGAGCTGCCCTCGCGCGAGGTTTTGATGGCGCAGCTGCTGGGCGTGGTGGAGTCGGCCGTGGGCCAGCTGGTGCAGTTGCTGGAGAGTCCGGTGCGAGACCTGGTGGGTCTTCTGGAGGCGAAGGCCCAGGCTACACCGGAGGCGCCGGCCCGGAGCGGCTGAGCTGGATCAATCCGAGCTAGGCATGGAGGTGTGAGTCAATGGCCAAGGTGAGCGTGGACGACTTCGTCGAGGCGCTGGGGTCCTGGACGGTCCTGGATCTTGTGAACGCCAAGAAGAAGATCGAAGAGACCTATGGCATCACCGCCGCCGCGCCGGTGGCCGTGGCGGCCCAGGCCCCGGCGCAGGGGGAGGCGGCGGAGGAGGAGCAGACCGAGTTCTCGGTGATCCTGACCGCTGCCGGGGACCAGAAGATCGCCGCCATCAAGGCGGTGCGGGAGATCACGGGGCTGGGCCTGAAGGAGGCCAAGGACGTGGTCGACGGGGCCCCCAAGCCGGTCAAGGAAGGCGTGACTCGGGACGAGGCCGAGGCGGTGTTGAAGAAGATCCAGGAGGTGGGCGCCGCGGGCGAGATCAAGTAGCTGGGGCAGGTGGTCCGGCCCCGGTTCGGGGCGGGGGCGGTTCGGCGGATGTGGTAAGATCGCCGTTCCGCCACCTGTGAAGTTTGCGTACGTCCGCGCCTGCCGGGAGAACTTTTAGAGCTATGCCCTCTTTTCCTGCTGCCTTGCCCGCCGTGCCCCAACGCCTCAGCTTCGGGACGATCTCCGAGATGCTGGACGTGGGCAACCTGATTGAGACCCAGCTCAATTCGTTTGGCTGGTTCGTCAGCTCAGGCCTGCGGGAGCTCTTCGATGAGATCAACCCCATCACCGACTACACCGGCAAGAACTACGAGCTCAGGTTCCTTGACTACAGCTTCGGCCAGCCCAAGTTCGACCAGGAGGAGTGCCGCAACCGGGACATGACTTTCGCCGCGCCGCTGCGGATCATGACCCGGCTGCATATCAAGACCGGGGAGAACGCCGGCGAGATCAAGGAGTCCGAGGTGTATCTGGGCGACTTCCCAATGATGACCGAGCAGGGCACCTTCCTGGTCAACGGCACCGAGCGGGTGGTGGTGAGTCAGCTGGTGCGCTCGCCTGGGGTCTACTTCACCGCCGGCCCCGAGCACCCGGTCACGGGGAGGCCGTTGTACGCGGTCAAGTTCATCCCCAACCGGGGGGCCTGGCTGGAGATCGAAACCTCGACCAAGGACGTGCTCACGGCCAAGATCGACCGCAAGCGCAAGTTCCAGGCCACCACCTTGATCCGGGCCCTGGGCTATCCCAGCGACGATGACATCCGTCACTTCTTCCAGGACGTCGACACCGACCCCGAGCACCGCTACATCGACGCCACCCTAGAGAAGGACCCCAGCCACGACGTCAACGAGGCCCTGGTCGAGCTCTACCGCAAGATCCGCCCGGGCGACCCCCCGACCGTGGAGAACGCCCGCAACCTCCTGCAGGCGCTCTTCTTCAATCCCCGGCGCTTCGACCTGGGGCGGGTGGGCCGGTTCAAGCTGGACAAGCGCCTGGGGCTGCCCGAGGCCGAGGCCCGGCGCCGGGCGGAGGAGCACGAGCTGCGGGTTCTGGCCCACGAGGACTTCATCAACATCATCCGCCGCCTGGTGCAGCTCAACAACGGCGAGGGCGAGCAGGACGACATCGATCACCTGGGCAACCGCCGGGTCCGAGCGGTGGGCGAGCTGCTGCAAAACCAGTTCCGCACTGGCCTGCTGCGGATGGAACGCATCATCAAGGAGCGGATGACCATCTGCGACGCCACCACGGTCACGGCGGCCTCGTTGATAAACGCCCGCCCGGTGGTGGCGGCCATCAAGGAGTTCTTTGGCTCAAGCCAGCTCTCCCAGTTCATGGACCAGACCAATCCCCTGTCGGAGCTGACCCACAAGCGCCGGCTCTCGGCGCTGGGGCCCGGCGGGCTCTCGCGGGAGCGGGCGGGGATGGTCGTCCGAGACGTCCACCGGAGCCACTACGGCCGCATCTGCCCGATCGAGACCCCAGAGGGACCCAACATCGGGCTCATGGGCTCACTCGCCACCTTCGCCAGGGTCAACGACTTCGGCTTCATCGAGACCCCGTTCCGCCGCGTCTACCACGAGCTAGATTTGGGGCGGGAGCAGGGACTGCTCGAGGGCAGGGTGCTGGCGGCGGCCGCCGGTGGCCTCAAGGCCGGGGCGACCCTCGACGCCAAGGCGCTGAAGCAGCTGGAGAAGGCCGACCTGAGCAAGGTGCAGATCCGCCCCTGGGTCAGCGGGGAGATCAAGTTTCTCTCCGCCGACGAGGAGGACAAGTACACCGTGGCTCAGGCCAACGCCCCAGTGTCGGAGGCGGGCGACTTCCTCGTCAGCCACACGCCTGCCCGGACCCGGCACACCTTCAAGGACGTGCCCGTGGCCGAGGTGGACTGGGTCGACGTCTCCCCCAAGCAGACCGTCTCGGTGGCGACGGCGATGATCCCCTTCCTGGAGCATGACGACGCCAACCGGGCGTTGATGGGCTCCAACATGCAGCGACAGGCGGTTCCCCTGCTCCGGACCGACTCGCCCGTGGTGGGAACCGGGATGGAGGGCTATGCCGCCAAGGACAGCGGCGAGCTGATCGTCGCCGCCAGCCCGGGGACCGTCCTGGGGGTGAACGTGCCCATCCAGGAGATCAACCAGGACAAGGTCCAGGTGGTGCGCTCGGGTCAGGACACTGGCCTCGGCATCCTCTTCCGGCCCGATGGGAGAGGACCCGATGTCTGGTACGGGGTGCACAAGTTCGTCCGCAGCAACCAGGGCACCTGTCTCAGCCAGCGGATCGTGGTCTCACCGGGGGAGCACCTGGACACTGGTGCGGTCATGGCCGACGGTCCCTCGACGGATCGGGGTGAGTTGGCCCTGGGCCAGAACGTGCTGGTGGCTTTCATGCCCTGGGAGGGCTACAACTACGAGGACGCCATCCTAATCAGCGAGTCCGTGGTCCGGGAGGACAAGTACACCTCGATCCACATCGAGGAGTTCGAGGTCGAGGTGCGCGACACCAGGCTCGGCGCCGAGGAGGTGACGAGGGAGCTTCCCAACGTGGGCGAGGAGAGCCTGCGCAACCTCGACGAGCGTGGCATCGTCTATGTCGGTGCCGAGGTCGCCTCCGGCGACATCCTCGTCGGTAAGACCACCCCCAAGGGGGAGTCGGAGCTCTCCGCCGAGGAGCGACTCCTCCGCGCCATCTTCGGGGAGAAGTCGAAGGAGGTCCGCGACAGCTCCCTGCGCGTGCCCCACGGCGAGCGGGGAGTGGTGGTCGACGTGAAGACGTTCAGCCGCTCCAACAAGGACGAGCTGCCCGCCGGCGTGGAGGAGTTGATCCGGATCTACGTCGCCCAGAAGCGCAAGATCAGCGAAGGCGACAAGATGGCGGGCCGCCACGGCAACAAGGGGGTCATCGCCCGGATCCTCCCGATCGAAGACCTCCCCTTCCTTCCCGATGGGACTCCGGTCGAGATCGTCCTCAACCCCCTCGGCGTGCCCAGCCGCATGAATCTGGGCCAGGTGCTGGAAACCCATCTCGGATGGGCGGCTAAGGCCCTGGGGCTGAAGGTCGCTACGCCGGTGTTCGACGGCGCCTCCGAGGCCCAGATCGAAGACGAGCTGGAGCGGGCGGGTCTGCCGCGAGACGGCAAGGTCTGGCTCCGTGACGGCCGCTCAGGGGAGACCTTCGACCAGCCGGTGACGGTGGGGATCATCTACATGATGAAGCTGGCCCACCTGGTGGAGGACAAGATCCACGCCCGCAGCACCGGGCCCTACAGCCTGGTCACCCAGCAGCCGCTGGGAGGGAAGGCCCAGTTCGGCGGGCAGCGGTTCGGTGAGATGGAGGTCTGGGCCCTGGAGGCCTACGGCGCCAGCCACATCCTCCAGGAAATCCTGACCATCAAGTCGGACGACATCGTCGGTCGGGTCAAGGCCTACGAGGCCATCGTCAAGGGCGACAACACCCTGGATGCCAGCATCCCCGAGTCTTTCCGGGTCCTGGTCAAGGAGCTGGAAGGGCTGGCGCTCGGGGTCGAGATCATGTCCGAGAACGAGGAGCAGATCGTATTCACAGAGGACGACATGCCCGACATGCCGCTGAGCCTCGGAATCAACCTGGAGCGCGACGAGCGCGACGACGCCGAGGACATCAGCAGGTAGGCGTGTCCTTCATCCCGAATCCCCGGGGATGGGCCGGCCCGGATCCATCCCCGCTCGCCATCCACCCATTCGCCAGGAGGCGGCCAAGCCTTGCTCAAGCTTGAGAACTTCGATGCCCTGAAGCTGTCCCTCGCCAGCCCGGAGACCATCCTCTCCTGGTCCCATGGCGAGGTGACCAAGCCGGAGACCATCAACTACCGCACCCTCCGCCCGGAGCGGGACGGGCTCTTCTGCGAGAAGATCTTCGGCCCAACAAAGGACTGGGAGTGCCACTGCGGCAAGTACAAGCGCTACCGCTACAAGGGCATCATCTGCGACAAGTGCGGCGTCGAGGTGACCAGGAGCAAGGTGCGGCGCGAGCGGATGGGGCATATCCGGCTTGCCAGCCCCGTCTCCCACGTCTGGTACTTCAAGGGCATTCCCAGTCGGCTCGGGCTGCTCTTGGACATGTCGCCCCGCAACCTGGAGAAGGTTCTCTACTTCGCCAATTACATAGTCACCAGCGTCGACGAGGAGGCGCGAGAGCGGGAGCTGGCCGCCCTGGACCCGGAGCAGAGCGAGCGCGTCAAGGCGCTCGTGGCGGCCAAGAGCCAGGAGTCGCAGGAGGCGGTCCAGGGTCTGGAGCAGCAGATCGCCGAGCTGGAGGCCTCGAACCAAGCTCAGCAGGCGGAGCTGGAACAGGCGGCCGAGACTCGGCGCCAGGACCTGGAGCAGGCGGCGGAGCAGCTGCAGGAGAGGATCACCGCCGCCATGGGTCGCAAGGCGCCGAGCGACTTCCAGATCAAGGACGGCCAGGAGAAGCTGATAGTCGCCAAGAAGGGGGTGCAGCTGACCGAGGAGCACCAGGCGGAGTTGCAGGAGCTGCTGCGCGCCCGGCTGGAGGCGATCGCGGCCGAGGCTGACGCGGCCATCCAGGCGGCCAGGGAGCGGGTGGCGGGGGGGATCGCCCAGGCCCGGAGCCAGCTGGCCGAGCGAGGGGGAGCCGAGGGGGGCGGGGAGCCGGAGGAGCTGGAGGCGCTGCGCCAGGAGCTGGCGGACACCAAGGAGAAGCTGCAAGCGCTTACGGCGCGGCAGCTCCTGAACGACGCCGAGTACCGCGACTACACGGAGAAGTTCGGCTCGGTGTTCCACGCCGCCATGGGGGCCGCCGCCATCAAACAGATGCTGGAGGCGCTGGACCTGAGCCAGGAGGCGACGAAGCTGCGCGAGGAGCTCCAGTCCACCAGCGGCCAGCGCAAGCAGAAGGCGATCAAGCGGCTGCGGGTGGTCGAGGCCTTCCGCTCGAGTGAGACCGCGGCCACCTGGATGATCCTCGAGGTCCTGCCGGTTATCCCCCCCGAGCTGCGCCCGATGGTGCAGTTGGACGGAGGGCGCTTCGCCACCTCCGACCTCAACGACCTCTACCGCCGGGTGATCAACCGCAACAACCGGCTCAAGCGGCTGCTCGAACTGGGAGCTCCCGAGATCATCGTCCGCAATGAGAAGCGGATGCTTCAAGAAGCGGTCGATGCCCTCATCGACAACGGCCGCCGTGGCCGGGCCATCACGGGCACCGGCAACCGCAAGCTCAAGTCCTTGAGCGACATGCTCAAGGGCAAGCAGGGCCGCTTCCGCCAGAACCTGCTAGGCAAGCGGGTGGACTACAGCGGCCGTTCGGTGATCGTGGTCGGTCCTGAGCTCAAGCTCAACCAGTGCGGTCTGCCGAAGCGGATGGCGCTCGAGCTCTTCAAGCCCTTCGTCATGCGCGAGCTGGTGGAGAAGGGCTTCACCCAGAACATAAAGAGCGCCAAGCGGATGGTGGAGCGAGCCCGCCCCGAGGTCTGGGATGTCCTGGACGAGGTCATCCAGGATCATCCCGTACTACTCAACCGGGCGCCGACTCTGCACCGGCTCGGGATCCAGGCCTTCATGCCGGTCCTGGTCGAGGGCTCGGCGATCCAGATCCACCCCCTGGTCTGCACCGCCTTCAACGCCGACTTCGACGGCGACCAGATGGCGGTGCACGTCCCTCTCTTCAGCGGCGCCATCGCCGAGGCCAAGAACCTGATGATGTCCTCCAACAACATCCTCTCGGCCAGCGACGGCAACCCGGTGGTGGCCCCGACCCAGGACATGGTCCTCGGCTCCTTCTGGCTGACGATGCTGCGCCAGCCGCTGGATGGCCTCGACGCCAAGGAGCTGCATCGCTACAGCTCGACCGAGGAGGTGCTGCTGGCCCACGACACCGGCGCCGTCGCCACCCACCAGCCGATTCAGGTCAGACTGCCCCGCCGCCTGGTCGAGGCGGTGGACCCGGGGGTCGACGCGGCGGAGAAGGTCGGCGTGGTCACCACTCCGGGGCGGGTCATTTTCAACGAGGTCCTGCCCCTGGCCCTGGAGGTGAGGGAGGGAGCCGAGGGTGTGGCCATGGTCTTCCAGAACCGGGTCTTCGACCGCAAGGAGCTGCGCGCTCTGGTGGCGGAGTGCTACGCCCTCTACGGCAACCAGGTCACCGCCTCGGTGGTGAACGACATCAAGCGTCTGGGATTCGACTACGCCACCAGGTCGGGGGTCACTCTCTCGGCCATGGACATCAAGACCCCGCCCGAGAAGCAGGCCATCATCGACAAGGCCGACAGCCAGGTGGACGAGGTGGGGATGCAGCACCGGCGTGGCCTGATCACCGAGGACGAGCGCTACGCCAAGACGGTTGAGATCTGGACCCAGGCCACCGAAGCGGTGACGCAGGCGACCATGGCCCACTTCGACCCCTTCAGCTCGGTGTTGATGATGTCCCAGTCGGGGGCACGGGGCACCTACCAGCAGATCCGCCAGCTGGCGGGGATGCGCGGCCTGATGGCCGACCCCACCGGGCGGATCATCGACATGCCCATCAAGGCCAACTTCAGTGAGGGGCTCGAGGTCCTGGAGTACTTCATCTCCACCCACGGGGCCCGCAAGGGCCTGGCCGACACGGCGCTCAGGACGGCCGACTCCGGCTACCTGACCCGGAGGCTGGTGGACGTGGCCCAGGACGTGATCGTGAGAGAGGAGGACTGTGGCACCACCGGTGGAATCTGGCTCACTGATCTGAGCTCCGAAGGCGAGCCCTTCATCGAGCGGCTGGCGGGGCGGATCGCCGCCAGCGAGGTGGTGGCTCCGGATGGGACCGTGGTGGTTGGCCTGGGTGAGGAGATCACCGACACCCTGGCGCGGCAGCTGGCCGAGGCGGGGGTGGCCCGGGCCAGGGTCCGCAGTGTGCTCACCTGCGGCGCCCGCAACGGCGTCTGCCGCTACTGCTATGGCCGCAACCTGGCGACGGGCCGGCTAGTGGAGATCGGGGAGGCGGTCGGAGTGATCGCAGCCCAGTCCATCGGCGAACCCGGGACCCAGCTGACCATGCGCACCTTCCACACGGGTGGCGTGGCCGGCCTCGACATCACCCAGGGCCTGCCCCGGGTCGAGGAGCTCTTCGAAGCCCGAATCCCCAAGGGCAAGGCCATCCTGGCCGAGGCCGGGGGCCGGATCGAGATCATCCGCGGCGACGCCGGTCGCAAGGTCCGGGTGGTCAGCCATGAGGAGTACGAGACCGGCCACCAGATCGACAAGGGGCTGGCGCTGGACCAGGCCATCGTCGAGGGGACGGTGGTCAGCGAGGGCCAGCTCCTGGCCCGGGGGGGCAAGGACGACAAGCTGCAGACAGTCAATGCCCGCGTCGGCGGCCGGGTGGTCCGGGCCCACGTGGGCCGCTCCGGCGGTGAGGTACGGATCCGCACCGTGGAGGAGGAGGTGAAGGAGTACCCCATTCCCCACTCGGCCCAGCTCAAGGTCGCCGACGGGGACGAGGTCCGGGCCGGCGACGCCCTGACCGTGGGTTCGATCAGCCCACAGGAGCTGCTCTACATCTCCGGCCGGGAGGCTGTCCAGGACTACCTGGTGCGTGAGGTCCAGCGCGTGTACCGCTCTCAAGGGGTGGACATCAACGACAAGCACATCGAGGTGATCGTCCGCCAGATGATGCGCAAGGTCCGGGTCGAGTCGGGCGGCGACACCGAACTGCTCCCGGGCGAGATCGTCTCCCAGTGGGAGTACGACGAGGCCAATGCCAAGGTGCTGGCCGAGGGCGGCGAGCCTGCCATCGCCGCGACCGTGCTTCTGGGTCTCATCAAGGCCGCCCTCAACACCGCCAGCTGGCTCTCGGCCGCCTCCTTCCAGGAGACAACCAGGGTGCTGACCGAGGCCGCCATCTCTGGCAAGGTGGACCGCCTTCGGGGACTAAAAGAGAACGTCATCATCGGCAAGTTGATCCCCGCGGGCACCGGGCTCGACTACTACCGCAAGCTGCGCGAGGAGGCGGTGCGCTATCTCGAGGCGGCGGCGGAGGAACTGCCCGAGCAGCCGGCTGGCGAAGACGGCCTGGCTGTGGCCGAGGGATTCGGGGACGCAGAGGCGGCGCTGCCCACGCTGGACCAGGCGAGCGAGTAGACGCGGGAGCGGCTCTCGCACTGGCCGCGCCGCGTGTTGCGCCACCTGCGGGACGCGCCCGGGCGCCTCACGAGCTCAGCCGGAGCGCGTCCTCGCCCCGACGCCACAGGTAGCGTAGGCGCGGATATCGGAAAAGGGGGAGAAGCCAGCCCATGATCAGCCATCTTTCGCATACCCCGATCTACGTGCTGAACCAGGATTCAGCCAAGGACTTCTACACCCGGGTCCTCGGCTTCGAGGTGCGCAGCGACGTGGTGATGGGTGAGGGATTCGATGGAGCGGGGGCTGGCTTCCGCTGGTTGACCGTCGGTCCGAGGGACCAGCCAGGTGTCGAGCTGATCTTGGCGGACTGCTCCATGGGCCGCGACCCGGAGGCGGCCCAGAAGCTGCGTGACCTAGTCTCTGGCGGCACCATGGGGGCGGGCGTGATGGCGACGGACGACTGCCGGGCGACCTGCGACGAGCTTCGGGCCAGGGGAGTTGCCTTCATCCAGGAGCCAGCCGACCGCCCCTACGGCATCGAAGCCGTTTTTCGCGACGACTCGGGCAACTGGTTCACGCTGACCCAGCGCTTGACCGGATAGCCGCTCCCGGCGCGCGTCCGGAGATGGGGGACCTCTGCGGCACTCATGGCTGGCGTCGATCGGAGCGGCTTCGAGACTGGCTCCGGGGGCAGGAGCAGCCGATACCATCACGGTCATGGCGCGCCGCAGCACCCCTCCCTTTCGAGCCGACCACGTCGGCAGCCTGCTGCGGCCCAAGAGCCTGCTGCGAGCTCGCCGAGACTTGGCCGCCGGCACCATCGGGGCCGACGAGTTGCGCGAGCAGGAGGACCAAGCCATCCGGGCGGCGGTGCGGATGCAAGAGGCGCTGGGGTTGCAGTCGGCCACCGACGGTGAGTTCCGCCGAACGTCGTGGCACATGGACTTCATCTACCAGCTGCAGGGGATCGGGAAGGCCGACCAAAGTCTTCGAGTGCAGTTCCGCAAAGGCGACGGCACCACCGAGTTCACCTCGGCGGCGCTGCGAGTCCAGGACCGCATCCGGCTCGGGCAGCCCATCTTCGCCGAGCACTTCCAGTTCCTGCAGTCGTGCGTCAGCACCGCAATCCCCAAGCTGACGATCCCCTCGCCGAGCATGGTCCACTACCGAGGTGGGCGGGCGGCCATCGACCCCGCGGTTTACCCTGACCTCGACCAGTTCTGGGAGGACCTGAGCCGGGCCTACGCCGACGAGATCGCGGCGCTGGCCGGGCAGGGCTGCACCTACCTGCAGCTGGACGACACCAGCCTCGCCTACCTCAACGACCCTGCCCAGCGGGAGATGCTGCAGCTCCAGGGTATCGACGCTGAGCACCAGCACCTGACCAACATCCGCCAGATCAACAAGGCGCTGGAGGGAAGGCCTCAGGGGATGGCCATCACGAGCCACTCCTGTCGCGGCAACTACCGCTCCTACTGGGTGGCGGAGGGCGGCTACGACTTCGTCGCCGAGGCGCTGTTCAGCGAGCTCCAGGTCGACGGTTTCTTCCTGGAATTCGACGACGAGCGCTCGGGGAGCTTCGCCCCGCTGCGATTCGTGCCCAAGGGGAAGATGGTGGTGCTGGGCCTGGTCACGACCAAGCGGGGGGAGTTGGAGAACAAGGACCAGCTCAAGCGCCGGATCGAAGAGGCGAGCCGCTACGTGCCCTTGGACCAGCTCTGTCTCTCGCCCCAGTGCGGCTTCTCGTCGACCGTCGAGGGCAACCAGATCACCGTCGAGGAAGAGGTGGCGAAGCTGCGCCTGGTAGTAGAGGTGGCGGCTGAGGTCTGGGGGTGACCGGGGCCGGGTGAGCGGCCGGTAGCCGCCTTCTGCCCGTTGAGGCCCTCGCCGGACTCGCCGGGCCAGATCCAGCGCCACGGCCCCGCCGGTCGCCGACCGGGCTCAGCCGAGCTCAAACCGATCTCGGCCTCGATCGGCGGCCCGGACCAACAAACCGTGAGGGCCGGTGGGGAACGGCGTAACTACGACAGGAGCTGTCCCGAGTTTGACAGCCTCACCGTCCGGCGATAGACTAGGTGATCGCGTCTCCGGCGGGGCGTGAGCTAATTTCCGCTTGGCCGCTGCCCCGGAACGGCCAATGTTCCTCAAGGTCCAATTCAACTTGCCCACCATTCAGCAACTGGTCCGGAAGGGTCGCCAGCCGGTGACCAAGAAGACCAAGTCGCCGGCCCTGCGGGGCTCGCCCCAGCGCCGGGGGGTGTGCGTCCGTGTCTTCACCACCACCCCGAAGAAGCCAAACTCGGCGCTGCGCAAGGTGGCCCGAGTGCGACTCACTACCAAGGTTGAGGTGACCGCCTACATCCCCGGGATTGGGCACAACCTGCAGGAGCACTCGGTGGTGCTGGTCCGAGGCGGCCGGGTCAAGGACCTCCCCGGGGTGCGTTACCACATAATCAGGGGTGCGCTCGACACCGCCGGGGCTAGCGCCCGCAAGCAGTCGCGAAGCAAGTACGGCGCCAAGCGCGAGAAGCCCGCTAGGAGCGCCTGAGATGCCCCGCCGCCAGCGCGTCTCTCGCCGGGTCATCATCCCCGATCCCCACTACCACAGTGAGGCGCTGGCCAAGTTCATCAATTCAGTGATGCTCAACGGCAAGCGGGCGACCGCCGAGCGCATCGTATACGGGGCGTTGGGCCGGATCTCCAAGAGCCAGCGCCGGGAGCCGATCGAGGTCTTCGATCAGGCGATGCGCAACGCTACCCCGATCATCGAGGTCAAGCCCAAGCGAGTGGGGGGCGCCACCTATCAGGTTCCGGTGGAGATCCGCCACGACCGCCGCCTGGCGCTGGCCCGGCGCTGGATCATCAAGGGCGCCCGGGACCGGCACGGACGGAGCATGGCCGAGAAGCTCGCCTCCGAGCTGATGGACGCCAACAACGGCATCGGCCAGGCGGTCAAGCGCAAGGAAGACACCCACAAGATGGCCGAGTCCAACCGGGCCTTCTCCCACTTCCGCTACTGATGAGCACCCAGGTCTCGACCGCTCCCAAGGGAATGGCGGCAGGGCGCCAGACGCCTCTTGACCGGGTGCGCAACATCGGGATCATGGCCCACATCGACGCGGGCAAGACCACCACCACCGAGAGGGTGCTCTTCTACACCGGCCGCATCCACAAGATGGGTGAGGTCCACGACGGGGCCGCGACCATGGACTGGATGGTCCAAGAGCAGGAGAGGGGCATCACCATCACCTCGGCCGCCACTGCGGCGGAGTGGAAGGGCCACCAGATCAACATCATCGACACGCCGGGACACGTCGACTTCACCGCCGAGGTGGAGCGGAGCCTGCGAGTCCTGGATGGCGCGATCGCCCTCTTCGACGCCGTCAGCGGGGTGGAGCCCCAGTCGGAGACCGTCTGGCGTCAGGCCGACCGTTACGACGTGCCCCGGATCTGCTTCATCAACAAGATGGACCGCACCGGAGCGGACTTCCACGGCGCGGTCGGGGCCATCAGGGAGCGGCTTGGGGCCAGGGCGGTGCCGGTGCAGCTCCCGATCGGCTCCGAGGAGTCCTTCGTCGGGATCTACGATCTGATCCGGGAGCGGGCTACGGTCTACACCGACGACCTCGGAACCTCGGTCAACAACCCCGAGCTGCCGGCGGAGATGGCGGAGGCGGTGGCGACCGCCCGGCAGGAGCTGGTGGAGGCGGCCGCCGAGTTCGACGACGAGGTGATGCAGAGCTACCTCGACGACCAGCCGATCGAGCCCGAGAGGCTGAGCAAGGCCCTGCGCCGCGGCACCGTCCGAGCCCAGGTATTCCCCGTCTACTGCGGCGCCGCGCTGCGCAACCGCGGGGTCCAGCCCCTGCTCGACGGGGTGGTGGAGTTCCTCCCCAGCCCGGTGGACCGGCCCCCCGTGACCGGAACCGACCCCAACGGGGCCGAGCGAATCGTGCGGGAGGTGGAGGACGAAGCGCCCTTCTCAGCACTTGCCTTCAAGATCATGACCGACCCCTACGTCGGCAAGCTCACCTTCTTTAGGGTCTACAGCGGTCAGCTCAAGGCCGGGACCTACGTCTATAACGCCAGCCGTGGGGAGCGAGAGCGGGTAGGCCGCATCCTCAAGATGCACGCCAACCGGAGGGAGGAGGTGGATCAGGTCCGGGCCGGGGACATCGCCGCCGCCATTGGGCTGCGCCACGCCTCAACCGGCGACACTCTCAGCGACGAGGGGCATCCCATCCTGCTTGAGTCGATCACCTTCAGCGAGCCGGTGATCTCGGTCGCGATCGAGCCCAAGACCAAGGCCGACCAGGACAAGCTGGACTTGGCCCTGCTCAAGCTGGCCGAGGAGGACCCCACCTTTCGGGTCAAGACCGACCCCGAGACGGGCCAGAACCTGATCTCGGGGATGGGCGAGCTGCACCTTGAGGTGATCGTGGACCGCCTTCTCCGCGAGTTCAAGGTGGACGCCAACGTAGGCAAGCCCCAGGTCGCCTACCGCGAGACCGTGCGCAAGGAGGCCAAGGGCACCGGGCGCTTCGTGCGCCAGACCGGCGGCCACGGCCAGTACGGCCACTGCGAGCTGATCGTCGGCCCCAACGAGACGGGCCAGGGCTTCGAGTTCGTGAACAAGATCGTGGGGGGCACCATCCCCAAGGAGTACATCTCCCCGATCGAGAAGGGCTGCATCGACGCCATGCAGTCGGGGGTGGTGGCGGGCTATCCCGTGGTCGACGTCAAGGTGACCGTCTACGACGGCTCCTTCCACGACGTCGACTCCTCGGAGCAGGCCTTCCAGATCGCGGGCTCGCTGGGGATGAAGGACGGGATGCGCAAGGCGGCCCCCGTTTTGCTGGAGCCGGTGATGAAGGTCGATGTGACCGTGCCCGAGGCCAACCTGGGCGATATCATCGGCGATCTCTCCGCCCGCAGAGGCCACACCCTGGGGATGGAGAGCCGCCGGGGAATGCAGATCGTCCACGCCCAGGTACCCCTGGGCAACATGTTCGGTTATGCCACCCAGGTGCGGAGCATGACCCAGGGACGGGCCAGCTACGCGATGGAATTCGACCACTACCAGGAGTTGCCGCAGGGCCTGGCGGAGGAGATCACGGCCAAGCGGAAGAGTTGAACCACCGGCAATTGAGGGAGGACGAAACCCTCACCAAGGGCAGGAAGGAATGGGCAAGAAGAAGTACGACACCAGCAAGCCGCACATAAACGTCGGGACCATCGGTCACATCGACCATGGCAAGACGACGCTGACGGCGGCCATCACCAAGGTTCTGGCCTCTGACGGGCTCGCGGACTTCCGGGCGTTCGAGAGCATCGACAACGCCCCCGAGGAGAAGGCGCGGGGAATCACCATCGCCACCTCTCACGTCGAGTACGAGACCAAGACCCGGCACTATGCCCACGTCGACTGCCCCGGCCACGCCGACTACATCAAGAACATGATCACCGGCGCGGCCCAGATGGACGGAGCCATCCTGGTGGTGGCCGCGACCGACGGCCCCATGCCCCAGACCCGAGAGCACATCCTCCTGGCCCGTCAGGTGGGGGTGCCCTACATCGTCGTCGCGCTGAACAAGGTCGACATGGTCGACGACGAGGAGCTCCTGGAACTCGTCGAGCTCGAGGTGCGTGAGCTTCTCAGTAAGAACGACTTCCCGGGTGACGACGTCCCGGTGGTGCGGGTCTCCGCGCTCAAGGCCCTGGAGGGCGACGAGCAGGCGATCGGCCAGATCCGCCAGCTGATGGAAGTGGTCGACACCTACATTCCAGTCCCTACCAGGCCCATCGACCAGCCGTTCATGATGCCGGTGGAGGACGTCTTCTCGATCGAGGGTCGGGGGACGGTGGTCACCGGCCGGATCGAGCGGGGCCTGGTCAAGGTCAACGACCAGGTGGAGATCGTGGGCGTCAAGGAGACCAGCAAGAGCGTGGTCACCGGGGTGGAGATGTTCCACAAGCTGCTGGATCAGGGGGAGGCGGGCATGAACTGTGGCTGCCTGCTCCGGGGGGTCAAGCGGGAGGAGGTGGAGCGGGGTCAGGTGTTGGCCAAGCCGGGCTCGATCAAGCCCCATACCGAATTCGACGCCCAGGTCTACGTCCTGAGCAAGGACGAGGGCGGCCGCCACACCCCGTTCTTCAGCAACTACCGGCCCCAGTTCTACATCCGCACCACGGACGTCACCGGCCAGGTCTCGCTACCCGAGGGGCGGGAGCTGGTGATGCCGGGCGACAACGTCGAGCTGAAGGTGTCGCTGATCAACCCGGTGGCGGTCGAGGACGGCATGCGCTTCGCGATCCGGGAGGGAGGCCGCACCGTGGGTGCGGGCGTAGTCACCAAGATCGACAAGTAACCTGGAGAAGAAGGGAGCCCCGAGGCAGAAGATGGCCCAGCGAATACGCATCCGGCTCAAGGCCTACGACCACCGGGTCCTGGACCAGGCGGCCGCCCGGATCGTGGAGACCGTCACCCGCAACCAGGCCAAGGTGGTGGGTCCGGTGCCGATGCCCACCGAGATCAACAAGTACACCGTGGTCCGGGGCCCCTTCATCGACAAGGACTCACGGGAGCAGTTCGAGATGCGCACGCACAAGCGCAACGTCGACATCCTCGACCCCAACCCCAAGGTGATCGACGCGCTGATGCACCTGAACCTGCCGAGCGGGGTCAACATCGAGATCAAGCTCTGATGACCAAGGCGCTCCTGGCCCGCAAGCTGGGGATGACCCAGATCTTCCTGGAGGACGGTCGCTGCTGTCCGGTGACCGTGCTTCAGGCCGGGCCGTGCCCCGTCGTCCAGCTCAAGACCGAGGCCAAGGAGGGCTATGACGCGGTCCAGATCGCGTTTGCGCCCATGGCCAAGCGGGTGAGCAAGCCCCGCCGAGGCCACTTCGAGGTGGCCGACCTTGAACCCCACCGCCACCTGGCCGAGGTGAGGGGTGAGAGCGAGGCGGCCGTGGGCGACGTGCTCACGGTGGGTACCTTCCAGGCGGGGGCGTTCCTGGACGTGATCGGGACCAGCAAGGGCAAGGGATTCGCCGGGCCGCACAAGCGCCACCACTTCGGCCGGGGGCCCGTCACCCACGGCAGCCACAACATACGACAGCCGGGCTCGGTCGGCTCGGTCGATGCCGCCAGGACCTGGCGCGGTCTGCGGATGGCGGGCCATCTGGGAGCCCAGCGGAGCACGGTCAGGCGCCTGCAACTGGTCCGGGTCGACGAGGAGCGCAACCTGCTCTTGGTCAAAGGGGCGGTGCCGGGCCAGCGCCAGGGCGTGGTGCTGGTGCGGGAGTCGCCGCCGCGGCGGCGCCGCCAGGGGGCCCACCGCTGATGGCCCACGCGGTGCTGCGGGGGCCGGAAGGCCAGGAGCAGGGCACAGTCGAGCTGCCGGAGACCGTCTTCGGCGGTGCCGTCCACCATGCCGCCCTGCACCAGGCCCTGCTGCGCCAGGCGGCCGGGGCGCGTCAGGGCACCCATGCCACCAAGACCCGGGGCCAGGTCCGCGGCGGGGGGCGCAAACCCTACCGCCAGAAGGGGACGGGGCGGGCACGCCAGGGTTCGATCCGGGCGCCCCAGTGGCGCGGCGGCGGCACGGTCTTCGGCCCCACGCCCCACGGCCATGCCCAGGCCATGCCCCGCAAGCAGCGTCGGCTGGCGTTGCGCTCGGCGCTGGCGGCCAAGGCCGAGGAGGGTGCGATTCAGGTGGTCGAGGAGCTGGAGTACGAAGGGCCGAAGACGCGGAGGCTGGCGGCCTTCCTGGATCAGGCGGGGGCGGCCCGGCGGGTGCTGCTGGTGCTGCGGGAGCGCTCTGACAACGTCGAGCTCTCGGCCCGCAACATCCCCCAGCTCAAGGTGATCCTGAGCCACAACCTGGGTGTCCGCGACCTGCTGACCGCCGAGACCCTGATCTTCACCAGAGCGGCGCTGGAGCAGGTGGGGGAGCACCTCTCGTGAAGGAGCCCGCCTCGGTTTTGATCCGCCCCGTCATCAGCGAGAAGTCGTACGCCGGCATGGCCAAGCAGCGCTACGTCTTCCAGGTTTCGCCCCGGGCCAACAAGATCGAGGTGAAGCAGGCGATCGAGTCCGCCTTCAAGGTCAAGGCGGTCGCGGTCAACGTCATGGTGGTCAAGGGCAAGACCAGGACCCGGATGCGCCGGGGCGGCCGGATCGTGGGGCGCAGCCGCGACTGGAAAAAGGCGGTGGTGACCCTGGCCCCGGGCGAGAGCATCGCCAACCTCTTCGAGGGAGTCTGAGATGCCGGTCAAGCGCTACCGCCCGACCTCGCCGGGGCGCCGCTTCATGAGCGTGAGCTCCTTCGAGGACGTGGTCAAGTGCGAAGCCGAGCGCCGGCTCACGGTTTCGCTCAAGAAGCACTCCGGCCGAAACGCGCAGGGCAAGATCACCGTGCGCCACCGCGGCGGCGGCCATCGCCGGATCTACCGCAAGATCGACTTCAAGCGGGACAAGCTGGATGTGCCGGGTAACGTGGCCACGATCGAGTACGACCCCAACCGCAGCGCCCGGATCGCCTTGATCCACTACCTGGACGGTGAGAAGCGCTACATCCTCGCCCCCGAGGGGCTGCGGGTGGCGGACCGAGTGGTGGCGGGAGAGAAGAGTGACATCCAGCCCGGCAACTCGCTGCCCCTGACTAAGATCCCCCTCGGGACCACGGTCCACAACATCGAGGTCCAGTTGGGCCGGGGAGGGCAGTTGGTACGCAGCGCTGGCGTGGGGGCCCAACTGGTGGCCCGGGAGGGGCGCCACGCCCAGCTGCGGATGCCTTCCGGTGAGGTGCGGCTGATCGACGTCCGCTGTCGCGCCACCATCGGTCAGGTGGGCAACTCCGACCACTCCAACGAGACCTGGGGCAAGGCGGGCAAGAGCCGCTGGCGTGGCTTCCGGCCCACCGTCCGGGGGGCGACGATGAATCCCGTTGACCATCCCCACGGAGGCGGGGAGGGGCGCTCAGGGCCTGGCGGGCACCCGCAGACGCCGTGGGGCAAGCCCGCTTTGGGCCACCGGACGAGGAACAACAAGTCAACCAATCGCATGATCGTCCGCCGGAGGAGCAAGTAGCATGAGCCGCTCGGTCAAGAAGGGCCCCTTCTGCGACGCCCCACTCCTGAAGAAGGTGCTGGAGATGAACCGGGCCAAGGAGAAGCGGGTGATCCGGACCTGGTCCCGGCGCAGCGACATCTTCCCCGAGATGCTGGGGCACACGATCGCGGTCCACGACGGCCGCAAGCATGTCCCGGTGTTCATCAGCGAGGCAATGGTCGGTCACAAGCTGGGCGAGTTCGTGCCCACCCGGCGCTTCCGCAGCCATGGCCACCACACCGAGCGCAGCTCGGCTTTGAAGTAGCGAAGGGGCAGGTATGCAGGTTCAGGCGCTGGCGCGGTGGGTGCGGGTGCCCCCCCGCAAGGCCCGGCTGGTGGCCGAGGTGGTGGAGGGGATGGCCGTGGCCGAGGCCCTGACCACCCTGGCGTTCATGCCCCAGGCGGCGGCCCGGGACGTGGCCAAGGTGGTGCGCTCCGCCGCCGCCAATGCCGAGAACAACTTCAGCTTGGACCGGGACCGGCTCCAGCTGCTGCGGGTGGACGTGGACGGGGGACCCACCATCAAGCGCTTCCGGCCCCGGGCCAGGGGGTCCTCCGCCTCTATCTTCAAGCGCACCTGCCACCTGAAGGCGGTGGTGGAGGACGGCCTGGCGCGGCCCGGCCGGGACCGGGGCCGACCGGCGCTGGCGCGGGCCCCTGTCCCCACGACGGACGCGGCCGAACCCGAGCCTGAGGAGGACTGAGCGAGAACATGGGACAGAAGGTTCATCCCAACGGCTTCCGGCTCGGGGTTTACCGCCCCTGGAACGCCCGCTGGTTCGCGACCGGCCGGGAGTACACCAAGCTGCTTCAGGAAGACCTGTCGATGCGCCAGTTGATCGCCAGCCGGCTCAAGAACGCCAGCGTGGCCAGGATCGAGACCGAGCGCTCTGCCAACCAGCTCACGGTCATCATCCACACGGCCAAACCGGGCATCGTAATCGGCCGCAGTGGGGCCTCGGTGGACGCGCTCCGGGACAACCTGGAGCGGATCTCCAACAAGAAGGTGCGGGTCACGATCCAGGAGATCAAGACCCCCGAGCTCGACGCCCAGCTGCTGGCGGAGAACGTTGCCAACCAGCTGGAGAAGCGGATCGCCTTCCGCCGGGCCGTCAAGCAGTCGGTCATGCGTTCGATGCGGGCGGGGGCCAAGGGGGTGAAGATCCAGATCTCGGGCCGCTTGGGTGGCGGCGACATGAGTCGTCGCGAGTGGGACCGGGACGGCCGGGTCCCGCTGCACACCCTGAAGGCGGACATCGACTACGGCCAGGCCGAGGCCAAGACCACTTCCGGACAGATCGGGGTCAGCGCCTGGATCTACCGCGGCGACTTCGCCGATGCCGAGGCCCAACCGGTGGCGGCACCCGAGGCGCCGGCCGCCGCAGTGGCGACGCCTCCGGTGGACCAGACCGCGACCCCGGTCGCCGAGGGCCCTCCCGCCAGCCCTCCGGCCCAGGCCGCGGCGACGCCCCTCGACCAGGGTGCAGAGATGGTCTCGGAGGGATCCCCGGCGCCGACGGAAGGCGGGGCGGAACCCAAGCCCAAGCCTCGAACCCGGGTCCGGAGCGCTCCGACCAAGGCGGCTGCCGCGGGCGCAGCCCCGGCCGCCCCGGTCAAACGGGCCACCCGGACCCGGGCTCCGGCCCCGGCGGCCAAGCCCACGAAAGCGCCCCGCCGGCGTTCGACCAAGTCCGGCTCCGAGCCCAAGCCCGAGAAGGCGGGCTGAGATGCTGATCCCAAGAAGGCCGCGGCACCGCAAGCAGCACCGGGGCCGGATGACCGGCGCCGCCCAGCGGGGCTCGAGCCTTGCGTTTGGCCCGTACGGGCTGCAGGCTCTTGAGCCCTGCTGGATGACCAACCGCCAGATCGAGGCTGCCCGCCGGGCCATGACCCGGCACGTGCGACGGGGAGGTAAGATCTGGATCCGCGTATTCCCGGACAAGCCGGTCACCAAGAAGCCCGCTGAGACCCGGATGGGGTCAGGCAAGGGCAACCCAGAAGGCTGGGTGAGTGTGGTCCGGCCGGGACGGATCCTCTTTGAGATGGATGGAGTGGGCATGGACACGGCCAAAGAAGCGATGCGTTTGGCGGCGCACAAGCTGCCGCTGCGGACTCGCTTCGTCGCACGGGACGACGGACCGATGCAGGAGCAGGCCTCGTGACTAAGCGGGCGCTCGACGTGCAGCAGCTTCGGGAGGGGGACGACATCGCCCTGGCCGAAGCCCTCCAGGCACGCCAGCAGGAGCTGTTGCAGCTGCGCCTGCAGCGGGCCACCGGTCAGCTGGAGCAGCACCGGCGCATCCGCGAGGTGCGACGCGGGATCGCCCGGGTGCACACCCTGATCCGGGAGCGGGCCCTGCAGGAGGGCGAGGGTTGAGCCCGGAGGCGGCTTCCACCCGGCCCCGGCGCAAGATCCGGTTGGGCATGGTCGTGAGCGACAAGATGGAGAAGACGGTGGTGGTGGAGGTCCAGGAGCTGCGGGCCCACCGCCTCTACCACAAGGTGCTGCGGCGCAGCCACCGCTTCCAGGCCCACGACGAGACCAATGACTGCCACACCGGCGACCGGGTCCGGATCATGGAGACGCGGCCGTTGAGCCGGACCAAGCGCTGGCGCGTGATCGAGATCGTGGACCGGGCGAGGTAACCGGTGATCCAGCAGGAGACCGTGCTCAAGGTTGCGGACAACAGCGGCGCCCGCGAGATCCTCTGCGTTCGGGTGACTGGGGGATCGGCCCGGCGCTACGCCTCCCTCGGCGACGTGATCGTGGCCGCGGTCAAGGTGGCCCAACCCAACTCCGGGGTCAAGAAGGGAGACGTGGTCAAGGCGGTGGTGGTTCGCACCGCCAAGGAGTGCCGCCGCCCCGATGGTAGCCGGATCCGGTTTGACGACAACGCGGCGGTCTTGCTCAATCCCCAGAACAGCCCGCGGGGCACACGCATCTTCGGGCCGGTGGCGCGGGAGCTGCGCGAGCGCAACTTCATGAAGATAATCTCGCTGGCGCCGGAGGTGCTTTGACGGTGCCCCGCACCAGTCCGCGTCGCCACGTGCGCGCTCTGGACATCCGCTCCGGCGACACCGTGGTCGTAATCTCCGGCTCCGAGCGGGGCAAGCGGGGCGTGGTGGAGCGCACCCTCTCCAGGGAGCAGCGGATCGTGGTCAACGGAGTCAACATCCGCAAGCGGCACCAGCGGGCGGGCCAGCGACGCGGCGGCACCGCGGCGATGCAGGGAGGCGTCATCGACTTCCCGGCACCGCTGCACTACAGCAACGTCCAACTGGTCTGCCTCAACTGCGACCAACCGACCCGGCTGGGGCGAAGGCTCGAGGGGGACCGGATGGTGGCCTACTGCAGGCGCTGCGACAAGACCTATCTCAGGCCCCCGCGAGCATGAGCGCGGCAGCGCCGCGGCTCTTGGGGAGCTATCGGGAGACGGTGATCCCCGGGCTCGTCTCCAACTTCGGTTACCTCAACGTGATGCAGGTGCCGCGGCTGGAGAAGATCGTGGTCAACGTCGGCGTCGGCGAGGCGATCCAGAATGGCAAGGCGCTGGACGCCGCGATCAACGACCTCCGCACCATCACCGGACAGCAGCCTCAGGTGCGCAAGGCGCGAAAGTCGGTCGCCGCCTTCAAGCTGCGCCAGGGCATGACCGTGGGACTCAAGGTGACGCTACGGGGCGCTCGCATGTACGAGTTCCTGGACCGGCTGGTGAGCGTGGCCCTACCCCGGATCCGCGACTTCCGCGGGGTCCAGGCCCGCTTCGACGGCCGGGGCAACCTGACCCTGGGGCTGGTCGAGCAGTTGGTCTTTCCCGAGATCAACTACGACAAGATTGACAAGCTCCGGGGGATGGAGATAACCATCGTCACCACCGCCAGGACGGATGCCGAGGGCCAGAGCCTGCTGGCCGCCCTGGGCATGCCCTTCCGGCGCTAGGAGATCCCGCTTGGCGAAGAAGTCGAAGATCATGGCCAGCCGGCGAGCGCCGCGATTCTCGGTCCAGGCCCGCAGCCGCTGCAATCTCTGCGGGCGGCCCCGGGGCTACATGCGCAAGTTCGGCCTCTGCCGCATCTGCTTTAGAATCCGAGCCTCCCAGGGGCAGATCCCCGGGGTGCGCAAGTCGAGCTGGTAGAAGAGAGTGCTGAGCGATCCGATTGCCGACATGTTGACGCGGGTCCGCAACGCCAACCTGGCCGACCGTGACCGGGTTGAGATGCCGGCCAGCAAGGTGAAGGCGGAGATCGCCCGCGTCCTGCGGGACGAGGGCTTCATCAAGGACTTCGGGACCCTCGAGGCCGGCGGTCACCGAAGCCTGTGGTTGGAGCTCAAGCCCAAGACCGCGCTGGGTCGGCCGCTGAGCGGACTGCGCCGGGTCAGCCGCCCAGGCCTGCGGGTCTACTCTGGGAGCCAGTCCATCCCCAGGGTTCTGGGGGGGCTGGGGGTGGCGGTGGTGTCCACCTCCCAGGGGATCATGAGCGGCCAGAAGGCACGTCAGCAGCGGCTGGGTGGCGAAGTCCTGGCCGAGGTCTGGTAGGGCTCGCCGTGTCACGCATCGGCAGGACCGCGATCCCCCTTCCCCAAGGGGTGACCGTCAAGCTGGAGTGGCCTTCGGTGGCGGTTACGGGACCGATGGGCGAGCTCCGCCGGGAGCTGCCCCGGGCCATGACCGTCCGCCAGGAGGATGGCCTCCTCTTGGTGGAGCGGCCCAGCGACTCCGCTCCCCATCGCTCCCTCCACGGCCTCACCCGCACCCTGCTGGCCAACATGGTCCAGGGGGTCACGACCGGCTTTCGCAAGGAGCTGGAGCTGCAGGGGGTGGGGTACCGGGCCTCGATCCAGGCTGGCGATCTGCAGCTGGCCCTGGGCTACTCCCACCCGGTCCGCGTGACCCCACCGCCGGGGATCCGGATCGAGGTGCCCGAGCCAACCCGGATCGCGGTCTCGGGCAGCGACAAGGAGCTGGTGGGCCAGACCGCGGCCCGGATCCGCGCCGCTCGCAAGCCCGAGCCGTACAAGGGCAAGGGCGTGCGCTATCGCGGCGAGGTGATCCGGCGCAAGGCGGGCAAGAGCGGCAAGCAGGTCAAGGCATAGCCATGGTCCCTTCTCGGCGGACTTCGGCGCGGCAGCACCGGCACCGGCGGGTGAGGGGTCGGGTGGTGGGCTCCGGCCTCAGGCCCCGGCTCTGTGTATTTCGCAGCCTGCACCACCTCTACGCCCAGGTGGTGGACGACGACCGGGGCAACACTCTGGTCGCCGCCAGCACCACCGAGCCTGGCCTCGGTGCCAAGGGTGCCAACCGGGCCAGCGCCGCCATCGTCGGCAAGACCGTGGGCGAGCGAGCGCGGGCGGCGGGAATCAGCCGGGTGGTCTTCGACCGCGGGGGCTATCTGTACCATGGGCGGGTCCAGGCGCTGGCAGAGGCCGCGCGGGCCGCCGGTCTGGAGTTCTGAGATCGTGAGTACCAACATGTCGCGGCCCGACCGTGATGCCCGGGGCGAGCTTTCCGAGCGGGTGGTGAGCCTCAACCGGGTGGCCAAGGTGGTGAAGGGTGGCCGTCGCTTCTCCTTCAGCGCCCTGGTCGTCGTCGGCGACGGCGCCGGACGGGTGGGTGCCGGGCTGGGCAAGGCGGGGGAGGTGCCGGAGGCCATCCGCAAGGGGGTCGACGACGCCAAGAAGCACATGATCCACGTGCCCATGGTTGGGCGGACCATCCCCCACCGCGTGCTCCGCAAGGAGGGCGCGGCCAAGGTTCTGCTTCGGCCGGCCTCGCCCGGGACCGGGGTGATCTCGGGAGGAGCCATGCGGGCGGTGGTGGAGCTGGCCGGGATCAAGGACATCCTGACCAAGTCCCTGGGGACTGACAATCCCATCAACACGGTCCGGGCAACGATGGGGGCCCTGCGCGAGCTCCGCACCGCCGAGACCGTGGCCCAGATGCGCGGAGTCGCGGTGGCGGAACTGGGCATGCGCCGGGCCCCCGCGACCCCGGGAGAGGACCAGGGTGGCTGAGGAGCCGGGGGGGCTGCGGGTGACCTGGGTCAAGAGCGCCATCGGCTACGGCCAGGACCAGAAGCGGACGATTGAGGCCCTGGGGCTGCGGCGGCTGGGCCAGACGGCTCAGCATCGAGACTCGCCCGCGATCCGGGGAATGGTCCGCGCCGTCGCCCATCTGGTCAAGGTGGAGGAGACGGAGTCCAGCCCGGAGAAGAGCGGGCAGCGTCAGCGCAGAGGGCGGCGGTGAGGGTCGACCAGGTCCAGCGGGCCGCGGGCAGCCGGCGCCCGCGCAAGCGGGTCGGGCGCGGGATCGCCGCCGGAGGCGGGAAGACCGCGGGCCGGGGGCAAAAGGGCCAGGGGGCGCGCAGCTCCTGGAGCCTGCCCCGCTCCTTCGAGGGCGGCCAGATGCCCCTGACCCAGCGGGTCCCCAAGTTGCGGGGATTCCACAACCACTTCCGGATCGAGTATCAGGTCGTCAACTGTGGCAAGCTGCGCCGCTTTCAGGCGGGCGAGGTCGTCGACCCTGAACGCCTGCGTCAGGCGGGGCTGATCCAGCACGCGGACCGTCCGGTCAAACTTCTGGCTGGCGGCGGCGCACCGCCGGCGGTGTCGGTGCGGGTCCAGCGCAGCTCCAAGGCAGCCCTTGCGGCGCTGACCGCGGCGGGGGGCGCGTTGGAGTTGCTGCCAACGGCCGCCGCAGCGGCGGAGGCCGCGGCAGGATCTGCCACTGCGCCTGCGAGCCGGGCCGAGGCGGTCCCGCCCCAGGCGGAGCCGGCGCGGGAGGAGCCTCAGCTGGTCAGTGAGGCCCCGGCCCGGCTCACTGTCAAGCGCGCGCCCAGGAAGACCAAGGCGTCCGGGCCGAAGGCGGCGGCGGCGGCTCCGGAAGGCACGCCCGGGTCCACGGCGGATGGGGTCGGCAGCGGAGGGCAGGAAACCTCGCCATGAGCCTGTTCGGGGCGCTCCGTGCCGCGATGCAGGTTCCCGAGCTCCGGCGCAAGCTCTTGATCACGATCGGGCTGATCGTGGTCTTTCGCATTCTGGCGACCATCACCATCCCCGGTGTCAACGGGGCGGCGCTGCGGCAACTGTTCAGCAGCAACGGCCTCTTGGGCCTGATCAACCTCTTTTCTGGCAGCGGCTTCTCCACCGGCAACAACGCCGGGATTTCCATCGTCGCGCTGGGTCTGAACCCATTCATCAACGCCACCATCATCATGCAGCTGATGACAGTGATCTCGACCAGGGTCAAGGAACTCTCCAAGGAGGGGGAGATGGGGCGCCGGAGGCTGACCCAGTACGCCCGCTACCTCACGGTGGCGCTGGCGATGCTGCAGGCGTTCGGCTACACCCGCCTCTTCGAGAGCTACAGCTTCGACGGCCAGACGATCCTCTCCCCGACCACCTCCTGGCCGGTGGTGCTGGAGATCGTCATCGTCCTCACCGGCGGCACCATCATCATCATGTGGTTTGGGGAGCTGATCACGGAGTACGGCCTGGGAAACGGCGTTTCCATCATCATCATGGCCGGGATTCTGGCCCAGATCCCAGGAAATGTGCTGGCCTTCACCAACGGCGGGTCGGCCCAGACCTTTACCGTCTTCATGTTTGCCGTCATCGGGGTACTGGTGGCGGGAGGCATCATCTTTGTCCAACAGGCCACGCGCAAGATACCCATCCAATCGGCGCAGCGCGTCGTTGGGCGGCAGGTGTATCAGGGCAGGAGCAGCTTCCTGCCGCTTAGGGTCAACCAGGCGGGGGTGATTCCAATCATCTTCGCCATCTCGATCATGTTCTTCCCCACCATCTTCGGCAATTTCTTCGCACCCGCCGCCGGGCACGGAGGTGGTGTGGTGGGTGAGTTAGCCACCTGGGTCCACAACAGCTGGAACCCCTTCGGGCCGATCCTCTGGCTGGACATCATCTACGAGTTGATCTACTTCGCATTGATCATGGGCTTCACCTTCTTCTACACCGCTGTGACCTTCGACCCTGAGGACGCGGCCGACAATCTGCGCAAGAGCGCCACCTTCATCCCCGGCATCCGACCGGGTCGGGCGACGGCGCAGTACCTGGCCCGGGTGATGAGCCGGATCACCCTGGCCGGCGCGATCTTCCTCGGCCTGATCACCGTGGTGCTGCCCATCCTGACGGCATTACTGACTGGCCAGCAGCCCAACCAGGGGCTGTACCTGGGCGGCACGGCAGTGCTGATCGTGGTCGGGGTTTCGCTCGACACCATGAAGCAGTTGGAGACCCAGCTCCTGATGCGGCAATATCGGGGATTCATCCATTGAGAGGGGGGGCGAGAGGGTGGCGGCAGCAGTCCATCGCAACCTAGCCCTGTTCGGGCCCGCGGGTTCTGGCAAGGGGACGCAGGCCGAGCTGTTGCGGCGGAAGCTGGGCCTGGAGCACATCGCCACGGGGGAGATGCTGCGGCAGGAGCACTCCAAAGGCACCGAGCTGGGCCAGACGCTGGCGACCTACCTGGACCAAGGCAAGCTGGTGCCCGATGAGGTAATCGTGGCCATGATCCGCCACCGGCTCGACGACCCCAGTGCCGACTCGGGCTTCGTCCTCGACGGCTTTCCCCGGACCCTGACCCAGGCCAGGGCCCTGGAGGAGATGCTGGCCCGGGTGGGCAGGCCCCTGGACATGGTCCTGGTGCTGAAGGTGCCGACCGAGCAGCTGGTCCAACGGCTGGAGCTGCGGGCCCGGCAGCAG
Organism: Candidatus Dormibacteria bacterium; assembly: GCA_050734425.1. Classification (GTDB taxonomy): domain Bacteria; phylum Chloroflexota; class Dormibacteria; order Aeolococcales; family Bog-877; genus Bog-877. The sequence continues at coordinate 59,084 of JBOHUL010000064.1, forward strand.
AACCGCGCCGACGATACCCGCGACGTGATCGAGGAGCGGCTGCGGATCTACCGAGAGCAGACGGCGGCGGCCCTGGATTACCTGGCGGAGTCGGTGCCGCTCTTCCACGTCGATGGCACTCGGCCGGCGGAAGCCGTGTTCCAGGCTATCCTGGGGGCGGTCTCATGATCACCCTCAAACGCCCCGAGGAGATCGAGCTGATGCGTCAGGCGGGGCGGCGGCTGGCGGAGGTGATCGACCTCCTGGCCAAAGCCGTGGTTCCCGGGGTCACCACCAGCGAGCTCGACCGCACTGCCAACCGGGAGATCCGGCGGCGGGACAGCTTTCCGGGCTTTCTCGGCTACGACGGCTTCCCCAAGCATCTGTGCGTCTCGGTCAACGATCAGGTGCTCCACGCCATCCCCGACGGGCGGCGCTTGGAGGAGGGCGACATCGTCAGCCTCGACTGCGGTCTGATCTACCAGGGCTGGTGGGCAGACGCCGGGGTGACCGTGGGCTGCGGTGCCGTCGACCCGGAGGCGGAGCGCCTGATGCGGGTGACCCAGGAGGCGCTGGACCGGGGCATTGCCCAGGCGGTTCCGGGCAACCGCCTGGGCGACATCGGCCACGCGGTGCAGCAGCACGTCGAGACCCACGGTTTCTCGATCGTGCGGGGCTACACCGGACACGGCATCGGCCGCGACATGCACGAGTCTCCGGACGTGCCCAACCACGGGGTCCCCGGGCGGGGGGTCGAGATCCGGCCCGGTCTCTGCCTGGCGATCGAGCCCATCGTCAACGAGGGCGATCCCGGCACCCAGGTGGAGGCAGACGGCTGGACCGTGACCACCGCCGACCGGCGCCGCTCCTGCTACTTCGAGCACACCATCGCCATCAGCTCCCAAGGGGCGGAGGTGCTGACGCGCTTACCGGGGGCCGCCTGATCCCGGCGGGGGTCGAGGCAGGATCGGATATACTTGCCCCAGGGCGAAGCTCGCCTCCGTTGTTGTGCCCACCAATTTGAGCGATCCCGGCGGGCTCCGGGGTCGAGTCCTTGAACCCTTGCCGAACTCGCTCTTTCGGGTGGAGCTGGAGGCCGGGGGCAGGGTGGTGGCCCACGCGGCGGGGCGGGCGCGCTTGGCGAGCGTGCGGCTCCTCCCTGGGGACCGGGTCCTGGTCGAGCTTTCGACCACCGATCCTGGGCGGGGCCGGATCCTGGCCCGTCTAGTCTGAATCACAAACAAGGGGACGATGAAGGTCCGGGCATCGGTGAAGCGGATGTGTGACAAGTGCAAGGTGATCCGGCGCTCCGGCACCGTGCGGGTCATCTGCGCCAACCCCAAGCACAAGCAGCGCCAGGGCTGATGGGGAACCGCTGATGGCGCGTATCGCGGGCGTCGACCTGCCCCGGGGCAAGCGCATCGAGGTCGGCCTGACCTACATCTTCGGTATCGGCCCCACCACCAGCCGACGGATTCTGGGCATCGCCCAGGTGGACGGCGACACCAAGACCGACAACTTGAGCGAGACCCAGGTGGTGCGGCTGCGAGACGTCATCGCCAAGGAGCTGCCGATGCGGGTCGAGGGCGACCTCCGGCGCCAGGTCCTGCTCAACATCAAGCGGCTGATGGAGATCGGAACCTACCGGGGACTGCGCCACCGTCGCGGACTGCCGGTCCGAGGACAGCGGACCAGGACCAACGCTCGTTCTCGCCGGGGACCGCGCAAGACGGTGGGCGTGAGGCGCAAGAAGGGCAAGTGATGCCATCGGGCGGCCGGGCGGGTACGTCTTCGGCCGTGAGGAGCTGAGTTGGCGAAGAAGAAGGTGGTGCGGACGCGCCGGCGCGAACGCAAGAACGTGACCGTGGGCAAGGCGCACGTGTTCAGTACCTTCAACAACACCATCGTCACCCTGACCGACCCCCAGGGCAACGTGCTCGCGTGGGGCAGCGCCGGCTCGGCGGGTTTCAAGGGCTCGCGCAAGAGCACCCCCTTCGCCGCCCAGGTGACTGCGACCGAGGCGGCCAAGCGGGCGATGGAGCACGGGCTCAAGTCGATCGAGGTGCTGGTCAAAGGGCCCGGCCAGGGCCGCGAGGCGGCCATCCGCTCGCTGCAGGCGGCGGGCCTGGAGGTGAGCTCCATCACTGACGTGACCCCGGTGCCCCACAACGGTTGCCGGGCGCCCAAGCGGCGGCGGGTCTAGATGGCCAATCCCCACGCTCCGGTCTGCCGCCTCTGCCGTCGCGAAGGGGTCAAGCTTTTCCTCAAGGGGGAGAAGTGCATAGGCGAGCGCTGCACGTTCACTAGGCGCAACGCGACCCCTCCAGGACAGCACGGACTGTCGCGGCGCCGGCGGATCAGTGAGTACGGGATCCAGTTGCGGGCCAAGCAGCGGGGCCGCCGCATCTTCGGGGTGATGGAGACCCAGTTCCACAACTACTTCGACCAGGCGGCGGCGCGCAACGGTGTCACCGGCACCCTGCTGCTGCAGCTCTTGGAGCAGCGCCTGGACAACGTCGTCTACCGAGCCGGATTCGCCTCCTCGCGGAGCGAGGCCAGGCAGATGGTGGGGCACCGCCACTTCCAGGTCAACGGTCGGACCGTCAACATCCCCTCCTTCCAGGTCAAGCCGGGCCAGGTGGTCGAGGTCCGGGAGCGTAGCCGCGAGCTGCAGGCGATCACCCGGTCGCTGGAGCTCCGGGGCGACCAGGGACGGCCCCCGTGGCTGGCCCTCGACTCGGAGCAGCGGCGGGTGGAGGTGACCCGGCTGCCGGAGCGACCTGAGATGGATACCACCATCGACGAACAGCTGATCGTCGAGTGGTACTCCCGACAGTAACGGGGCCATGCCCCTGCCAGCGAGGTGATTGCCAACTATGCCGGAGACCGCAATTCAGCCGACGGTTCGTGAGGTCGAGTCCTCGAAGGACCACGGGCACTTTGAGATCGAGCCACTGGAGGCCGGGTACGGCACCACCCTGGGCAACTCCCTGCGGCGGGTGCTGCTCTCCTCCCTGACCGGCGCGGCGGTGACGGCCGTCTCCATTGAGGGGGTGGCCCACGAGTTCTCAAGCATCAAGTACGTCAAGGAGGACGTGGGCGAGATTCTGCTCAACGTCAAGCAGCTGAGCCTCACCTGCCACAATCCCGAGGGAACCCGTCTGACCCTCGACGCCCAGGGGGGCCGGCGCCTGACCGCGGCGGACATCGCCCCCAACCCCGACGTTGAGATCGCCAATCCCGACCTCTACCTCTGCACCCTCGACGGGGCCTCGGCGAAGCTGCGGATGGACATGACGGTGGAGCTGGGGCGGGGCTACTCGCCGGCAGACCGCAACAAGCGCGAGGGCCAGCCGATCGGGGTCATCCCCGTCGATGCCATCTTCACCCCGGTGATCAAGGCCAACTTTCTGGTGGAGAAGACCAGGGTGGGCCAGGACACGGATTGGGAGAAGCTGGTTCTGGAGGTCTGGACCAACGGCACCATCGTTCCGGTGGAGGCGGTGAGCCGCGCTGCCGAGTACTACACCCGCCATCTCAGCCTGTTCGCCTCCTTCGGCGAGCGTCTCACCGAGTCTGCCCAGGGCCAGGTTGGGGCGACCGACCTCAAGACCCGCTTGGCGGACGTGCCCGTGGACGAGTTGGAGCTGAGCGTCCGGGCGCTGAACTGCCTCAAGGCCAACGACATCACCAAGCTGGGTGAGCTGCTTTCGATGCGGATGGAGGAGCTCCTGGCCTTGCGCAACTTCGGCGCCAAGTCCCTGGACGAGATCAAGCAGAAGCTGGTCGCCCGCGGATTCGTCGCTCCCGAGGAGATCGACGAGCTCTTCCAGCGGGGGGACCACCAGTAACCATGCGCCATCTCAAGGCCGGCCGCAAACTGGGGCGGACGTCGGCCCACCGCCTGGCGCTCAGCCGCAACCAGGCCACCGCGCTGCTGGAGCACGGCCGGATTGAGACCACCGAGGCCAAGGCCAAGGAGTTGCGCCGTTGGGTCGAGCGGATGGTGACCACGGCCAAGACCGACGACCTGGCGGCCCGGCGCCGAATCATGGGCCGGGTCCAGGACGAGGACGTGGCCTTCAAGCTCTTCTCTCAATACGCCGAGCGCTACCGGGATCGCCCAGGAGGCTACACCCGGATCGTGCACCGGGGGCCGAGGCCCGGGGATGGGGCCCCGCTGGTCCTGATGGAGATGGTGGACTGACGGCGATGAGCGGACTCCAGACCTACCGGATGGTGCTGGCCTACGACGGCGGCCGCTACCACGGCTGGCAGGCCCAGGCCAGGGTGGCGACTGTCGAGGGAGAACTCCACCGCGCTCTGGCGCAGCTGACTGGAGAGCGCTGCCGCATCTTGGCCGCCGGTCGTACCGACGCCGGGGCCCATGCTCACGGGCAGGTGGTGGCTTTCACCCTGGGGAGCGACTGGTCCCCGGCCCGCCTCAGCGCCCGATGCAATGCCGTGCTGCCAGCGGACGTGAAGGTGCTGGCGGCGGCCCGGGCCGAGAGCGACTTCCACCCCCGCCGGCAGGCGTGGCGGCGCACCTACCGCTACCTGGTCCGTGACGGGGCCCCGTCCGACCCGGTAGGACGCGGCTACGAATGGCGGGTGCCGAAGCCACTGGAGCTCCTGCCGATGCGCCGGGCCGCCCGGATGCTGCTGGGGAGACACGACTTCGCCGCCTTCGGCAGCAGTCCCAGACCGGACGGGGGCACAATTCGGACCGTCGATCGCGCCGATCTCTGGCGAGTCGGAGGTCTGATCACCCTGGAGGTCAGGGCAGATGCATTCCTCCGCTCGATGATGCGGGGCTTCGCCGGGGCTCTGGCGACGGTGGGGGCGGGACGGGCGCGACCGGTCCAGGTGGCGGAGGCGCTGGAGGCCCCGTCTGAGTTCCGTGGTCGGTGGACCGCGGCGCCCGCGAGCGGCCTGCACCAGTGGCGGGTGGAGTACTCCCCAGGGACCGGGGGCCTGGCCGCATGAGCACCGTCTCCCAGCGGAGCTTTGTGGCGCCCGCCCGACCTGTTCAGGAGCGGTGGCTGGTGGTCGACGCCAGCGGCGAGACCCTGGGCCGGTTGGCTGTGAACCTGGCGCGGGTGCTGCGGGGCAAGCATCTGCCCACCTACACTCCCCACGTGCTCTGCGGCGACCACGTCATCGTGGTCAACTGCTCTCAGATCCAGGTCAGCGGCAAGAAGCGCAGCGACAAGATCTACGACCGCTACAGCGGCTACCCCGGTGGGCGCAGGGAGCGGACCTACCAGGAACTGGTCGACCGCGACCCGACCGCGCCCCTGCGCGAGGCGGTGCGGGGCATGCTCCAGCACAACACCCTGGGAGGGCGGCAGCTGCAGCGCCTGCGGACCTACCCCGGCCCTGAGCACCCGCACGCCTCCCAGACTCCGGTGCGCATCCGATTCGGCGACAAGGCAGAGGTAATTGGGCTTTGAGCGAAGTTGACCCCACTCGATACTCTTACGGCACCGGCCGGCGCAAGACGGCGGTGGCCAGGGTGAGGATCTATCCCGGCAGCGGGGTGGCGGTGATCAACGACCGCGAGCCCCTGCGCCACTTCGGCCGGTTGGAGCTGGAACAGGTGGCGCTGCAACCGATCGAGGTGGCGGGCCTCGCCGGCAGGCTCCGAGTGTCGGTCAAGGTCGAAGGCGGCGGAGTCTCGGGCCAGGCGGGGGCGGTGGCCCACGGCCTGGCCCGGGCGCTCTGTGCCTGGGACCCGGCGTTGCGGCCCAAGCTCAAGGCGGCCGGGCTGATGACCCGAGACCCTAGGATGAAAGAGCGCAAGAAGCCGGGTCTGAAGCGGGCCCGGAAGGCACCCCAGTACACCAAGCGCTGAAACCCGCTCTCGCACCCACCCGTTCCAATACCCGTCCCGCCCAGAAGGCGGGAGCCGACCCAGCCAGGGGTGAAGTGGCCGACGCACTCTACGGACGCGACTTTCTCGCAATCTCGGACCTGACCCGCCAAGAACTGGTCGGTCTCCTGGATCTGGCTGCCCGTCTGAAGCGGGGCGAAGACCCTGGGAGCCCGCTGGCGCGGCGCTCGGTGGCGATGATCTTCCTACGTCCCAGCAACCGGACCCGGGTCTCGTTCGAGGCGGCGCTGCACCAACTGGGCGGGCATCCCATCGCCCTCTTCGAGCGCGAGATCGAGATGGGCAGGCGAGAATCGGTGGCGGACGTGGGACGAATTCTCGACCGCTTCGTGGCCGGGCTGGTGGCCCGGATCCCCTCGGACCGCGACCTGAGAGGCCTGGCCCAGGTGATGGAGGCCCCGGTGATCAACGCCATGACCGATCGGGCTCACCCCTGCCAGGCGCTGGCCGACTGCCTCACGGTGGTGGAGGTCCTCGGCCACCTCGACGGGGTCCGCTTGACCTTCGTCGGCGACGGCAACAACGTCTGCGCCTCTTTGGTCGCGGCCTCCCGGATACTCGACATCGATCTCCGGGTGGTGACGCCGCCCGGCTACGAGCCAGCGGGTCAGGCCACTGTCGACCTGGATCGGGCGCTTGCCGACGCCGAGATCATCTACACCGACGTGTGGACCTCGATGGGGCAGGAGGAGCAGCACGAGGACCGGCGCCAGGACTTCGGGCCATTCCAGGTCAACCGTGAGCTGCTGGCCCGGGCCCCTGGCAGCGCCAGAGTGATGCACTGCCTCCCCGCCCATCGCGGCGAGGAGATCACCGACGAGGTGCTGGACGGCCCCCAGTCGGTCGTCTTCGCTCAGGCGGAGAACCGATACTGGGTCCAGCTGGCGTTACTGCGGTCAATTTTCGGCGGAGGCGTGGGCAGCTCGTGATCGACCTGAGCTGGCTTTCCCAGCCGGGGGTCTTGGGCCTCAATATCGGCGACGCCGCCCGGGTTCTGCTCCCGACCGTGGGCTGGCGAACCATCCTCGACATCCTCATCATCGCCTTCCTCGCCTACCGGCTCCTGGTCCTGATCCGAGGGACGCAGGCGGTGCAGCTGCTGGTGGGGTTGCTCCTGATCGGGGCCCTGGCGGCGATCGCCTACATCCTCAATCTGCCGGTTTTGAAGTTCGTCTTCAGCAACGGCGGGGAGGTGATCGCGATCGCCGTGGTGGTGCTCTTCCAACCCGAACTGCGCCGGGCTTTGGACCAGATGGGCCGCTTGGGCCGGCTGCGTCATGGGCTCATCGCGCCCCAAGCGGCGCACCTGCGCCAAGACGTCGCCGAAGTGGTCCGGGCGGCGATGCGCCTGGGCGAGACCGCCACTGGGGCTTTGATCGTGCTGCACGGGGACATTGGTCTGGAGGAGATTGCCGCCACCGGGGTCCGGATGGACGCCATCCTCAGCGCAGACACCCTGGTGACGGTCTTCACCTACCGCTCCCCGCTCCATGACGGAGCCGCGGTGATCCGCGACGGGCGCATCGTCGCGGGCGGCTGTGTTTTGCCGCTGGCGGAGCGCACCGGTAAGCAGGGCCGGGTGGGCACGCGGCACCGGGCGGCGATTGGGCTGAGTCAGGAGACCGACGCCGCCGTGGTGATCGTCTCCGAGGAGTCGGGGCGCGTGAGCCTGGCTCTCGCCGGCGAGCTGCAGCGCGAGCTCGACTCCGATTCTTTGACCGCTCGACTCTCCGCCTTCTATCACCTGCCCATCGACGAACGGCACTGGCCCTCCCTGCGGGTCCGTGGTCGAACGCCGCGGCGACCGACCACGGCCCAGGGCGCTCCCGGCGGTGAGCACCGATGATGGCTCGGCTGCTGCGGCTGGTGACGCGCAACTTCCAGCTCAAGGTGATCGCGATCTTGGTCGCCTGCGGCATGTGGGTCGGGGTGGTCTACGCCAGCGACCCGCCCGCCATCGACGCCTACACCGTGGCGGTGCACCCGGCAGGTCTGCTGCACAAGGGGCTGGTCCTGCCGCGCCCGATCGGATCCGTTCAAGTCAAGGTCGCCGGGTTCTTGAGCCAGGTGCACAGCCCCGAGGTGGCGACCCACCTCACGGCGAGCGCCGATTTGAGCCACATCACCCAGCCAGGCGAGTACCTGGTCAAACTCACCGTGCAGAAGACCGACGACAACGTCTCCATCTGGTCGGCGCCGAAGAAGGTCAAGGTGGTCGTAGATAGCGAGAAGACGGTCTCGCTGCCCGTCCACCTAAGCGTCGGTGCCAACCCGCCGCCAGGCTACGACCTGAATCAGGCACGGACCACTATCAGCCCCTCGACGGTCCAGGTCGAAGGTCCGGAGAGCGTCCTGGCCAACCTCCAGGCGGAAGCCGTGGTTGACCTGTCCCAGGCCCGGGTGTCGGAGCCGATCAGCAGCCCGGTGACGCTGGTCAACACCGACGGCCTCGACAACGAGCTCACTGTCACCCCCAACTCGGTGACGGTCGACGTCGCCATCAGCTCGGAGACGACCCAGACCTCGGTCGGGGTCAAAACGGTCTTCGCTGGCAGTGGCCAGCCGGCGACGGGCTACGAGGTCACCGGGCTTCAGCTCCAGCCACTCACGGTCACGGTCAGCGGTCCGACCGCGGTCCTGACCAACCTGACGGCGATCGACACCGAGCCAATCGACATCAGCCATGCCACCGCCAGCGAAACGGTGACTGCCACCCTTGTGGCTCCTGCTGGAACAACACTCTCTCCGGGCGTGGTCAGCGTGGTCATCACCGTGGTCCCGATCCCCACCCCTTCGCCTTCGCCCAGCCCCAGCCCGTGAGCCACAGGCTCGTAACTCCTTCGCCAGGCGCGGCGTTGAAGCTGGCTGGAGGGCTCACTGAAGTGGGAGGCAGGTAGACCGCAGTGTGCGGCATCATCGGCTATCTGGGACCGCGGTCGGCCGCGCCGCTGCTGCTCGACAGCCTGCAGCGGCTGGAGTACCGCGGCTACGACTCGGCCGGGGTCGTGGTCCTCAAAGGGGACGGGACCGCGACCGCGGTCAGGTCACCGGGGAAGGTCGAGGCGCTCCTGGCCTCGGCCGGCGTCGCGAGCCTCGAGGGCCAGGTCGGGATGGGTCACACCCGCTGGGCCACCCACGGCCGCCCATCCGAGGCCAACGCTCATCCCCAACGGGACTGCAGCGGCCGCTTCTTCGTCATCCACAACGGCATCATCGAGAACTTCGCTCAGCTGCGGCGGGAGTTGGTGGAGCTGGGCCACCGCTTCATCTCCGAGACGGACACCGAGGTTCTGCCCCACCTGATCGAGGAGTACTACCAGGGCGACCTGGTGGCGGCGACCCGGCGGGCGCTGGCCCGGCTCCAGGGGGCGTTCGCGGTGGTTGTTTTGAGCTCGACCGACCCAGACACCCTGATCGGAGCCAGGCTCAACGCCCCCCTGGTGGTCGGCGTCGGCCGCGACGAGTGGTTCCTCAGCTCCGACCTCACCGCCATCATCCCCTACACCAGGCAGGCGCTGGTGCTGGGGGAGGGGGACATGGCGGTGCTGAGCCCGGTGGGGCCGGTGGTGAGCTCGATCGTCGATGGGAGTGAGTCCGTGCCCCGGGTGGTGCGGGTCGACTGGGACGTGATCCAGGCGGAGCGCGGCGGCTTCCCCAGCTTCATGGCCAAGGAGATCCAAGAGCAGCCGGCGGCGCTGGAGAACGCCCTCCGGGGGAGGCTCCTCGGAGACGGCACGGTCGAGTTCCCCGAGTGGGATCTGGACGATGGCGCGCTGGCCTCGTTCGAGCGAATCCAGATCGTCGGCACCGGCACCGCCTACATCGCGGGCTTGTTGACCCGCTATGCCATCGAGGATTTGGCCCAGCTGCCGGTGGTGGTCGAGACCAGCTCCGAGTGGCGCTACCGACCTCAGCCCAGCGACGGCAAGACCCTGTTCTTGGCCATCTCTCAGTCGGGTGAGACTGCGGACACCCTGGCGGCGGCCCGCCTGGCCCGGGCTCAGCGCAGCCACCTGCTGGCTCTGACCAACGTGGTCGGCAGCACCCTGGCCCTCGAGGCCGACTCGGTCATCAACCTCCACGCCGGACCCGAGATCTGCGTCGTCGCCACCAAGACGTTCGTCAATCAGGTGGCCTGCGGGCTGCTGCTGGCCCTGCGCCTAGCGCAGGCCCGGGGGCGGATGAGTCAGGCCGACCGCGGCGAGATCGCCCAGGCCCTCCGGATGGTGCCCCAAGTGCAGCGCCAGATCTTAGCCCGAGAAGAGGGGATCGCGGCGATGGGCCGCTGGCTCTCGCAGGCCGGCTCCGCCCTGTACGTGGGCCGGGGCTACAACTATCCGGCGGCGATGGAGGCGGCGCTGAAGCTGAAGGAGGTCTCCTACGTCCACGCTGAGGCCTTGCCCGCGGGCGAGTTGAAGCACGGGCCCATCGCCCTGCTGGATGAGCGGATGCCGGTCGTCGCCTTCGCGACCGAGTCCAAGACCCGGGAGAAGGTGCGCAGCAACGTCCAGGAGTCGCGGGCCCGTCAGAGCCCAATCCTGGCGATAGTGAATGACGGCGACACCACCCTGGAGGGTGTTGCCGATCACCTGCTGCCGGTGCCCCGGCTGCCGGAGCCGGTGTCGCCGCTGGCCACGGCCTTGGTGGGGCAGCTGCTTGCGTACCACGCGGCGCTCAAGAAGGGGCTGGATGTCGACCGCCCCCGGAACCTGGCCAAATCAGTCACAGTCGAGTGACCGGCGGGACCGAAGCAGGTTCTCCCCACCGACTGGGGGTCGGGGTCGACGTCAGTTCGGTGGAGCGCGTCGCCGAGCTGGTCCGGAGCCAGCCTCGGTTCGTGGAGAAGTACTTCACCGCCGCGGAGGCCGCCTACTGCCTTGGCCGACCCGAGCGTCTGACAGCCCGCTGGGCGGCCAAGGAGGCGGTGCGCAAGCTGTTCGGCAGCCTGGGCTGGAGGATTCCCCTCTATGTAGAGATCTCGGTGCGGCGTCGCCCTGGGGGGGCGCCGGAGGCGCTCATCCGGGGCGAGCCGGTGGCCGGTCTGGAGCTCAGCCTGAGCCATGACGCCGGGGTCGGGGTGGCCGTGGCGGTGATGGCGAGCGAGGCCCTGCGGCAGCCCCTCTCAGTGCCCTGGCCCGCGGATCTGGCCCTGCCGGTGCGCCCGGTGGACGGCCACAAGGGCACCTTCGGCACGGTCTTGGTCATCGCTGGCAGCCGATCCTTCCCGGGAGCCGCAGTCCTCTGCGCCCTGGGAGCTCTCAGGGGAGGTGCGGGAAAGGTTCAGGCCGTGACCCTGGACCCGGCCAGCGCCGCCTTCCCTCCGGAGTTGATCCGGCTGGCGGTCAGCGACGGCGGAGAGGGCCTGGGGGCGGCTGCGATCATCCAGGTCCGGCCCCAGCTGCAGGCGGCCACGGCGGTGGTTTGCGGTCCGGGGCTCGGACTGTCGGCGGCGACGGGTGAGCTGCTCTCAGAGTTGTTCCGGGCAGCTGAACAGATGTCCTTCAAGCTGGTGCTCGACGCCGACGCCCTCAATGCCTGCGCCCGCGAGCGTCAGCTCCTGGAGCGGATTCCCCAGGGGGCGGTGCTCACACCCCATCCCCTGGAGGCGGCCCGGCTGGCGGGCATGGAGTTGGCACAGATCCAAGCCGACCGGGAGGGGCAAGCCCGGGCCCTGGCCCAGTCCCTGGGAACGGTGCTGGTGCTCAAGGGCGCGGGGACGGTGGTGGCGGACCCCCGGGGGAAGTGCTGGACCGATCAACATGCCACTGCTGCCCTGGCGGCAGGGGGCAGCGGCGACGTGCTCGCGGGGCTGGTCGGGGCACTTCTGGCCCAGGGGATGGACGCGCCGGGTGGCGCCCGGGCGGCGGTCTACCTCCATGGCGAGGCAGGGACCCGGTTGGGACTGCGGCGGGGCAGGGCGGGCATCCTCGCCAGTGAGGTTGCCTCGGAACTCGTGGAGACGGCCGAGGCGCTGCGCCGGACTCAGCCGGGCCGGGGCGGAGTCACACCGCCTTGAGCTCACCGGGCAGTGAGGCACCGGTGTTCCGGTCGCCCCAGCGGCCCACCTGGATCGAGATCGACGAATCCGCCCTGGGACGGAACGTGGCGGAGGTGGTGCGAGAGCTGGGGGGCGTGGCACTGATGGCCGTGGTCAAGGCGGATGGCTACGGCCATGGGGCGGCCACCGTGGCTCGGGTGGCGGTTGGCAACGGGGCCGCCTGGGTGGGGACGGCCACCGTGGCCGAGGCCTCGCAACTGCGGCGGCAGGGGGTCACGGCGCCGATCCTGGTGCTGGGCTACACCCCCCCGGAGGAGGTCCTGGCGGCGGTCGCCGCCAATCTCGCCATCACCGTCTTCGACCTCGCGGTCCTGGAGGCACTGGAGCGGGCCGGTACCGCCCTTGGGCAGCGCGCCTGCGCCCACCTCGAGGTGGACACCGGCATGAGCCGTCTCGGGGTGGCACCGGAGCAGGTCGCGACCTTCGCCGTCGCGGCAAGCCGCTGCGCCCACGTGGACCTGGAGGGGTGCTACACCCACTTCCGCCACGGCGCCGATCCTCTAGCCACCCGGGAGCAGCTCGCCCGGTTGCTCCGGGCCCTCGACGCGTCTCGTGGCGCGGGTGTTGAGTTCCGCCTGCGCCATGCCGCCAACAGTGCCGCGTGGAAGACGGTGCCCGAGGCGCGACTGGACCTGGTGCGGTTGGGGATCGAGCTCCTGGGCCTGACCACCCCCGATGGCCGGCGCCGGGAGCCGGTCCTGAGTCTCCGCACCACAGTGGCCCAGGTCCGCGAGGTGGAGGCCGGGACCTTTGTCGGATATGAGGGGGGGTTCCAGGCTCCCCGAGCCATGCGCATCGCCACCATTCCAATCGGCTACGGCGACGGCTTCCGGCGCACCCCGAGCAACTGGGGCATGGTGCTCATTGGGGGCCGGGCGCGGCCGCTGGTCGGGCACGTCTGCATGGACCTGGCGATGGTCGATGTGAGCGACCCGCCCGAGGTCGGGGCCAGCGACGTGGTCACGCTGCTGGGCCGCGATGGCGACGCCCGACTCAGGGCCGAGACCGTGGCCCAGAGGCTCGGGACCATCAACTACGAGGTGACCACCGCGCTCTCCGCCCGGGTGCCGCGGGAGTCCCTCAGTGCTGGGATCGGGCTGGCTAAGGGCCCGGCCTAGAATCAAGTCATGAGTTCGGCCTCGGGGGGGTCGCCCCGGTCCCCTTTGGGCCGAGCGCGACTCTCACGGCTACGGGAGGCCCGCCTCTACCTGGTCACCGACGATGCCACGCCCGCGGACGGGCTCCCAGAGCTGGTGGCGGCGGCGGCTCGGGGCGGGGCGGACCTGGTTCAGCTCCGGCGCAAGGGCGTCGAGCCCGCGCGGTTGCGCGGGCTGGCCGAGGACTGTCTCAGGCGGGCGCGAGAGGGTGGTGCCCTGTTTCTGGTGGACGACCACGTCGAGCTGGCTCTGCAGATCGGTGCCGACGGAGTCCACCTGGGCCAGCAGGACCAGGAGCCGGCGCGGGCCCGCGCCCGGCTGGGGCCGGACGCGATCCTGGGCGTCTCAACCCACGCCCTGCCCCAGCCTCGGTCGGCCCTGGAGAGCGGCGCCGACTACATCTCGGCCGGACCGGTCTTCTCAACTCCCACCAAGCCGGGGCGGGAGGCCGTGGGCTTTGACTATGTCTCCGCCGCCGCCACCAGCGTTCCCCTGCCCCTGGTCGCAATCGGGGGTCTGGCGGCGGACAGTGCGGGCGAGGCGATCCGGCGGGGTGCAGACATGATCGGGGTGGTGCGCTGCATCTGCCAGGCGACGGACCCCGAGGCGGCGGCCAGGGAGCTGCGCCGCGCCATCGGCCACGCCACCCCCTGGGACTGGCTCGAGGTCAACGGCGAGAGGCGCCGGTGCCCGGGGGGCAGCCGGGGGGCGGACCTCCTTCGACAGCTGGGGCTCGGCCTCGAAGGGGTGGTGGTGGAGTTGAATGGTGAGATGCTGACTCGCGAGGGCCTGGAGACGACGCGTCTGCTGGCCGGCGACCGGTTGGAGGTGGTGCACCTGGTTGGTGGAGGCATGGGCCATGGGTGACGATCGACTGCGGCTGGGAGAGGTGGAGCTGGACTCGCGGCTGATCCATGGGACCGCCAGGTTCCCCTCTTCTGGGGTGCTGGCTGCGGCCATCGCCGCCGCAGGCTCGGAGATGCTGACAGTGTCGATCCGGCGGTTCCACCTGGATGGGGACCGGCGCACCGAGCTGGAGCAGCTGGACCTCAAGGCCTACCGGATCCTGGCCAACACTGCCGGGGCCACGACGGCAGCCGAGGCGGTGCGGCTCGCTCGGTTGGCCCGGGCGGCGTCGGTGTCGGACCTGATCAAGGTCGAGGTCGTCGGTGACCCCGAGACGCTGCTGCCGGACCCGATCGCGACCATGGAGGCGACGAGGGAGCTGGTGGCCCAGGGTTTCACCGTCCTGCCATATGCCAGCGACGACGTGGCGCTGGCGCTGCGGCTGGCCGAGGCCGGTGCGGTGGCGGTGATGCCCGGGGCCGCCCCGATCGGATCCACCCTGGGGGTGCTCAATCCCCACAACCTCCGGGCCATCATCGAAAGGTGCCCGGTACCGGTGATCGTCGACGCCGGCCTGGGTTCACCGGCCGACGCCGTCCGGGTGATGGAGTGGGGTGCCGCCGGGGTCCTGGTCAACACCGGGATCGCCAAGGCCCAGGATCCGGTGGCGATGGCCCGCGCCTTCGGTGAGGCGGTCAGGGTCGGGCGAGCCGCCCACCGGGCGGGACCTGCGGGCGACCGACTTCCGAGCGGCTTCGGTGCCAGCAGCCCGGCTGAGGGCGTGCCCCGGCCCCTGGTGCCGGTCAGCGGCTGAGGGCGACTCCCTGGTCCGCTCCAAGACGGCCTGGCGACGCGCCGCCTGGGGTGAGGGCAGGCCTCTGGCGGAGGTCGGCGAAGGCCGGGCCCTGGAGGCCCTGATCGAGCTCGCAGGGCCACCGCCACCGGGGGCGGCGGTGGCTCCGGGAGACGACGCCGCCGACCTAGGGCCTCTTTCGGGTGGCCCCGTGCTGCTCTCGACCGACAGCCTCTGCGAGGACGTGGACTTCCGGCGCCAGTACCAGTCGCCCTACCAGGTGGGCTGGAAGGCGTGGATGGCGGCGGCCTCCGACCTGGCGGCGATGGGGGCGCGGGTTGACGGCGGCCTGGCGGCGGCCCTTGTCCCGGACCTTGCCACCGAGAACGAGCTGATGGCCATCCAGCTGGGCCTGGTGGAAGCGGCCGCGGCGGACTCTGCCCGGGTCCTGGGAGGTGACCTGAGCCGGACCCCGGGACCGCTGGCCGTGACCGTGACCGTGATGGGACACATGGAGGCGGGACGGCCGGTGGCACTGGGCGGGGGCTCGCCCGGGGAGCTGCTGGTCCTGACCGGCAGCGTGGGGGCGGCCGCGATGGCGCTGCAGCTCCTGGAGTCGGGCCAGGCCGCGGTGCCCCCGCCCTGGCTGGAGCGGCTACTGCTCCCCACCGCGCGGGTGGAGGCGGGGGTCGCGCTCCAGCGCGGTGGGGTCCGGGCCATGACGGACATCAGCGACGGCCTCCTGCTCGACCTCTCCCGGCTGTGCCGGGCCAGTCGAGTGGGAGCGGAGCTCTGGCTCGACCGGGTGCCATTGGCCCCCGGGTCGGCCCCGGGCTGCGACCAGCTGCGCTCGGCTCTCTCCGGAGGCGAGGACTTCGAGCTGCTGGCCGCCATCCCCGAGCCGGACCTCGAGCCGCTGCGGTCGAGGTGGGAGGAGGCCCTGCCGCCCCTTGCCGTCGTGGGCAGATTGGTCAGCGGCGGCGGTGTCGTGTTGCGCTCGCGCCCGGGGGGCGACGTCGTCACCCTGCAGGGTATAGATGGCTACCGGCACTTCTGAGGCAGAGGAGGAGCGGCTCTGGCGCACCTCCGGCGCCGCCGCCACCCGGGAGCTGGGGCGGCGGCTGGGCCGGGCCCTTCGGCCCGGCGACTGCCTGGCCCTCAAGGGGGAGCTGGGCTCGGGGAAGACGGTCCTGGCCCAGGGCATAGTGTCCGGAGCAGGCGGTGGCGAGGACGTTCGCAGCCCCACCTTCCTGCTCCACGCCGTCTACCCGGGCAGGGTCACGGTCCACCACTTGGATCTTTACCGCCTCGAGGCAGAGGTCGACCTCCGTCGCCTGGGTATCGACGAGGCCCTGGAGGAAGGCGCGGTGGTGGTGGAGTGGCCGGAGCGCTGTGCCTCTGCCTGGTTCAACGGCGAGGTGGGCCTGGAGATCCTGGACTCCGAGGTGCGACAGATAAGCCTGCGCTTGCGCTCCGGACTACTCGACGGTGACTGAGGAGGCGGGCGGGCTGGCCCTGGCCATCGACGGCTCCCGCAGGGGGGCGCCGCTGGTGGTGGTCGCCTCGCGCGTGGGGCGCTTGCTCTGGCGTAGCCCCGAAGTCGCGGCGGACCCAGCCCTGGAGAGGTCGGTGGGGATGGCCCTGGCCCGGTACCGAGAGCGGATCGAGCTGGTGCTGGCGGTGCGCGGACCGGGCTCCTACATCGGCGTCAGGAGCGGTCTGGCGGCAGCTCTGGGGGTGGCTCAGGGGCGCGGCTGCCCGCTGGCCCTGATCGGGGCCCTGGAGCTGGTGGCCCACACCGCCGAACCAGATGGGGGGATCACGCTGGCCCTGGCCGATGCCGGGCGCGGCGGCACCTACGGTCAGCTTTTGGCGCCCGCGCCCGAGCGAGAGGGGAGTGGCACGCTCCGTTGGCGGACGCGAGGACCGGCGCAGCTCCTGGGGCGGGAGCTGCCGTGGCCCAAGGCGTGGCAGGAGGCGGCCTGCATCGTGGGGACCGCGGGATCGGGACGGGAGCTGCCTCGAATGTCGGCGCTCACTCCCTGCCGCTCGCGGGCCGGGGCGGTGGCCGAGCTGATCCGGCTGGGTCCGACCCCGATCTCGGCGTACGATCAGGTGGCAGCCGACTACGCGGAACCCCTGGGAGTTCGATAGGTGATCCTCATCGGTGAGCGCCTTGAGATCAGACCGATGCAGACCGAGGACATAGCCGCAGTTCGCGACATCGAGACCGCCGTCTTCCCCACGCCCTGGCCCGGAACCGCCTACCAGCGCGAGCTCAACAGCAATCGGGCCGCCCACTACATCTGCCTGCGCCGCAATGAGGAGGTCATAGGCTACGGCGGCCTCTGGGCGGTGGGCGAGGAGTCCCACGTCACCACAATCGGGGTGGCCGCCAGCTACCAAGGCCAGGGTTACGGCCGGGCGATCTTTGCCGCCTTGGTCAACCGCTCGTACCAGCTTCGAGCCAACTTCGTCAGCCTCGAGGTCCGACCCCACAACGAGCCCGCGATCCACCTTTACCAGACCTTCGGCTTCAAGGTGATCGGCCGTCGCCGCGGCTACTACACCGACAACGGTGAGGACGCCCTCGTGATGTGGTCGGACCTGATCCACGCACCCCGCTTCAAGCAACGATTCTTGGAGATCTGCCGACACCTGGAGATCGAAGGCTTAGGCCCGCTGCCGGACCCCCTCATCCCCGAGCGGTGAGGCTCCTGGCGCTCGAGACCAGCTGCGACGAGACCGCGGCCGCCCTGGTGCTGGACGACTTCTCGGTGGAGTGCTCGGTGGTGGCATCGCAGGCCAGCGCCCACGCCCCGTACGGGGGGGTCGTGCCCGAGCTGGCCGCCCGCATGCACCTGGAGCGGCTGTCCTCCGTGGTGGCCGAGGCGGTGAGCGGGCTGGGGGGACTCAATGCCGGCCTCGACGGCGTCGCAGTGACGAAGGGGCCGGGGCTGGTGGGCTGCCTCGCGGTCGGGGTCAGCTACGCCCAGAGCCTGGCCCGGACCCTGGACCTGCCGGTGGTCGGGGTCAACCACATGACGGGGCACGTCCTGGCCTCCAGGATCGAGGATCCGAAGCTGGAGCCTCCCTTCGTGGCGCTGGTGGTCAGCGGTGGCCATACCGACCTTATCCACTACCGCTCCCACGGCGACGTGGTGCTGTTGGGGGCGACTCGGGACGACGCCGTGGGCGAGGCGTTCGACAAGGTGGCGCGGATGCTGGGGCTGCCCTACCCCGGTGGGCCGGCCATCGACAGCGTGGCGGAGGGAGGCGATCCGCGGCGGTACACCCTGCCCCGACCGGTCCTGCCTGACTTCGCCTTCTCCTTCAGCGGGCTCAAGACCGCGGTTCTCTACCTGCTGCGGGGGCTGCCCCCACTCACAGAGCAGGATGTGGCCGATGTCGCCGCCAGCTTCCGCCTGGCGGCGGTCGAGACCCTGCTGACCCAGTTGGAGGCCGCGATCGAGCACACCGGGAGCCGCCGGGCCGTGATCGCCGGCGGCGTGGCCAGCAATCGACTCCTACGCCAGATGGCGCGAGAGCGGCTGCGGGGCATTGCCGAGGTCACCATCCCCGCCCCCCGCCTCTGCACCGACAACGCCGCCATGATCGGCGCCGCCGCCTGGACCACGGTGCAGCGCAGAGGTTTCGATGCCAGGCCCTTCGGTGTCGAGCCGGGGCTGCGGGCGTATGCGTGAAGCGGCGCGGGGCGAGTGTTGGTGGTGAAGTCAGCCGCTGGGCAGATCGGGGCGCTGGTCCCCGAATTGGAGCGTCTTCGGGCGGTTGGGCTGCTTCAGGCCTCCCTCGCGCCGGCCGGGGCGCGGATGCCATGAGCGGCAGCTCTGGGCCGCAGACGTACGGCAGCAATCTGCCCTGCTGATTCTCGGCGAGATGCGCCCGCCCGCTATCCGGGGGCGGCTGGCACTGGGGGCTCCGCATCTCTCAGAGCTAACGGTTTCGTGAAGTCCCAGAACCGCGCCTGTCTGCTGAATCGGATCCCACACGCTGTGCAGTCCGAGCTGTCTCCGCCCCAGGCGAGAGGCCCACGGCACCGGGGGCAGCACGTTCGCTGTGCCAGTTGGGCGAGCGAAGCCGGAGTCCCCCTTTGCGGAGCTTGGCTCCGGAAGATGGGGCCCGAACCCCTGGTCGCGAAGAGGAACTGGCTCGGTCCCCACCAGCTCCGCCCCAGTCGCTGGGCCAGAAGTTCAGCCGGGTAGACGACGGGGCGCAGCGCCCGGACCAGGGTTGGGCCGAACATCTGGTCCCATCTCCTGAAGTTGTTGACGCTGGCGGCGGTGCGGGTGTGAAAGCCGCTCCTCGTCAGGGTTCGGCGGACGGCGGCCAGCGAGAACGTATGGAAGGGATACTCGGTCGAGCCGGTCACCATTGGCTCGGGACCACGGAGCTCAGCCCAACTGCCCCGACGGAGACCCCGCCAGCGGGCCAGGGCGTGGTGCTTGATCGGCACATCCACGAGCCAGCGCCGGTTCACGACCCGACCCATCTCCCGCAGGGCCGGGTCCAGGTTGGTCAGGTGGTGCAGCACCCGGACCACCATGGCTGTGTCCACCGCGCCGTCCACCAGCGGCAGGTGGGCGAGGTCGGCCCGGATAAGGTGGATCCGCCCGGCCCCGATCTCCCCGGCCAGCCGCTCTGAGGCCTTGGTCAGCTGGGTCGCCGAGTAGTCGACCAGGATGGTGTGGTCCGCCGCTCTCTGATACTCGGGGGCATGGCGCCCGTAGCCGCCGCCGAAGTCGGCAAACCACTGGCCCCCTCCCAGGCGGGGGAGAAGCCGCCGCAGAAGCCGCGCCTCCAACCAGTACTCGTAGTCCCGGTTATCCCAGAAGGCGAGGTAGTCGAAGCCGCTGTCGTAGTCGACGATGGCAGCAGCCTTCCCAGCGGGCCCGCCGCAAGGCGCGGTCATGTCCTGGGGATGTTAGCCGCGGCGGCGGGTCCGTCGGAGTGGACGTGGCGGACTTGCGGACCAGCTCCTCTCCTGGCTAGACTGTTAGCACTCACAGGGGTTGAGTGCTAACGGCAAAGGAGGTAGGGAATGGCCCTGAAGTTGCGGCCGCTGGCTGACCGGGTCGTGGTCAAGCCGCTGGAGCGTGAGGAGACGACCAAGAGTGGAATCGTGCTTCCCGACACCGCCAAGGAGAAGCCCCAAGAGGGTCTTGTCGAGGCGATCGGAAACGGCAAGTACAACGAGCAGACCGGCCAGCGGGTGGCGATGGATGTCAAGGTCGGCGACCGCATCATCTACGCCAAGTACTCTGGGTCCGAGATCAAGATCGATGAGCAGGACTACCTGATCCTGTCCGAGAGAGACATCCTCGCCGTCGTCGCCAACGGCAAGGGCGCCAAGGGCTGAAACCCATCCGGTGAGCTCAACGCTCGCCGGGATCCATCTGGGGCTCCCGGCGGGCCCGGCTCCGGTCAAGGAGAGTGATCTAGAGTGCCTGCGAAACAGTTGAAGTTCGACGACCAAGCCCGGGACGCACTCCTGCGGGGTACTGCCCAGGTGGCGGCGGCGGTCCGGCCCACCTTGGGGCCGCGGGGCCGTTCCGTCGTGATCGACCGTAAGTACGGCACGCCCCAGGTCTCGAGCGACGGGGCGACCATCGTCCGCGACATCGAACTCCCCGACCACTTTCAGAACATGGGCGCCCAGCTTCTGGCCGAGGCGGCCCGCAAGGCCAACGACACCGCCGGCGACGGCACCACCACGGCGGCGCTGCTGGCCGAGGCAATGGTCGAGGAGGGGGTTCGCAACCTGACCTCGGGCGCGTCGCCGATGGGGTTGAAGCGCGGGATCGAGCGGGCGACCCAGTTGGCGCTGCAGGAGCTCGACCGGCGCAGCCGACCTCTCGCGGGCCGGGACGACATCGCCCAGGTGGCGACCGTCTCCAGCGGCAGCAAGGAGATCGGCAAGATGATCGCCGACGCCATGGAGAAGGTGACCTCGGAGGGGGTCATCACCGTGGAGGAGGGCTCGGGGATCGAGACCGAGGTCAAGGTGGTCGAGGGAATGCAGTTCGACCGGGGATTCGTCTCCCCCTATCTGGTCACGGACCAGAAGACGATGGAGGCGGTGCTGGAGCAGGCCCTGATCCTGGTGACCTCGCGCAAGATCTCCGCGGTAGCGGACGTGGTTCCGGTGATGGAGCTGTCGGCGCGCCTGGCGCGGCCACTCCTGGTCGTCGCCGAGGATGTCGAGGGCGAGGCGCTGGCGACCCTGGTGGTGAACAAGGTCCGGGGGACGGTCAGGGCTTGCGCGGTCAAGGCCCCTGGCTTTGGCGACCGCCGCAAGGCCATGCTCCAAGACCTCGCCGTCCTGACTGGAGCTGAGCTCGTCTCGGAGGAGTTGGGCTTGACCCTGGACAAGGTGCGTGAGGATCAGCTGGGCTCGGCGCGCCGGGTGGTGGTGACCAAGGACGACACCACGGTGGTCGAGGGAGGGGGCACTGACGAGCAGGTCCGGGCCCGGGTCAGCGAAATCGACCAGGAGTTGGAGCTGACCGACTCCGACTGGGACCGAGAGAAGCTCCAGGAGCGCAAGGCTCGGCTGGTGGGCGGGGTCGCCGTGATCAAGGTTGGGGCTCCGACGGAGACCGCTCTCAAGGAACGCAAGGAGAGAGTTGAGGACGCCCTCGACGCTACCCGGGCGGCGGTCGCGGAGGGCATCCTCCCCGGGGGCGGCCGCAGCTTGCTCCTGGCGGCTGACGCCCTGGGCTCTGTCGACGGCACCCCCGATGAGAAGGTCGGAGTGGACATCGTCCGGCGGGCACTCGAGGTGCCGGTGCGGCAGCTGGCTGCCAACGCCGGCCTCGATGGGTCGGTGACTCTGGAGCGGGTGCGGGGGCTCCCGGAGACTGAGGGGCTCGATGTCGAGACCCTCCGCTACGGTGACCTCATGGTGGCGGGGATCGTCGACCCGACCAAGGTGGTCAAGACCAGCCTGCAGAGCGCCGCCTCCGTGGCGGCCATGCTTCTGACCACCCAAGCCTTGGTCGCCGACGTGCCCGAGCCGGAGCCGGCCCTCCCGGCGGGCCCGGGCGGCGGTGGGATGGGCGACATGGGCGGAATGGGCGGAATGGGTGGCATGGGCGGAATGGGCGGAATGGGCGGCATGGGGGACATGGGCGGGATGGAGGACATGGACCTCTGACCTCCCCGGAGGCGGAGAATCTGAGCGTGGCCCAGACCTCAAGGCTGAAGGTAGCGGTCTGCCAGTACGCTCCCGAGATCGGCCACCTGGCCGCCAACGCCGATCGGGGCTCCCAGTGGATCGCCCGCGCCGCCGAGGCCGGGGCCGAGCTCGTGGTTCTTCCGGAACTGGCTAGTTCGGGTTACGCGTTCGAGAACGAGGCCGAGGCAGCGCAGGCATCGCAGGAGCTGGAGTCCGACACCGTCAGCCGCTGGATCGACTCCTGCCGCCGGCTCGGCGTCTTCGTCGTCTCCGGTTTCTGCGAACGAGGACCGGCCGGGCGATACAACTCGGCGCTCCTCCTGGGGCCGGATGGAGTGCTGGGG
The DNA here is from genome assembly GCA_050734425.1 of Candidatus Dormibacteria bacterium. Taxonomy (GTDB): domain Bacteria; phylum Chloroflexota; class Dormibacteria; order Aeolococcales; family Bog-877; genus Bog-877. The sequence goes on from JBOHUL010000064.1 coordinate 81,349, forward strand.
GTGTACCGCAAGGCCCATCTCTTCTTCGATGAGAAGTCCTATTTTCGCCCGGGGGATGTCGGCTTCCCGGTCTTCGACCTCCCCTTCGGCCGGCTGGGGATGCTCATCTGCTACGACCTCTGGTTCCCGGAGGCGGCCCGGGTCCTGGCCCTCTCGGGGGCGGACATCGTCGCGGTGCCCACCAACTGGGTGGCAAACTTCCGTCGCCGGGTGGCGGACGAGCGAGGATGGGTCATGGGCAATTACGCCTGTGTGGCGGTGGCGACCCAGAATCAGGTCTTCGTCGCCGCCGCTGATCGGATTGGCACTGAGCGAGGGGTGGAGTTCATCGGTGCCAGCTGCATCATCGGCCCCGATGGCTGGGCGCTGGCCGGTCCCGCACCCCGATGTGACGAGGCTCTGTTGTTGGCGGACATGGACCTGGCCCAGGCGCGGCGGAGCAAGCAGCGCACCCCCCGCAACCACACCGTAGGGGACCGAAGGCCCGAGCTCTACTCGGAGCTGACCCAGACCACGCCCTTGACCGTGGGGTGATCTCAGTGGCCGGGCCCGAGCCCGAGCCCTGGCCAGAGCTGGGGGAAACCAGTCAGCGGTTGCTGCTCGATCTGAACCCGCCGCAGCGCCAGGCCGTGACCGCCCCAGATCGCCCGGTGCTCGTACTGGCGGGGGCCGGTTCCGGGAAGACTCGAGTCCTGACCCGGAGAGTAGCATTCCTCTTGGCGGAACATAGGGCAGCACCGTCGCGGCTGATGGCGGTGACGTTCACCAACAAGGCGGCAAAGGAGATGCGTCGGCGAATCTCCGCGCTGCTGGGCGCGGAGCCATACGGCATGTGGCTCGGGACCTTCCACGGCCTCAGCGCGCGGATGCTCCGGGAGCATGGTGAACTGATCGGGGTCCCCCGCAACTTCACCATCTACGACGAGGTGGACCGCCTGGCGCTGGTCAAGCAGGCGATGCGCCAGGCGGGTCTGGACGAAAAGCGGATCAGCCCGCCCTCGGTGGTGGAGTCCATCTCCAGAGCCAAGAACGAGCTGCTCTCGCCCGAGGCCTATGCCCAGGATGCCTCGGGTTACGTCGAGGGCCAGGCGGCCCGGGTCTACCCCTACTACCAGGAGCAGTTGGCGGCTGCGGGCGCCCTCGACTTCGACGATCTTCTCTTCCGGGCGGTGACCCTGCTCCGGGACGTGGCGGAGTCCCGTGAGCACTACCAGGCGCGCTTCGACCACGTTCTGGTCGACGAGTACCAGGACACCAACCGGGCCCAGTACCTGCTGCTGCGGGATTTGGTCGGGAAGCACCGGCGGCTGACGGTGGTCGGGGATCCCGACCAGTCGGTCTACAGCTGGCGCGGCGCTGACATCCGCAACATCATGGAGTTCCAGCAGGACTACGACGACGCCCTAGTCGTGCCACTCGAGCAGAACTACCGCAGCACCAAGCTGATCCTGAAGGCGGCCCAGTCGGTGATCCAGGAGAACGCGGAGAGGCTGGCGAAGGACCTCTGGACCCATGGACCTGAGGGAACCCCGGTGGTGGTGGCCCAGCTCTACGACGAGCGGGAGGAGGCGGCGGCGGTGGCGACAGAGGTGCTGCGGCTTCGAGACCAAGGAGAGGCGGATCCCGGGGGCACTGCCATCCTCTATCGCACCAACGCTCAGTCCCGGGCCCTGGAGGAGACGCTGCTTCGGGCGGGGATCCCCTACCGCCTGGTGGGAGGGGTGCGCTTCTACCAGCGCAAGGAGGTGAAGGACGTCCTCGCCTATTTGCGCCTGCTGGAGCGACCGACCGACCGTCTCGCCTTCGAGCGGGTGGCCAACGTCCCCCGCAGGGGCGTGGGGGTTGGTTCTCTGGCGGAACTGATGCGGGCGGCGGCAGAGCGGGGGGTCAGCCACTGGGACCTCTGTCTCGACCCCCGGGAGGCGGGCATCCGAGGGACGGCGGTCGCCGGGTTGCGGCGGTTTCGGGAGGCCATCGACGAGGTGTGGGACTGGGGCCGCCCGTGGCCTCTGGTACAGCTCCTGGACCGGCTGCTGGAGCGAACCGGCTACCGCCAGTACCTAAGGGACGGCAGCCCCGAGGGTGAGGAGCGCTGGGCCAACGTGGTAGAGCTGCGAGGCCTGGCGGCGGAGCAGGGCGACGCTGCCAGCGCCGAGACCTTGGGGCCGTTCCTGGAGCAGGTGGCCCTCGCGGGCGAGGTGGACCAGATGGAAGAGACCACCTCCGCCCTAACCCTGATCACGTTGCATCAAGTCAAGGGGCTTGAGTTCGAGGTGGTGTTCGTTACGGGGGTCGAGGAGGGGCTCCTGCCCCACAGCCGCTCGCTTGACTGCATGAGCGACATCGAGGAGGAGCGGCGCCTGCTCTACGTTGGCATGACCCGGGCCAAACGCCGGCTCTATCTCAGCCACTGCTTCAAGCGCCACCTCTACGGCAGCCCCCAGGCGGCGATTCCGTCGCGCTTTCTGGCAGCTCTCGGCGAGGGGGCCGAGGTCCGGCGCTGGGATCTGCCGCAGCCAGCAGCGGGGGAGTCGCTGCTCCCGGGGACGGCGGCTGGTCCGCAGTTCGACGTGCCGGTCAGCGCCCGGAGCCAACCCCTACCCCTGCGCAGAGCCCGTCCGGCAATCATGGAGCATGCCGTCCGGCCCGGCCCGGCCGTCGCACTCGAGCCCCGCTTCCGGGCGGGGGACCTGGTCGAGCACGCTCGGTTCGGCAGGGGTGTCATTCGGGAGAGCGAGATGACCAAGGCGGGAGAGGAGGTCGTGATCGAGTTCGCCTCGTCCGGGCACCGCCGCTTCGCGGTAAGCGACGCGGTGCTCCGCCGGCTCGGTCCCTAGAGGTGGCGGCCGAAAGCCGGGTGACCGTGCCCAGGGAGGCGCGGCGGCGGGCGGCGGAGCTTAGAGAGGAGCTCGCCCACCACAACTACCTGTACTACGTCCTCGACTCGCCCGAGATCGCCGACTCCAACTACGACGAACTCTTCCGGGAGCTGCAGCGGTTGGAGCGGGAGCACCCCCGGCTGCGCACCAAGGACTCGCCCACCCAGAAGGTGGGCAGCAGGGCGGCGACGCCCTTTCGCAAGGTCCGCCACCGCCATCCCATGTACTCGCTCCAGAACGCCGTCTCAGCTGAGGAGCTGGACCAGTTCAAAGACCGGCTCCGGCGGCTGGGTGGCGAGGCCCTCGAGCTCGAGGCTGAGCTGAAGATCGACGGGCTGGCTGTGACCCTGACCTACCAGTCCGGTGAGCTCCGGTTGGGCGCCACCCGTGGCGACGGAACCGAGGGCGAGGACGTCACCGCCAACATCCGCACCGTGGAGGGGGTGCCGGCGCGGCTCGTCCCCAAGTTCGGAGCAGGGCTCCTGGAGGGTGCGGAGGTGCGGGGCGAGGTCTACATGGCCCGGTCGGTCCGGGCCGAGCTCAACCGAGAACGCCAGGCTCAGGAGCTGCCCCTCTATGCCAACTGCCGCAACGCCGCGGCGGGTAGCCTGCGGCAGCTGGACTGGAGCATCACTGCGCGGCGGCACCTGCAGGCTTTCTTCTACGCCTGCGACCCGCCGCCCACGGGGGTAGGGCGTCAGTCGCAGTTGCTGAGCTGGCTGGAGTCGGCGGGCTTCCCGGTTGACCAACACCACCAGATGCTGAGGGGCGAAGAGGAGATCCAGGCCTACCTTGACCGCTGGCGCGAGGAGCGGCACCGGCTCGCCTACGAGACCGACGGAGTGGTGCTGAAGGTGGACCGTCTCGACGCGCAGGAGGAGCTCGGCGCCGACAGCCGCCGCCCCCGCTGGGCCATCGCCTTCAAGTTCCCCCCGGAAGAGCGCCAGACCAGGGTCAACGAGATCGTGGTCAGCATCGGCCGCACCGGGGTCGCCACCCCAGTCGCCAACCTGGAGCCGGTGCTGGTGGCGGGCTCGACGGTGGAGCACGCCACCTTGCACAACGAGGACCAGGTCCGGACCAAAGACGTCCGCGCCGGGGATCTGGTCGTCATCCGCAAGGCGGGGGAGGTCATCCCCGAGGTGGTTCGGGTGATCCTGGAGCGGCGGCCGCGGGAGAGCACCCCCTTCGCCATGCCCGAGCAGTGCCCGGTCTGCGGTGCCAGCCTGGCGCGAGAGGTAGGGGAAGCTGCGACCCGCTGCCCCAATCCGCTCTGTCCCGCCCAGCGGATGCAGCGTATCCTCCACTTCGTCAGTCGGGGGGCGCTAGACATCGACCGCTGCGGACCCGCCCTGATCACCGAGCTGCTCCGGAGAGGCCAGATCCGTTCCGCGGCGGGGTTGTTCCGTCTAACGCAGGCCCAGCTCGAGCCGCTGCCGCAGCTAGGCCAGCGCTCGGCCCGGCAGCTGGTGGCGGCGATCGGCTCCAGGCGCCATCCCACCCTGGAGCGCTTCGTCTACGCCCTCGGGATCCCGCACGTTGGGGAGCAGACGGCGAGGTTGCTGTCCCAGCACTTCGGCAGTCTGGGGGCTCTGCGCCAGGCGGGGGTCGAGGAGATGACCCGGGTCGGAGGCATCGGACCCACTGTGGGCCAGTCGGTGGTGGACTTCTTCGCCAGCCAGGGGGCGGGGGAACTGCTGCAGGAGCTGGAGGATGCCGGTGTCGAGCCCAAGGCGCCACTCGCTGGTGCGGAAGGCCCATGGCGAGGCCGCACCTTCGTGCTCACCGGATCGCTGGAGCGGACCAGCCGGTCGGCAGCGGAGGCAGCCATCCGGGAACGGGGCGGGGCCGCCAGCAGCAGCGTCTCGCGCAAGACCACGGCCGTGATCGCGGGCGCATCCCCAGGGTCCAAGCTGCAAACGGCCCAGCGCCTGGGGGTGCCGGTCATCGACGAGGCCCAATTCGAGACCTGGCTGGAAGATCCTGAGGTCGAGCTCCCGAGCTGAGGCAGGGCGGGGCTCCTCAGCCCGATCGGGAGGTGGCGCGGAGCCGGTCGAGGGCCGCTCGGGCAATGGCCATCGCCTCCGGATCGGCCAGGCTCTCCTCGCAGAGTCGCAGCGACTCCTCCAGGAACTCCACGGCCACGGTGAGCCGCAGCTTACTCAGCAGCTCTCTGTCGCCGTCCTCAGCCATGCCCAGGTCGAGGGCGACGCCATTGGTGAGGGCGGCGAAACGCTGGTGGGACTCCTCCAGCTTCCGGGCCGACTCCTCCAGGCGGATCTGGGCCTTGGTGCTGGCGCGCCTGGCCCCGGGGATGGACCGGCTCTCGTTGACCGTCGTGGCGCCCCTCCGCCCGGCGAGGTCCAGCAAGCGGCGGGTGGCCTCGGTGGCGGCGGCGGCCCCGGCGGCGGCCTCCCAAGCCGGCAGGCGCGAGTCGGGGTCGGGGTCGGGGTCGGCTGGGACCATGCTCAACTCTCCTTCGGGGCCGATCGCCGACTTCTATAATCCAAGTTCGGTGGCGGAAGCGACAGCAGACCCAGAGGCGGGCGCGATCGCGGTGGCGGAGGTGGCCCACGTCAGCAAGCTGGCCCGCCTCGGCCTCAGCCCCGACGAGCTGGAGCGTCTGGCCCAGGAGTTGGGGCGCATCGTCGCCGCTGTCAACAAGCTGGCGCAGGCCGACACCTCGTCGGTGGCCGCCACTGCCCAGGTGGGTGACCTGCGCAACGTCACCCGGGCGGATGAGGTGGCCCCTGGGCTCAGCGCCGAGGCGGCCCTGGCCAACTCGGGATCCAGCACGGCCGGGCTGCTGCGCGTCCCCGCGATCCAGTGACCCTGCTGGAGGAGCCCCTCTCCGAGCTGAGCCGCAGGCTGCGGCAGCGGGAGTTCTCGGCGGTCGAGCTGACCCGGGAGGCGCTCCGGCGCGTAGAGGCGCTGGACTCCACCTACGGGTCCTTCCTCCGGCGGACTCCGGATCTGGCTCTGGCCGCCGCCGAGAAGGCAGACCGGCGCCTGGCCCAGGAGGGCGAGGGGGCGCCCGACCTCTGCGGCATCCCCCTGGCCGTCAAGGACGTGATCTGCACCAAGGGGGTGGAGACCACCGCTGCGAGCCAGATCCTGCGAGGCTTCGTGCCGCCCTACAGCGCGACCGTGATCCAGCGCTTGGAAGCGCTGGGGGTGGTGCCCCTGGGCAAACTCAACTGCGACGAGTTCGCCATGGGAAGTTCCAACGAGAACTCGGCCTACCAGCTGACCCGCAATCCTTGGGATCCGGAGCGGGTTCCCGGGGGCAGCAGCGGGGGTTCGGCGGTAGCGGTGGCAGCGAGGCTGGCGTGCGCGTCGCTCGGCAGCGAGACCGGGGGCTCCATCCGTCTGCCCGCGTCCTTCACCGGGGTGGTGGGGGTCAAGCCCACCTACGGCAGGGTCAGCCGCTACGGCCTAATCCCGCTGGCCAGCTCGCTGGACCAGATCGGTCCCCTGGCGAAGACGGTGGAGGACGCGGCGCTGGTGCTGCAGGCGATTGCCGGGGCCGACCCCCATGACAGCACCACGATTCCCCAAGATCCTGCGGACTACCGGCAGGAGCTGCGCCGGGGCGTCCAGGGCCTGCGTCTGGGCATCCCGAAGGAGTACCTGGGGATGGGGGTGGAGGACGGGGTCCGGCGCGTCTTCGAGGATTCAGTGTCCGTTCTGCGAAAGCGCGGCGCGCTAGTGAGCGAGGTGAGTCTGCCCGCCACCGAGTACGCCCTCGCCGCCTACTACGTCATCACCCCGGCCGAGGTCAGCAGCAACCTGGCCCGGATGGACGGAGTCCGGTTCGGTCCCGGCTTTGGTGAAGCCAAGACCATGCAGGAGGCGTACCAGTTGGTCCGCCATCAGGGATTTGGGGAGGAGGCGCGGCGGCGGATCACTCTGGGGACATATGCCTTGAGCAGTGGCTACTACGACGCCTACTACCTGCGGGCTCAGAAGGTCCGGACGCTGGTCGCCGAGGACTTCCAGCGTGTGTTCCATGAGGTGGACGCCATCGTCTCGCCCACCGCCCCCACAGCCGCCTTTCGCCTCGGCGAGCGGAGCCAGGACCCGCTGGCGATGTATGTCACCGACATCCTCACCCTGCCCGCCAACCTGGCCGGCATCGCCGGGATCTCGGTCCCCGCCGGCTTCCAGGGGCCGCTGCCGGTGGGACTCCAGGTGCTCGGCCCCTACCTGGGCGAGGGGGTGTGCTTCCGGGTGGCCCAGGTGGTCGAGGAGGAGATGGGCATCTGGCGCCGGCTGCCGGCCCGGCTGGAGCTGGGCTCGTGACCGCCTCTGGTGGCTGGGAGAGCGTGATCGGACTCGAGGTCCACGCCCAACTTCTGACCAAGAGCAAGATGTTCTGCTCTTGCCGGGCCGATTACCTGGGGCTTCCGCCGAACAGCAACACCTGCCCCGTCTGCCTGGGACTGCCGGGGGCTTTGCCGGTGATCAACCAGCAGGGGATCAACCTCACCCTGAGGACCGCTCTGGCGCTCAACTGCGAGATCCCCGAGTTCAGCAAGTTCGACCGAAAGAATTACTTCTATCCCGACCTGCCCAAGGGCTACCAGATCTCCCAGTACGACCTGCCCCTCTCCCTCAAGGGCTGGCTCGAGTTCGAGCTCGACGGTAAGGCGGTCCGCACCGGCATCACCCGAGTACACCTGGAGGAGGACACCGGTACCCTGCACCACTCCGGGGAGATCCACACTTCCCCCTACTCACTGGTCGACCTCAACCGGGCCGGGGTGCCGCTTATGGAGATCGTGGGGGAGCCGGACCTGCGCTCGGCCCAGGAGGCACGGGGTTACCTCTGGGCCCTGCGCCAGCTGCTGGTCTACATCGGGGTCAGCTCGGGGAACATGGAGGAGGGGAGCCTTCGCTGCGACGCCAACATCTCGCTCCGGCCGCGGGGCCAGGCTGAGCTCGGGGTCAAAGTTGAGATCAAGAACATGAACTCCTTCCGGTCCGTGCAGAGGGCGCTGGAGTACGAGGTGGTGCGCCAGACCGAGGTTCTCGAGGGCGGGGGTCGCCCAGTGCAGGAGACAAGGGGCTGGAGCGAGCTGGAGCAGCGCACCGTCTCCCAGCGCAGCAAGGAGGAGGCTCAGGAGTACCGGTACTTCCCCGAGCCAGACCTGCCGCCCCTCTCCATCTCGCGGGACCTGGTGGAGGAGGTGCGGGGTGCCCTGCCTGAACTCCCGGCCGCGCGACGGCTCCGATTCCAGGACCAGTACCACCTCTCCCCGTCCCAGGCCCTGCTGCTCACCGCCCGCCCGACCGACTCCAGCTACTTCGAGGAGGTGGTTGCCGGGGGGGCGGACCCCAAGGTGGCCGCCAACTGGCAGTTGGGCGAGCTCCAGGGCTTGTGCAATGCCGCCAACCAGACTGCCTCCGATTGCCGGGTAGGGCCCCAGGCCCTGGCCCGCCTGCTGGGGCTCCTCCAGGGCGGCGAGGTCTCGGCCCGCGTCGCCAAGGACGTGCTGGCCCAATGCTTTGAGAGTGGCCAGGACCCGGTGGAGGAGGTAAGGCGACAGGGCCTGGGCCAGGTCAAGGACCTGGAGCAGATCGCTGCCCTGGTGGACCAGGCATTGCTGCAGCAGCCCAAGGCCGCCGCCGACTATTTGGGGGGCAAGGAAGCGGCCTTCCGCTCCCTGGTGGGAGCGGTGATGGCCCTCTCGCGGGGCCGTGCCAATGCCGAGCTGGTCAACGAGGTCCTGCACCAGCGCTTGCGCGAGCGGGGGAGCTCCGGGGCTGAGTCTTAGTCCAGTAATCCCGCCGCCTCATCCCGATGACCCCGGAGTCCGCGTGGGCCAGGTGGTGCGCATCCACTGCCAGGCGATGGCCCACCGGGGCCTTGGGGTCGGGCGGCTGGGCCGGCTGGTGGTCTTCCTCTTCGGAGCCCTCCCGGGCGAGGAGGTGTCGGCCCAGGTGACCAAGGTCCGTCGGCACCACGCCGAGGCCGACACCGTCCAGGTCCACGAGGCGTCGCCCCAGCGGGTGGCGCCCCCCTGTCCTTACTTCGGCAGTTGCGGCGGGTGCCAGCTCCAGCACGCCAGCTACCCCCTGCAGCTCCAGCTGAAGCAAGGGGTGCTTCAAGAGTTGCTCGAGCGCCAGGGGCTGTCGCCGCTGCCCGAGATCGAGATGCGGGGCGCTCCCAACGCCCTCGGCTACCGCTGGCGGGGTGAGTTCCATCGAGCCCCGGGCGAGCCCCCCCTGGGCTTCAGGAGCCGCGGCGGCCGCCGCCTGGTTCCAGTTGCCGACTGCCTCATCCACCACCAGACGGTGCGCTCGGCGCTCGAACCGGTGGGCCGGGCGCTGCAGACCTTGGGGCCCGAGGTGCGGACGGTTCACTTGACCGTCGGGGAGGAGGGCCGGCAGTTGCTGCTACAGACCCGCCCCGAGCGCGCCCGGAGCCGGGCGGCCGCGGTCGCCGCCGCGCCAGCGCTGGGTGAGGTGCAGGTCACAGACGAGTCGACAGGTCTCAACTATCGGCAGCGGCAATTCCGGGTGTTCGCCGGCGCCTTCATCCAGGTGAACCAGGGGGCGCTCCCTCTCCTCTACGAGTCGGTGGTCGACTTCCTGGAGCCGGGCCTTGGCGGTGCCGAGGTGATCGACGCCTATGGCGGCGTGGGCGTCCTCGCCACCCGGCTCTTGGAGGCTGGGGCGGGACGGGTCACCCTGATCGAGTCGGAGCCGCTGGCGGCAAGACTGGGGCAGCTTCACGCCGAGATGTACGGTGGGGGCCACATGGAGGTCCTGCGGCGCCCGGTGGAGGCCGAGCTGGAGCGCATCGCCCGGGCCGACGCCGTAGTCCTCGACCCGCCCCGGGCGGGACTGAGTGCCGAGGTGCGGTCTGGTCTGTGCCGGTCGGGGCCCCCGACCATCGTCTATCTCAGCTGCGAGCCGGCGGCCCTGGCCCGAGACCTGCGGCAGCTGCTCTCCCGCTCACGCTACCGCCTCGAGAGGCTCTGCCTGATCGACATGTTCCCCCAGACCTACCACTTCGAGACCGCAGCCCTGCTCCGGCGGACCTGACGCCGGGGTCCGCCGGCGACCGCGATACTGGGGCCGAGGGCGCGGCGGCCGTGCCCCTGAGGTATCTGCTCTAATCCATGCCCTCTCCCCGCTTCGCCCATCTCCACACCCACTCCGAGTACTCGCTCCTGGACGGGGCCTCCCGGCTCAGCTCCCTGGTGGAGCGGGTGAAGGGCCACGGGCAGGAGGCGGTCGCGGTCACCGACCACGGGGTGCTGGCCGCGGCGATCGAGTTCTACGCGGCGGCGCAGGCCGCCGGCGTCCGCCCGATTATCGGCTGCGAGGTCTACGTGGCGGCCCGGTCGCACCTTCAGCGCGAGGGGCGGGCTGACCGCGATCCGTTCCACCTCGTGCTCTTGGCCCGGGACGGCGAGGGCTACGCCAACCTGATCAAGCTGGTCAGCCAAGCCCATCTGGAGGGCTTCTACTACAAGCCCCGGATCGACCACCAGCTCCTTGCGGAGCACGCTCAGGGCCTGATCGGCCTCTCGGGATGCATCGGGGGCGAGCTGCCCCAGCGCGTCCTGGCCGGCGACCGGGAGGGCGCGCTGCAGGTGGCCCACGAGTACCAGGAGATCCTCGGGAACGACGGATATTTCCTTGAGCTCCAAGACCACGGCATGGAGGAGGAGCGCATCGTCCGCGAGGGGCTGCTGCAGGTCGCCCGTGAGACTGGCCTGCCACTGGTCGCGACCAACGACTGCCACTACGTCGACCAGGCTGACGCCGAAGCCCATGACGTCCTGCTCTGCATCCAGACCGGGAGCCGCCAGGAGGATCCCAAGCGGCTCAAGTTCGCCGGCCCCGAGTTCCATGTCAGCTCTACCGAGGAGATGGTTGCCAAGTTCCCCTACTGCCTGGAGGCGGTGGACAACAGCTGGCAGATAGCGGCCCGCTGTCAGTTCCAGCCGGAGCTGGGGCAGCGGCTCCTGCCCCAGTACGACGTCCCCGAGGGGCGGACGCCAGACGACTTCCTGGAGGAGGTGGCAAGGACCGGTCTGGCGCGGCGCCTGGCTGATGGTGTCCCGTCCGACGGCTACCGGCGGCGCCTCGACTACGAGCTGGGCGTGATCAAGGAGACCGGTTTCGCCCCCTATTTCCTCATCGTCTGGGACTTCACCAGGGTGGGCCGGCAATTGGGCGTGAAGATCGGGCCCGGCCGGGGCTCGTCCGCCGGGAGCCTGGTGGCCTACAGCCTCGGCATCACCAACATCGACCCCATCCGCTATGACCTCATCTTTGAGCGATTCCTCAACCCGGAGCGGGTCTCGATGCCGGATATCGACATCGACTTCGACGTCTTTGGGCGGGGCCGGGTCATTGAGTACGTGAATCAGCGCTACGGCCAGGACCGGGTGGCCCAGATCGTCACCTACGGCACCATGGCTGCTCGGGCCGTTGTGAGGGACGTGGGCCGGGTCCTGGAGGTGCCCCTGCCCGAGGTGGACCGGCTGGCCAAGCTCATCCCGATCCGGCCCGGAATGTCGCTGGAGGTCGCCCTCAAGGAATCGCGGGAGCTGAGCGAGATCTACCACGGCCAACCATGGGCCAAGAGACTGATCGACACCGCCAAGCGGCTGGAGGGCATCTCCCGCAACGCTGGGACCCATGCCGGCGGGGTCGTGATCGCGCCCGGGCCGCTCACCGACTACGTTCCGCTGCAACGCCCGACTGGCAGCCGGGACGCCGTGGTCACCCAGTTCGACATGAATGGGATTCAGCGGATCGGGCTCCTGAAGATGGACTTCCTGGGCCTGGAGACGCTGACGATCCTGGAGGAGACGCTGGACAACGTCGAGCGTCTGCACGGGCAGCGTCCCGACCTCGACACCATCCCCTTGGACGATGCCGCCACATATGAGCTCCTGGCCCGGGGAGACACCCTGGGCGTGTTCCAGCTGGAGACCACCGGCGGACGCCGGATCGTCATGGAGGTGCGACCCCGCTCGATCGAGGACATGGCCGTGGCCGTGGCCCTGAACCGCCCCGGGGTGATCGAGGGTGGGGCGACAGATCTCTACATCAAGCGGCGGCGGGGCGAGGAGCCAATCACCTACATCCTCCCCGAGCTCGAGGACATCCTCAGGGAGACCCAGGGGGTCATCGTCTACCAGGACCAGGTGATGCTGATCGCGGCAAGAGCCGCGGGCTTCAGCCTGGGGGCCGCCGACCTGCTCCGGGCGGCCATGGGCAAGAAGGACAAGGCCAAGATGGCGGCCCAGCGGGAGCGCTTCCTTCAAGGGGCCATCAGCCGGGGCGTTCCGGAGCGGACTGCGGTGGACCTGTTTGAGTACATCGACTACTTCGCCGGCTACGGCTTCAACAAGGCCCATTCGGTCGCCTACGGCCTGGTCAGCTACCAGACCGCTTACTGCAAGGCCCACTTCCCGTTGGAGTTCATGGCTGCCCTGCTGAACAGCAAAGCCAACGACTTCGAGCGGCTCAAGCGTGCGATCCAGGACGCCCAGATGCGGGGAATCGTGGTCCACCCGCCCGACATCAACAACTCGGCTGCACCTTTCAGCGTCAGCGCGGCCCCCGGACCCGGCGCCGACGGTGGGGTGGCCGCGACCCGGGGGGAGATCCTCTACGGCCTGATGCACATCAAGAACGTCGGCCAGGCGGCCGCAGAGGCCTTGGTGGAGCTGCGTCAGGAGAGCGGCCCCTTCCGAGACCTGGTCGACCTTTGCACCAGGGTCCGCGGCCACGAACTAAACCGACGGGCGCTAGAGGCCCTGATCCGCAGCGGCGCCTGCGACGTCCTCGGTGACCGCGGGCAACTGCTGGCCCAGTTGGAGGGCGCCATGCGCCGGGCCGAGATCATCACCCGCGAGCGAGAGTCGGGCCAGATCGCCCTCTTCGAGCCTGATCCAAACGAGTTCCGGCTGCCATCGCCTGCCGAAGGGGAGTCGCCACTTCCCGCCCTCACCGATGAACTCAGGCGCGAGCGGCTGGCCTGGGAGCGCGAGCACCTTGGCATTTATCTGAGCGAGCACCCCTTGCAGCGCCTGCGGGAGGAGTTGAGCCGGCGCACCGACGCCGCCCTGGCCGAGCTGGCGCAG